>DMYQ01000110.1:3738-4495 GCA_003482555.1 Janthinobacterium sp. | reverse complement strand
CATGATTTTTTCCTCCCGATGCCCGCGCGCACGCGCTCCATGGCGATGGTGAGATCAACCTGCCGTGCGTCCAGCGCCAGCCGGATCGACCTGCGAAACGCGCAAGCGAACAAATAGACCGGCGCCGCCGCCGCGAACAGCAGCATGCCTTCGGCGCCCAACCCCCACACCAGCGCCGCGAAGCCTGCCGCCACGACGGCGAAGTCCACGCGACGGAGAAACGGCGGCGTCTCGGTGCGCAAATAGTTGGCCGCCGCCCCGGTCTCCCGGTTGAACACGCCAACCACCGGCGACAGGCTCGGGTCGTCGTCCTCATCGCGCTCCTCGTCTCCGGCGACAATGACGCTGATACCATGCCCGCTGCGCGCGGGCATCGTCTTGGTCTGGATCGTGAGCTTGCATTCGATTCCGTCGAATTTCCTTAGCCAAAGCTCATACCGCTCCGCTGGCGCAAAGGGGTGTCGGTGGCGGTTGGCATTGGTGAAGCGGCGCAGATCGGTAATGCGGCCGCGAATCGTTAACAGGTTTAACATGGCATCTCTCCTTCAATAGGTTTCGGCCAGCTTCGCGCATGATCCGGCGTCGTCAACCCCGCGCCGGTCAGCGGCGCTTCGCGGCTGCGGCGCCCTGCAATCGGGCCTCATTGCAACCCTCTGAGCGATTCCCTGCTCAATGCAGCCGATCAAGGGGCAGTTTCGAGTGGCGCTTTAAAAGCACGCTTGATTTGCCCCCGACCGTGCATGACAATATGGGCGTA
>DMYQ01000110.1:3059-3492 GCA_003482555.1 Janthinobacterium sp. | reverse complement strand
GCACATGAAGTGGAATTTGCAACCGATGGAAGAACGCGGTCGATTGACGCCGCGTTCGCTGTCAACGCCAGCCGCAGGATGGGCCGGTGAAGTAGTGCGCACCCTTGAGGTGTCGCCAGTACCGCGCCGTCGAGGCGCATTAGGTATCGCGTCCTTGAGACGCAGTAGTTATCCCTGGCGTCCTTGTGGCGCCGTCATCACCGCGTCCTGGGGGCGCAGTCGCTATCGCGCCCCAGAGGCGCCGTAGGTATCGGGTCGCTTCCAGGCCCGCTCGACATCGCGTCCTTGAGGCGCGCATTCAGCATGGCGTCCTTGAGGCGCCATCATCACCGCGTCCCAGAGGCGCAGCCACTATCGCGTCCTTGAGGCGCCGTAGGTATCGCGTCGTTTCGGCGCGGTCAACATCGCGTCCTTGAGGCGCCGACCTTACAAG
>DMYQ01000110.1:0-2822 GCA_003482555.1 Janthinobacterium sp. | reverse complement strand
GTGCGGTGTGTGGCGCGCTGTACTCCCAACGCATGCAAACGGTGCGTATTCCACGCAAACTGGACACCTGTTCCGCCGCAAACTGGACAGTCATTCCAGCGCAAACTGGACACCTGTTCCATACCAAACTGGACACCTGTTCCACGCCAAACTGGACACCTTGGGCGTGACGGCGCGGGGTTGAGGTGTGGTTTTACTCCGGATGAGTCGAGCTTGTCAAATTGGCCCGCTTTTTCCGCAGCGAATCTCCTTTCAAGTTGAGCTGATGGGCGTTGTGGACCAAGCGGTCGAGGATGGCATCGGCCAGGGTGGCGTCGCCGATGGCGGCGTGCCAGTGGTCAATCGGCAGCTGGCTGGTCACGACAGTCGAGCCGCTGCCATGACGGTCGTCGAGCACCTCCAGCAGGTCGCGCCGGTGCGTGTCGTCGAGCACGGCAAGCCCCCAGTCGTCTATCACGAGCACGTCTATTTTGGCCAGGTGCTTGAGCAACTTCAGGTACCGGCCATCGGCGCGCCCAATGGCCAGCTCGTCGAGCATGCGCGGCAGGCGTACGTAGTAAGCGCTGCGGCCCATGCGGCAAGCCTGATGCGCCAGCGCGCAGGCCAGCCAAGTCTTGCCGACGCCGGTTGGGCCGGTTAGCAGCACGTTCTGCTTTTCCTGCAACCACAGACCGGCCAGCAGCCGTTGATAGAGCGCCTTGTCGAGTCCACGCGCGTGGCGGTAGTCGGTGTCCTCGGCGGCCGTGTTGGGCTTGAGCTTGGCACGCTGCAGGCGCAGCGCCAGCGCTTTGCCATCGCGCTCGCTCATTTCGTGTTCGACCAGCAGGCCAAGCCGTTCGTCGAATCCAAGGTGGTCCAGGTCCAGCGCGCTCTGGTCGGCGAACGCGCGCGCCATACCGAACAATTTCAGGCGAGTTAGTTTGTCGTAGGTCGGGTGGTTCAACATCGGTCATCCTTTCATGGGGTGGTGCGCCACCGGTTGGTGGCGCACTGCGATTTAAATATAAATCGTTTATATCGTTTAGTCTATTTTAGTGAATTTGTGTCGACTGGTAGTAGGCCGCGCCGCGCAGGTTCTCGTGTTCGGGTAGGTCAAGCGTGCGCTGCGCGTCTTGCTGTTGCAGGTCGAGACCATTCTTGAGGATGGCCTGTACGCTTTTCCAGCTGACGGCGCTGTGCTTGAGCGCGCGGGCGCAGGCTGCCTCCAGCCGGCCGGCGCCGTACTTCTGTCCCAGCGACAGCACACCCAGGCAGCTGCGGAATGCCTGCTGCGCATGCTGCCGCTGGCCCAGCAGCCGCTCCACCAGTGCCGCGCAGCGCGGCCCCACGACTTCGGCCCGCGCGGTGAGCGTCTGCGCGTTCCAGCCTGCCACCTCGCGGTGTGCCGGCGGCATGTGCGCGGCAATGGTCGTGTGGCGACCCTTAAAGGCGCACTGGATATGGCTGGCGATGCGCTGGCCCCTTTGATATACCTCGACCGTCGTGCGCGTTATGCGCACCCTGACCTGCGCCCGTGCGTGCTGGCACGGCACCGAGTAGTAGTGGCCATCGACTTCGACGTGGTAGTCGACGCCGACCCGCGCCACTTTCCATTCGGCGTATTCGTAGAGGAGCACGGGCAACGGACGCAGGGCCGGCTGGTCCATCTCGGCGAAGGCGCTGGCGCGGCTGCCCGGCAGCTTCTTGAAGGGCCGCCCGTTCAGGTCGTCGAGCAGCGTACGCAGCGACCGGTTCAGTTCGTTGAGGCTGAAGAAGCGCTGGTGGCGCAGGCGCGCCAGCACCCAGCGCGTGACCACCAGCACGCCGTTCTCGACCTTGGCCTTGTCCTTGGGCCGGCGGGCGCGCGCCGGCAGCACCGCCACGCCGTAGTGCTCGGCCAGGTCTTGGTAGGTGGGGTTGACGTCCGGTTCGTAACGCGAGGCTTTCGACACGCCGCTGCGCAGGTTATCGGGCACCCACAGCTCGGTGCAGCCGCCGAAGAACGCGAGCGCGCGCACGTGGCTGCCTATCCAGTCCGGCAGTTGCTGACTCCAGGTCGCCTCGATGTAAGTGTAGTTCGATGCGCCCAGCACGGCCACGAACACCTGGGCGGGGCGGATTTCCCCGGTGCTGCCGTCAGTGACGCCAACGGTCTGGCCGGCGTAGTCTATGAACAGCCGCTCGCCGGGTGTGTGGGTTTGCCGCATCGACGTGGTCAGTTGCTGGCGCCAGCGCCGGTAGTGCTCGCAGAATGCACTGTATTGGAAGCCTTCCGGCTGCTCTGACTTGTACTCCTGCCATAGCAGCTCCAGCGTCACGCCCTTGCGGCGCAACTCCTGGTGCACGGTCGGCCAGGCCGGCGCGGGCCGCTGCACCGACGATGGCTCGCTGGGCGGGAACAGTAAGCGTTCAAGGACCGTATCGTCGCAGTTTGGCGGCAACGGCGGTGACAGGCCGGCCAGCTTGGCGCGGGCCACGTAATCGGAGACGGTGGAGGGAGAAACGTTGATGATGCGGGCGATTTCCCGCTTGGAGCGGCCCTGCTCGAAATGCAGTCGCAGTACTTCATGGATTTTGCGCATGGATAACCTTTTGTTGGTCAAGCAACCCTCCGGATAAAAATCCGGCAGGTTGCCACAGTTATCCCCTTGCCGTTGGCCCTACTCAGACCGCTTCAAACTGTCCAGTTTGGAGCGGAACCGGTGTCCAGTTTGCGCTGGACTGGGTGTCCAGTTTGCAGTGGAATCAGTGTCCAGTTTGCGCTGGACTAGGTGTCCAGTTTGCCGTGGAATGGGTGTCCAGTTTGGCGTGGAAAACGCAGGCCAGCGCAACCGCCACGCGAA
>DMYQ01000144.1:2427-3401 GCA_003482555.1 Janthinobacterium sp. | reverse complement strand
CGGGCGCAGCCGATGCCGATGCCGCTACCAATACTGGATTCGACATCGGCGCCGAGGTCGAGGTACAACCCGCCAACTACCCGCGCGAAGGCGTGCGCGGGCGCCTGGTTCTGCTGGACGGCGAGCGCGTCGTCGTGGCCCACGAATCGGACGCCGCCGGCTTGCTCCACGTGCACTTCCCCCGCCTCGGCTATCTGCTGAGGATCGCTGATCTAAGCGCGGATTGAAGCACCGAGTGAAGCAACGATTCAACCATCACTCATTTCAAGGAAAACCATGACCCAAACGACCACCAGCAATCGCAGCATCGTCTTGAACGCGCGCCCGCACGGCGCCCCCACGGCCGCCACCTTCAACCTGAAAGACGGCGCGCTGCCGGTGCCGCAAGCCGGCCAGTTGCTGCTGCGCACCCTGTACCTGTCGCTCGACCCGTATATGCGCGGACGCATCAGCGACGCTCCCTCTTACGCGGCGCCGGTGGCGCTGGGCGCCGTGATGGTGGGCGCCACCGTCGCCCGCGTCGTCAGCTCGCTCAACCCCGGCTTCGCGCCCGGCGACCTGGTGCTCGGCTCCAGCGGCTGGCAAGATTACGCGCTCTCCGACGGCGCCGGCTTGAGCAAGCTGGACTCCGGCATGAAACAGCCGTCGACGGCGCTGGGCATACTCGGCATGACGGGCTTCACCGCCTACATGGGCCTGCTTGACATCGGTCAGCCGAAGGCCGGCGAGACCGTCGTCGTGGCTGCCGCCAGCGGCGCCGTCGGTGGCACCGTCGGGCAAATCGCCAAGATCAAGGGCGCGCGCGCCGTCGGCATCGCCGGTGGCGCCGAGAAATGCCGCTACGTGGTCGAGGAACTGGGCTTCGACGCCTGCATCGACCATCGCGCCGCCGACTTCGCGCAGCAACTGGCGGCCGCCTGCCCGTCCGGCATCGACGTCTACTTTGAAAACGTGGGCGGCGCCGTGTTCGACGC
>DMYQ01000144.1:0-2270 GCA_003482555.1 Janthinobacterium sp. | reverse complement strand
CCGGATCGCCTCGGCCTGCTGACCCGCACCATCCTCACCAAGCGCATCAAGATGCAGGGGTTCATCATCTTCGACGACTACGGCCACCGCTACGGCGAATTTTTCGACCAGATGAGCGCCTGGCTCAAGGAAGGCAAGATCACATTCCGCGAAGATATCGTCGACGGTCTGGAAAACGCGCCGCAAGCCTTCATCGGCCTGCTCGAAGGCAAGAACTTCGGCAAGCTCGTCGTCCGCGTCGGGAAGGACTGATTTCACCGCTTGTTTTCATCAATTTGTTGCATCGAACACCCCACCCCACAGGAGTTACTATGAACGTATTAATGGTCTTGACCTCGCACGACAAACTGGGCGACACCGGCCACAAAACCGGTTTCTGGCTGGAAGAATTCGCCGCCCCCTACTATGTCTTGAAGGACGCGGGCGCCAGCATCACCCTGGTTTCGCCGCTGGGCGGCCAGCCGCCGCTGGATCCGAAGAGCGACGCCCCGGAATCGCAGACGGCCGCCACCGGCCGCTTCAAGGCCGACCTGGCCGCGCAAGCGGCGCTGGCTGGCACGCTCAAACTGGCCGACGTGTCCGGCGCCGACTTCGACGCCGTTTTTTATCCGGGCGGCCACGGTCCGCTGTGGGACTTGGCGGAAGACCGGGACTCGATCGCCCTGATCGAAGCGATGCAAGCGGCCGGCAAGCCGGTCGCCGCCGTCTGCCACGCGCCCGGCGTGCTGCGCCACGTCAAGGCGGCCGATGGCACGCCCCTGGTGCGCGGCAAGAAAGTGACCGGCTTCACCAACACGGAAGAAGAAGCCGTCGGCTTGAGCAAGGTCGTGCCCTTCCTGGTCGAAGACATGCTCAAGGAGAACGGCGGCCTGTATTCCAAGGGCGCCGACTGGCAATCTTATGTCTTGACGGACGGTATCCTGATCACGGGCCAAAACCCGGCCTCGTCGGAAGCGGCGGCGGAAGCGTTGCTGACCTTGCTGGCCTGATTCACGAAGGCGCGCTCGCGCCGTTTTTTCGCCGCTGCCTTCAGCTCTGAAGCGGTGGCGGGCGCATGCGCGCGACCGCGCCCGCGCCCGACCCGGTAAAATGGCGCGGCCCGCGCACCCGCGCGGCACCCTTCCACTTCACAGAAAAGACACCCGATGCCGGAATTCGATGCGCTGAGCGCCGCCGCCAACCATGGCGAACGGGTGCGCGCCCGCCGCCTGGCCAAAAGCGCCGGCATCGGCGAGCGGCAGGCGCTGGAGCGGATACTCGACGCCTGCGCCGGCGCCGCCGGCCTGGCCAGCCTGCTCGCCGACCGGGCCGCGCAACGCCTGGCCGAGACGCGAGCGCGGGCCGCCAAAACGCAAGAGAAGGCGACGCTACGGGCCATGAAACAGGCTGAACTGCAACCGCCCGCGACGGCCTGGCTGGCCTGGTTCGACGGCTCGGCCCACCCCAATCCGGGCAAGATAGGCATAGGCGCCCTGCTGACCGGGCCGCGCGGCGAACGCGTCGAGATCTGCCGGCGCGCCGGCCATGGCAACAGCGGCGAAGCCGAATACGCGGCCCTGATCGCCCTGATGGAAGCGGCCGTGGCGCTGGGTCCGGCGGAATTACGGGTATACGGCGACAGCCAGGTCGTCATCGACGACGTCAAGCGGATGGCGGCGACCGGCGCCAAGGGACTGGAAAGCCAGCGGGCGCGGGTCGCCGGGCTGATCGCGCAATTGCCCAAGGTCGCGCTGACGTGGATACCGCGGCATAAAAACGCCGCCGCCGACCGCCTCTCGCAGCGCGCCGTTACCCTGTGGGATAGCGCCGACCAGGACTACGCCGCGGACGTGGCGCCCGCTTGAATCGACACTGGCTCAGGCGACCAGGCGTTCGCTCAAACCCATTTCCGCGCTCGACATCAATTGCTCGATATCGATGAGTATCAGCATGCGCTCGTCCACCGTGCCCAGGCCGATCACATACTCGGTATCGAGGGCGCGCCCCATGTCCGGCGCCGCCTTGATCTGTTCCGGCAGCAGGGTCGTCACGTCGGAGACGCTGTCGACCACCATGCCGACCACGCGGTTGCCGATGTTAAGGACGATGACGACGGTGAACTGGTCGTAGCTGGGCTCGCCCAGATTGAACTTGATGCGCATGTCGACGATCGGCACGATGATGCCGCGCAGATTGAGCACGCCCTTGATGAACGGCTCCGCGTTGGCGATGCGGGTCGGCCGCTCATAGCTGCGGATTTCTGCGACCTTGAGGATGTCGATGCCATACTC
>DMYQ01000286.1 GCA_003482555.1 Janthinobacterium sp. | reverse complement strand
GAATTCGACTTCATCAAGCAAACCTTCAACACCCCGGCCCTGCTGGGCGAGATGGGCGCCGGCACCGCGCTCACCAACGTCGCGCTGGGCATCGCCTACGCGAACCACTTCGGCAAGAACGTGCTGGTGGCCGGCACCAGCGACGCGGCCCATCCGACCGGCGTGCTGGTGGCGCCGCCGGCCAAAGTCAGGCCTATCGACCCGAACGAGCCATGGTTCCGCGCTCGTGGCGAAAATAACGCCTATCTGACGTGGTGGGGTTTGCGCCACGACGCGCGGCCCGGTTCGCAAGGCTATTCCCAATGAAACCCAATAAACTGAACTTACTCTTGGAGGCAAGACCATGCGCGGCGTGATTCGTTTGAACGACCCCACCAGCCACGGCGGCAAGGTGATTTCGGCGGCGCCGAACAGCAAGGTCATGGGCGTGGCTGTGGCGCGCAAGGGCGACCGGTGCAGTTGCCCGCACCGGGGCCACGACGATTGCGTGATCGCCGAGGGTGACCCGAAAGTTCTGATCGATGGCATCCCTGTGGCGTTCGACGGCCACAAGACCAGTTGCGGCGCCATCCTGATGTCGAGCGTGCCGACCAGCGGACGCGGTTGAATCGTGGCCGATGCGAACCGGCGTCCCCATCGTTTGCCGTAGCCAGGGCAACGTGATCGGTATGGCGGCCGCGTTCCCCGGTGACGCGATGTGGCCGACGCGTACGCAATAGATGTATTTTCGTTTTAATTCGCGGCACCGATTATTTCGTTAACGATTGAAAGGTGAAACACAAATGAATGAAATGTTACATTTGTCATTGGCGTCGCCTGAGTCCCGTATAGATGACATGCGGCCCGCGCTATCCATGCGCACCGTCGCCGCGCTACAGAAGGAATTGAATTGCTCTTCGGCGCCGCTTACGTTCATGGCCGCATTAAACGATTGCATAACAGCGACACCAGTATCGCACCCGATCCTGGCCCGCAATGTCGGTCTTGTGCCAGCATGGCAAGGGTGGGCCGCGTGGCGGGAAAGCGCGTACGACAATCGTTCGATCGCGGATCGAATCATCGCCAATCCGCGTAATAATTTTAACAAGTGTGTGGAAGTTGTGAAGGATGTGATGCGGACCGATCCGATTTGGGATCAAGGCATCTTCCCCACGCCCTCCGAAAAACATTTGGACATATCGGCGGTTTTTGCGGTCGCACCACTGATGTACTGGCGGCGCCCGCATGTGTTGATCGAGTTGACGCCTGCGCTTGAACAGCTACTTGACCGTTCCGACCTGGGTGACGACATTCCAACGGATTTGCTCAGACCGCCGATGCCCTCTTGCTATATTAAGTTCAGCGAAGCGATGCAGCGAGCCATCATGCCGCCGCCTTCTGAGGATTTCATATGCAATCGCGTTGAAGGCGTCTACGTGTTTGAGTCGGTGCGCGAAGAACAGCGGGCCGTGGCATTGGTGGCAATCTGCGGCTTCAGCGACAATCCGAAGCTGGGCGCCGGCACCATCGACATGATTATCTCCGATGAGCAACGTCCGTTGAACGACCTGATTCAGGGAATCTGCTCCAAGCTGGCGGACGATCAGGAGGGGGCGCGCCAATTCGCAATGGCCCAACTCTGCACCAAAATTTTCCTCTACTGGAATGTCGAAAGAGCGCGCCAGGAGGCGCAAACACCGTACTCCGACGCCTTGATTCAACTCAAGGGGCGCGGCCCCAAGAAGGCGGCCAAGCTGCGCCGCCAAATGGACAAGCTGTATGACAGAATCCTCCTGGGGCCATTGATCCTGCCCAGCCACCTTTATGGTCAACATGGCGAGGTGTCCCCGCACTGGCGGCGCGGACATTTCCGCATGCAGCCGCACGGTCCACAACGTTCATTGCGCAAAGTATTGTTCATCGCCCCAACGTTGATACGGGCGGATCGATTGGAAGACGGCGCAGACCTCCTGCGCCGATCATAGGAACATCCCCATGACAGCGATTGCGGACATTGACCTGCGCCTCCTACCTTTGGGGGCTGCTGGTTTCGAGCGCATGGCGCGGATTTTCGCTCGGTGCTGATGATTCATACCCTTGATGACGTAGTGTTCGAGCGCGTCCGCCGCGCGATTCCTTTGTTGAGTCTGGATTTGAATCAGGATGAGGTGCTCCGATACTTGCTGCCGCTGAACCGGCACGCTGGCTTCAATCGTGACGTGACCGACCACATGCAGCCCGTCTACGACCGGGCGATCTCGCGGTGGCTGGCGCCCGTGCACCCGGACAGGTTTTGAAAGCCGACGGTGCTGGTTATGGTATCCCGGTCGCGTTCGGTCACGCTTGAAGGAATTCATGTAAAAGCACCGCATCTTTGATATTTTGCATCCTGACGCGGAAGCATCGACGTTAATCCGACGCCCCGTTGGCGACGAAGCCAAGCAGTGAAAGCAGGCTTTCAGTCGGCGCCCCCCCTCTAAAAATTGGGGGCAACTTTGGGGGCAACTCAGATCGCCGGTAGAACGCAAACGTCCTGTTCATGCCGGTCTTGACGGTTTGTTCGACATCTGTCCCCGCAACCATATGCCGAAGCCGCTGATTTCTTGAAAGAGAGTCAGCGGCTTTTTCATGCCCCCTCCTTTTTTTCACGCGCCTTTTTCATGCCCGCAGCGCCTGAGACCCCACCATCCATGCTTGCCTGCACACGCGTCCTTATCTAAGTGATACAATTTTCGCTCGTCGCGGCCCACCGCGTTTTCGATGACCGATCCAGGAGATGTGTGTGAAGGAACTAGACAAGGCCCCGCCCAGCAATCCCGCCGACCTCCCCAGCAATCCCGCGCGCCGGCGCATTTTCCAGGCCGCCGGTGCCGCCAGCGTGGTGGGCGCGCTGCCTGCGGTGGCCGATGCCAAGATCGTCAAGGGGTCGCTGGACGCGAAGCTGAAGGCCCACATCAAGAACGTGGTCGTCATTTACCTGGAAAACCGCAGCTTCAACAATCTGTTTGCCGATTTTCCCGGCTGCGCGGCGCCCTTGTCGGAACTGCCGGCCGCGCTGGCGGCGCAAAAGGATCGCGACGGCTCCACCCTGCCCGGCCCCGCCCAGGATCTGGGCTGTCTCTTATACACATCTGAC
>DMYQ01000142.1:31001-36249 GCA_003482555.1 Janthinobacterium sp. | reverse complement strand
CTAGCCTCCTCGTCGGCAGCGTCAGATGTGTATAAGAGACAAGCAACGCGCGCCTGGTCTGGGATCGCCTGCCGATCGCCCTCGCCTGCGCCGGCCTGCCGGCGGCCTGGCGCGAGAGTGCCGGCGCCGGGCGCGCGCTGCCGGCCGCGCTGGCCCTGGCGGCGCTGGCCAGCGTGGCCTGGTGGCGGTATACCGACCTGTGCGGGCTTGGCGACTTGCGGCCGTATCTGCTGCTGCAAATGGCGCCCCTGGTCTTGATTCCGCTGCTACAGTGGCGGCGGCCGCGCCGCGAGCGCCTGGCGTTCGGCGCCGCTCTCGGACTGTATCTGCTGGCCAAATTCTGCGAAGTGGCCGACCACGCCATCTTCGACGCGCTCGGCTTCGTCAGCGGCCATACCTTGAAGCACCTGCTCGCCAGCGCCGCCGCCCTGCCGGCTTGGCAATTGGCGCGGCGACTGGAGAAAGATCGGCGCGGCGAGTAAAGGGATGCTCCCAAAAGGGCGCATCCCAAGACCGGGCCAGCGCCATCGTCGCCCGCCTTATTCGGCGGCGACGCGCAGCACCAGCTTGCCGTTATTGGCGCCGCTGAACAGGCGCTGGAAAGTTTCCGGGAAACTCTCCAGACCGTCGACGATATCTTCCCGCGTCTTCAACTTGCCGGCCACGATCCAGCCGCCCATCGCCACGATCGCCTCCATCGCGCGCGGATAGTAGTCGGCCACCATCACGCCCTTCATCGTGGCGCGCTTGACCAGCAATTGCAGGTAGTTGGACGGCCCCTTCACCGCTTCCGTGCTGTTGTACTGGGAAATGGCGCCGCAGATGACGATGCGCGCGTTCAAGGCCAGGCGGTTCAGCACGGCGTCCAGGATCTCGCCGCCCACGTTATCGAAATACACGTCCACGCCTTGCGGGCAATGGCGCAGCAAGGCCGCCGCCACGTCTTCGTTCTTGTAGTCGATGGCCGCGTCGAAGCCCAGTTCCTCGACCAGATAACGGCATTTGTCGGCGCCGCCGGCAATGCCGACCACGCGCGCGCCCTTGATCTTGGCGATTTGCCCGACCATGGTGCCGACCGCGCCGGCCGCGCCGGAGACCACCACCGTTTCGCCGGCTGTCGGCTGGCCCACGTCGAGCAAGCCGAAATAGGCGGTCAAGCCCGGCATGCCCAGCGCACCCAGGTACAGGGGCAAGGGCGCCAGCGCCGCGTCGACCTTGTTCAAGCCCTTGCCGTCCGATAGCGCGTATTCCTGCACGCCCAGCAAACCGCTGACGTGCTCGCCGACCGCGAAGGCTGGGTTCTTCGACGCCGTCACGCGGCCCACGGCGATGGCGCGCATCACGGCGCCGATGGCGACCGGCGGCATATACGATTCCTTGCTTTCGTTCATCCAGCCGCGCATGGCCGGGTCGAGCGAGACATACAGGATCTTCACTTGCACCTGGCCGTCGGCCGGCGCGGCCAGGCTTTCTTCGACGTAATTGAAATCGCCGCGCGCGATGGCGCCGACGGGACGTTTGGCGAGTTGGAACTGGTGATTGCTGGTAGTCATAGACATTTCTCCGTGGGGGTGACGATGAAGTGCAGTATAGAATGCTTATAGTTGCTTGATAAGGCAGAGAAACAGCATTACATTGTTGCCTTAATAGCGACAATCACGAGGAACAGCATGCTCAACCCCCAACATCTGGCAATTTTCGCCACCATCGTCCAGGCCGGCAGCATCAGCGCCGCCGCCACCCAGCTGCGCTGCGGCAAGTCGGTGGTCTCGCGCCAGTTGGCGCGCCTGGAACAAGACCTGGGCGCGCGCCTGATCCAGCGCTCGACGCGGCGTCTGGCCCTCACCGAGATCGGCGAACTGGTCTTGCAGGAGGCGCGCCAGATCGGCCGCGCCCTCGGCAATATCGAACACCTCACCGAACAACACCAGCAACAGGTGCGCGGCGTGCTGCGCGTGTCGTGTTCGATGGCCGGGCGGCGCCGGCTGGTGCCGCTGCTGGCCGAATTCACGGCCCTGTATCCGCAAGTGAAGGTGGCGCTGCAACTCGAAGAGCATCTGGTCGACCTGATCGCCGAACAGATCGACGTCGCCATCCGCGCCTCGCACATGGCCGACTCCTCCTTGATCGCGCGCAAGCTGGCCGACAATCCCAGCGTCATCGTGGCGGCGCCCGCCTACCTGGCGCGCGCCGGCGCGCCAGCCACGCCGCAAGACTTGCGCCAGCACGCCTGCCTGATCTACGCCAATGGAAAATACGTGGCCGATCAGTGGATCTTCATCGGCGCCGACGGCCCCTACGCGGTGGGAGTGGACGGCCCGCTGCAGATCAACGACGGCGGCGCCCTGGTGACGGCGGCGGCGGCCGGGATCGGCATCCTGCGCATCCCGCGCGCGCTGGTGGCCGAGGAAATGGCGCGCGGTGACCTGGTGGCCGTGCTGGCCGACTGCGCGCTGCCGCCCGGTTCGCCCATTTACGCGGTCTATCCTGCGCGCGACTTTCTGGCCATGAAGACCTCGGCCTTCGTCGAGTTTCTCCAAAAAAAAATGGGCACGGCCTCGCCGGTATAATGTTTACACCAATTCCACGCCGGATGTCTTCCGTCACCGGCGGACCGATCCGCCCGAACGCGCCCGCCATGAACCTTGCCCGAAAAATGCTTATCCTGCTGCCGCTCCTGTGCGGCGCTTGTGGCGATGGACGCGAGAAAATCGCCGATTATCATTGGGGCGCCTACACGGTCCACGAGTTCAAACAACACGAAAGTCGCTATTTCGGCGCTTGGAGCGACGCATGGCACCGCGAGCAAGAGGTTCGCCACGGCCACTGGAAGGCGCTGGACGACGACTGGCTCACCCGGGACTTGAATCTATCGATTTACACGCTATCGGGCGGCCGCTTGCTCTACCTCGACCGGAGCAAACGCCTGATTCAGTATTACACCGAAAGCCAGGAGCGCAATCTCGTGATTTCCTCGATCGACACGGGGCGCGCGGACTTGAACTTCACGCCGGTCTTCGGCGTCGCCGAATTCTTCGCCGGAAAACCAGACCAGCACAACCCGATGCTGTCGGCCGGCGCCCGGTACAGCCCGTCAAAAATATTCTGGGGCTTGCCGGACGACGCCTGGTCGAATTTCGCCGACAATACCAGCGCTTCCGTGTACTTTCGTCCGTGGATGATGTCGGCCGACGACACCATCCTGGTCGACCACCGCGCGGGCTGCGTCTACCCCAGGAATATCTACAGTTGGCGGCGGTGAACGCGGTGCCGTCAAGGCATGCGCTTGAGCCGCTGACCGTAGATGCCCCATACGCAGTCGACGCCGTCGACGCTGCAGCACAAGGCCCAACCGGTACCGATTTTGCGCACCGTGACAGCGCCGGAAATTTCAACGGCCAGACGCTGCGCCCAATGTTCGGCGGAACCCTTCCCTTTGAATAGCTCGTTTCCCTCGAAGATGACGGTGCCATCGAAAATTGGAACGGAAAATATGGTCATCGTGGTCTTTCATGGCGCGCGGCGCGCGAAATTGGAATGGATTGTTGGCTCGATGGCGCCGCGGGAAAGCCCGCCCTTCACCGCGAGCCGGACGCCGATTGTACGCGAAAGGCGAACATACGGCCAAGCCAGCCGCCCAACAGCGCCGATCCGGACGCGTGCCCACCGCGGCGAGGCCGACGCGAACCGCTTCACATTATACTGTCCGGCTATCTCATCCATCCCGGCGCCGCGACGAACGCGACGCCCCATTCACGGAGAAACCGCATGTCGAAGATATCCTCAATCGCACTCGCTTCCTTGTTGACGCTGGCCGCCTGGCACACCAGCGCGGCGAATGGCCCCGAAACCGGCGCCGGCGGCAAAGCCAAAGTCGTCATCCAGGTCAGCGACGACGACCAGCGCAAATGGAATCTGGCGCTGAGCAACGCCAAAAACATCCAGAAAGACTTGGGGGTGAAAAACGTGGAAATTGAAATTGTCGCCTTCGGTCCCGGCGTCGCCATGCTGAAGGCGGACGCGACGACGGCCGCCCGGGTACGGGAGGCGAACGAGGACGGCGTCCAGCTGAACGCCTGCGCCAACACCATGGCCGCGCTGAAATTGAAAAAAGAGGATATGAACCCCGCCGCCGGTGTCGTGCCGTCCGGCGCCGGGGAAATCGTCAAGAAGCAACTCGCCGGCTACGCTTACCTGCGGCCCTGAATCGGCCGCGGCGCGCCGCCCGGACCGCGACATTTATCGACTCGGACCCCGGGGTAGTCCGCCAGTTTGCGTTGACAACTCAAGGAACCCGGCGCGGCACGGCTGAGCGACGAATAACTCCTAAGCGCCTCGCGCACCACAGAGTGTGTCAGCGAATTTGACGTTCTGCCTGCCCATTTAACCCGGAAGATAATATCTACGGTTCAATAGTTCTTTAATATCAGTAGTCCAGGCGCGGGAGGACGGCGCGCGCATTGGCGCTGGTCGCCACCGCCACCGCGTCGACGGCGATGCCGCGCAACTCCGCCAGCACCTGGCCGATGCGCGGCAATTGCTCCGGGCTGTTGCGGCCCGGATGCACCCAGCTCGGCGAAATATCCGGCGCGTCCGTCTCCAGCACGATGGCCGACAGCGGCAAGTCGCTGGCCATGCGGCGGATCTGCAGCGCGCGCGTAAACGTCATCGCGCCACCGAAGCCGAGCTTGAAACCGAGGTCGATATAGCCCTGCGCCTGCTGGAAGCTGCCATTGAAGGCGTGCGCGATGCCGCCGGCCGGGCGAATCTGGCGCGCGTGCTTGAGGACGATGTCTTGCGAGCGGCGCACGTGCAGCAGCACCGGCAAGTCGAAGTCGCGGGCGATCTTGAGCTGCTCGCGCAGAAAATGCTCCTGCCTGGCGCGCATGGCCGGCTCGCTCAGCATCGGCAGGAAAAAATCGAGGCCGATCTCGCCGATGGCGACGAAGCGCTGGTCGGCCATGGCGTCGGCCACGGCCGCGCGCAGGGCCAGCAAGTCGTCCTCGCCCGCTTGCGGCACGTAGATGGGGTGGATGCCGAGCGCGTAACTGGCGTTGGGGACGCTCGCCGCCAGCCGCGCCACGACGGAAAAATTGGCCCGTTCGACGGCCGGGATCACGATCATCGACACGCCCTGCGCGGCCGCGCGCACCGCCACCGCCAGCGACTCGTCGCCGAATTCGTGCGCGTCAAGGTGACAGTGCGTGTCGATCCACATGGCCGCTCCTAGTGTAGTGTTGCGCGTTGA
>DMYQ01000142.1:27762-30901 GCA_003482555.1 Janthinobacterium sp. | reverse complement strand
GTATCGGCGGAAAAGACGCATTTTTATGTCGTAAGAAGAGTGCAACACTACACTAGTACGGCTGCAAGCCCTGCTCGGTCAGGCGCAGGATGCGGTCGCAGCGCTTGGCCAGCTCGATGTCGTGGGTGACGATGACGAAGGCCGTGCCCAGGGTGCGCGACAGTTCCAGCATCAGGTCGAAGATCTGCTCGGCGGTGGCGTGGTCGAGGTTGCCAGTCGGCTCGTCGGCCAGCACGCAGGCCGGTTGCGTCACCAGCGCGCGCGCCAGCGCCACGCGCTGCCGTTCGCCGCCCGACAGCTCGCCCGGCACGTGAATGACGCGCTTGGCCAGGCCGACACGGGTGAGTATCGTCAGCGCCTGCTCTTGCGCCTGCGCGCGTTTCACGCGCCGTATCATCAAGGGCATGGCGACGTTGTCGAGCGCGGAAAACTCCGGCAGCAGGTGGTGGAACTGGTAGACGAAGCCGAGCGCCGTGTTGCGCAAGTCGCCGCGCGCCTTTTCGTTCAGGCTGGCGAAGTCCTTGCCCTGCAGGGTCACGCTGCCGCTGCTCGGCGTGTCCAGCCCGCCCAACAGGTGCAGCAGGGTCGACTTGCCGGAGCCGGAGGCGCCGACGATGGCCACCCGCTCGCCGCGCCGCACATCGATGTCGATGCCGGCCAAGACGGGCACCGAATAGTCGCCCTGGGTGAAGGTCTTGCCCAGGCCGCGGCACGACAGCACCGCTTCGCCGTTCATTGCTGGGGTCGTGTCATTCATAGCGCAGCGCCTCCGCAGGTTTCACGCGGGCGGCCCACCAGCTCGGGTAGATCGTGGCCAGGAAGGCCAGAATCACGGCCAGCACGCCGATTTTCGAAACGTCGGCCCAGCGCAGGTCGGACGGCACGGTGCTGATGTAGTAGATTTCCTTCGACAAGAACTGCACTCCTAATATGTGTTCGATGAACGGTACGATGACGTCGACGTTGAGCGCCACCAGCACGCCGCAGCCGACCCCGCAGGCGGTGCCCAGGATGCCCACCAGCGCGCCCTGGATCATGAAGATCTTCATGATCGAGCGCGGCGAAGCGCCCAGGGTGCGCAGGATGGCGATGTCGGCCTGCTTCTCGGTCACCGTCATCACCAGGGTCGATACCAGGTTGAAGGCGGCCACCGCGATGATCAAGGTCAGGATGATGAACATCATGCGCTTTTCGGTCTGCACGGCGGCGAACCAGTTGGCGTTCAACTTGGACCAGTCGCGCATCCACAGCTCGCCCGGCATGCTGGCCTTCAGATCCATCGCCACTTGCGGCGCGCGGTTCATGTCGACCAGGCGCAGGCGCAGGCCGGACGGGCCGTCCAGGCGCAGCAGGCGCTCGGCGTCGCCGATGTGGATGAAGGCCAGGCCGGAGTCGAATTCGTTGTGGCCCGCCTCGAAGATGCCGACCACGGTGAAGCTGCGCATGCGCGGCAGCACGCCGGCCGGCGTCACCTGCCCCTGCGCCAGCATCAGCGTGACTTTTTCACCGAGGTTGGCGTGCAACTGGCGCGCCAGTTCGATGCCCAGCACGATGTTGAAGGCGCCCTCCTTCAAGTCCTTGAAGCTGCCCAGCTTGACCTGGGCGGCGACGTCGGAGACGGTCGGCTCTTCCTCCGGCAGCACGCCGCGGATGACGGCCGGACGCAGCGCGTCGTCGCGCAGCAGCATGCCCTGGGTTTCGACGAAGGGCGCCGCGCCCTTGACTTCGGGATTCTTGAACGCTTCCTTCGCCTCGGCCTGCCAGTTCGGCATCGAGCCGCGCGCGTCGAACACTTCGATGTGCGCCAGCACCGACAGCATGCGGTCGGTGACTTCTTTCTGGAAGCCGTTCATGACCGACAGCACGACGATCAGGGCGGCCACGCCCAGGCCGATGCCGGCCATGGAAATGAGGGAAATGAAGGAGATAAAACTGTTACGGCCGCTGCGCCGGCCGGCCCGCGTGTAGCGCAGGCCAACCAGCCATTCGAAGGGCAAATTCTTGAGGATACTCATGGGCTCCGCTGATCCAAATACGTGTGAGCCCGCAGTGTGCCATATAAATGCCTTTTGATGCGTGAAACACCACGAGACGTACCGGGAAGCACCTCGAATTGTGCCCGGAGTGGCAGCCCGGCTCGCGGCTCGGACGGCTTATCGCGGCGCGCCGTCCTGGCCCAGGCCGAAGGCGCGCAGCAGACGGAATTCCAAAAAAAAGAAACAACTTTTTATAAGGGGAAACACGAAGCCGCCGGTGCTGATGAGCAATCCAGGAGGCGGGCACACACCAATGAACGCGCGATGACCTTTCGGCGGCATTGCATTTATCCCATCATTGTTGTCGATTGTATAGTAGATTTTTGAAGAAAATGAATGAATATTTTTGCCATTAGGATATATTTTTTCATTCTTGTTGCTATTGCGGGAATTTCATCATTACCTGTTTTGTCAACTGACTTCCCCCGAAAAATTCGCGCCGGCACCGTAAAAACGCTCCCTGATCGCTCTTTCGATGGCGCAATGCCCTACAATCGCGGAATGAATCAACTGACCCTCGCCCTGCCCTTCGCCCTGCCCCCTCCCGAACTGGCCGCCGACCTGAAGCGCGCAATGCGGACGCCGGCGCTGGCGGCCCTGCTCTCGCGCACCAACCGCCACGTGCAGACCGACTTCGACAACAGCCGCCGCGTGCTGCCGCATGAAGCCTGGCTGGCGCACGCGCTCGGCCTGGCCGGCGCGCCGGACGGCGACCACGCCGGTGCCCCCCTGGCGCCGTCCGTCATGCGCGGCCTCGGCCAGGCTCCGGCCGAAGGGCACTGGTTCCTGGTGCACCCGGTGCATGTGCAAATCGCCCGCAACCACTTGCTGATGGGCGACCAGCGCCAGTTGCCGCTCGACGAAGCCGACTCGCGCGCCCTGTTCGAGTCCGCCAAGCCTTACTTCGACGAGATCGGCAAGCCCCTGCTGTACGGCGACGCCCACACCTGGTTTGCCCGCGCCGACGACTGGGCCGGCCTGCGCGCCGCCTCGCCCGACGCCGCCACCGGCCAGAACCTGAACGCCTGGATGCCCGAAGGCGAGCGGGCGCTGGCCACGCGCAAGCTGCAAAACGAAGTGCAGATGCTGTGGTACGCGCATCC
>DMYQ01000142.1:11617-27637 GCA_003482555.1 Janthinobacterium sp. | reverse complement strand
TGGTCGGACTGGCTGCTGCGCATGCAGCGCCTGGAACGCGACTGGTTCGTGCCCCTGCTGGCGGCCCTGAAAGAAGGCCGCCTGGGACAACTCACCCTGATGCTCAGCAACCGCGACGCTTACGCCGAATTCGGCAGCAGCAAGAACGCCCAGCGCAAATTCTGGCGCGCCCCCACCTTGAACAAGCTCTCCACATGACCCGTACCCGCATCGCCACCCGTCCCTGCCCCTTCCGTGAATCCGAAATGCTGCGCCAGGGCGGCATCCACCCGGTGCTGGCGCGCCTGTACGCAGCGCGCGGCCTGTGCGACGCCAAGGAACTGTCGAGCGAACTGAGTGCCCTGATGCCGCCCTCGGGCCTGCTGCACATCGACGCCGCCGCCGTCTTCCTGGCCGACGCCATCAAGGCCGGCAAGCGCATGGTGATCGTCGCCGACTACGACTGCGACGGCGCCACCGCCTGCGCCGTGGCCCTGCGCGGCTTGCGCTCGCTGGGCGCGCAAGTGGACTTCATCGTCCCCAACCGCTTCGAATACGGCTACGGCCTGACGCCGGAAATCGTGGCCCTGACGGCGCGCGAAAAAAACCCCGACATCATCATCACCGTCGACAACGGCATCGCCAGCATCGACGGCGTGGCCGAAGCGAACCGGCGCGGCATCGAAGTGGTCGTCACCGACCACCATCTGCCGGCCGACACCCTGCCGGCGGCGCGCGTGATCGTCAACCCGAACCAGCCGCAGTGCGGCTTCCCCAGCAAGCACCTGGCCGGCGTCGGCGTGGTGTTTTATGTGCTGCTGGCGCTGCGCGCGGAAATGCGCCTGCGCGGCCTGTTCGACGCCCGCAGCCAGCCCAAGCTCGACCACCTGCTCGACCTGGTGGCGCTGGGCACCGTGGCCGACGTGGTGCGGCTCGACTCGAACAACCGGATTCTGGTGGCGCAGGGTTTGAAGCGCATGCGCGCCGGCCGCATGCACGTCGGCGTGGCCGCGCTGTTCCGCGTGGCCGGGCGCGAGGCGCGCAGCGCCACTCCCTTCGACCTCGGCTTCGCGCTCGGCCCGCGCCTGAACGCGGCCGGCCGCCTGCAAGACATGTCGCTGGGGATCGAATGCCTGATCACCGACGACGAGGGACGGGCCTGGGCGCTGGCGCAGCAGCTCAACGAGATCAACCTGAAGCGGCGCGAGATCGAAGCCGAGATGCAAGACACCGCCCTGCTCCACCTGGACGAGTTCGAGCCGGCCAACAGCAGCACCATCAGCGTCTTCGACGCCGGCTGGCACCAGGGCGTGATCGGCATCGTCGCCTCGCGCTTGAAGGAAAAATTCTTCCGCCCGACCATCACCTTCGCGCCGGGCGCGGATGGCTGGATCAAGGGTTCCGGACGTTCGATTCCCGGTTTTCACCTGCGCGACGCGCTCGACCTGGTGTCGAAGCGGGCGCCCAGCCTGATCGACAAGTTCGGCGGCCACGCCATGGCGGCCGGGCTGACGATACGGGCCGACGCCTTCGACGCCTTTTCCGCCGCCTTCGAGGAAGTCGGGCGCGCCTGGCTGACCCGCCAGCAACTGGAACGGGTGATCGAAACGGACGGCCCGCTGGAAGACGCCTACTACACCACCGCCTTCATCGAGCTGATGGACGGCCAGGTCTGGGGCCAGGGCTTCGCGCCGCCCGTGTTTTGCGATGAATTCCGCGTCGTCAGCCAGCGCATCCTGAAGGAGCGCCACCTCAAGCTGCTACTCGAAAAGAACGGGGTGCGCTTCGACGCCATCTGGTTCGGCCACACCGACGCCGTCGGCGAACGGGCCCGGGTCGCCTTCCGCCTGGACGCCAACGAGTACAACGGCAACACCAAGGTGCAACTGATGGTGGAGCACGCCGAACCGGCCTGACGCCGCTAGTTCAGGGTTTGTCGGGTTTGTCGGGTTTGTCGCATGCGCAGACGTCGGCGCCCTTGTCGAAGACGATGCGCCAGCGGCCCGGCGCTTCCAGCCGCCAGACGGAATTGAAACGCGCGATCAGCTTGCCCTGCGGGTCGCGCACCGGCCCCGAGGACAGGGCCAGGCCGGCGATGAATGCTGTTGTCAAACGCATGGACGTCCTCCCTGTTTGCAAAGATAGTCCTGGCCCGCGGCCGCCAGTGGCATGGCGGGCCAATCCGGCTATTTTACGCCGTGACCGACCCGCTCTCGGATTGAAATACCGGCGCGTATTGACGCCAGATTTGGGAAAACTCCTGTCTGCTATCCTCGTTCTGGCACAGGCCGACGTTACTGCTGGTCATCTCGATCATGACATCGATATCTTCCAGGTTTTTTGGCAAGGCCGCTTCGATGCGCGCTTGCAGCGCCGCATCGTCGAGCGCGCTGATCACCAAATTTTCGCCTAGGCCCGGCCGGGCCACCATGCGGCTCAAGACCCGATGTTCGTCCAGGTAGACCGGGTGGCAGAGCCGGTCTATCGCCGCCCGCAGGGCCGGAACGAGATTTTCAAGATCCACGACGCCGACCAGCACGCAGGAACCGGATCCGAATTCCTTTGCCGGCAGCCATGCCAGTCGGTGTCCGCCGGCCATGAATTGCAACTCCTCGCTGACAATTTCCATCCAGGGCGACAAGGCGTGCGCCACCCCATTGCCTGCTTGGCGCCTGCCGCGAAAAGCCTTGACGACGAAATAGATGAGAAAAGAGAGAGCGGCAATGGCGAAAAAATTCATGTTGGTTCCGGGCTGTGAAGAATGGGAATGTTTATATGTTGACGTATACCATGCCCTACCCCATTCCGGCGCGCGCCAGCGCGACGGCGGCCCAAATTCCCCTCGCCCTCCCGCGAGGGAAAAGCCCGCACGGGCGCCCTCAACGCGGCTGAAGCGCCAGGTGGCGCGGCGCCTGCCGCTCGCCCTCACGCGGCGCGCAGCGCAGTAATTGCAGTCCCGTCTGTTCGGAAAGAACGAGCAACTGGATAAAGCTGTCCGGCTCCGCATACTGGGCCAAAAAGTGATCGACGAGCTGGGCGAACAGATGCATCCCGCCATCCGCGAATACGCTCTCGTCCACAGTCACGCGCACTTCCATGCCGTGACACATGCCGCCGCCGCGCCGGCCGCCCAGCCAGGAAATGGCCGGCCCCCGCTCCAGATCGACGATGGCGGCCACCTGGCGCCGCCACTGCGGCGCCGGGTCGGCCCCCAGCAGCCACAAGAGGAAGGCCGGCAAGCCGTCCCGATTCAGGGCGCGCCGGGGCGGTGCCGGCGGCCTTCCCCGGCCGTCCGCCGCCGCGGAAAAGTGCCGGGTGGGGCTGATACGGCCGAACAGCCGCAGCCGGTGGTGGCCGCGGCCCGCATCGGCCGCCACCGTGTAATCGAAGGCCGGCGGCGCGCCGAAGGGAGCGTCCTTGGGCGCGAACAGGCCGACGACGGGCGTACAGCCGGCCAGAAAATGCGCCGCCGACAAAGACGCCAGGCGCGCCGCGATGGGGGAATCGGCCGCCACGTCCGCCAGCGCCAAATGCAGTGTCAGCCGGCGCCCGCCCGGCGGCAGGTAGGCCAGCAGCGGCCCTATATCGAGCTCGATGAAATGGAATTTTTCGGCAAAGGCCAGATATTCGGCCAGCAAGCGTTCGGCCACCGACTCGCCTTGGCGGGGCGGGATCAGCGCGTCGCGCTCGGCGAAACCCAGCGCCCGCAGGGGAATCGCATCGAGCAAACTCCAGCGTCCGTCCGCGGCGCTCTCGACATAGGCGCAAGCCACGCGCATGAGCAGGGCGTCGCGCAGGGTGGCGCAAAAAGCCGCCTCACCGTCGATGAACAGGCGCAAGCTCCGCATGCCACGGGCCGCAGCGCCGGCGTTGACATTGCCGGCGTCGACCTCGATCACGAGGCTGATGAGGGCGCTGGCGCGGGGCGGCAGGCGCGTCCTCGCCGGCGCCGCGATGGCGGCCGCGAAGCGCGCGCCGGCCAGGCGCAGCGGCCCGAGCATCACCTCATAGGCGGTGCGCGCGCAGCACTGGCCGTCCGCCGGCGTCAACGCCGCGCCAGCGGCGATGGCGGCCACGCGCGCGCCGTCCGCCGCCGGGCCCGGCTCCACGCGAGCGATCGAACAGGACGGAAACACGCGCAAGTGTTGCGGGTGGGCTTGCATCGTCTTTCTCCCGGCAGATGGCCTAAGTCAAGGCACTCCCGCCATACTGGCAGGAAACAGAGAGGACATCTTTGCGCCTCATCAAAGCCCGAAAGACGCTGGCCCTTGCGATGACTCCAAAAACGGAGTATAAATAATCCATTAAAGGAGCAATCATGAGCCTAGCCTACGCCTACCCCAAAAGCCGCTTCGAACCGACCGTGCTGGTGGACTTGAGCGCCAGGAGCGAGCGCGAGCGCCTGTCGAAATCCGCCCTGCTGGGCTTTTTCAAGCTGGTCGCGGCCTGGAAGCTGCGCGACGACGATGCCCGCGAGCTGCTCGGCGGTCTCTCCAGCAGCGCCTACTATGAATGGAAGAAGCAACCCGAGCGGGTGCTGGAAGTCGATCGCATCACGCGCGTTTCCTATCTGCTGGGCATCTACAAGGCCCTGCACATCCTGTACGGCGACAAACTGGCCGACGAATGGGTGGCCCTGCCGAACAGCAACCACATCTTCGGCGGGCGCACGCCGCTGTCGCACATGCTGGCCGGCGGCTTGCTGGCCATGCAAACGGTGCGCAAGCTGCTCGACGCCCGCCGCGGAGGCTTGTAATCTTGACCAAGACCGGCTTGCCGCCCCTGAGCAATCTGCGCCAGTTCGATACCTGCCGCCTGATCCCGTCGCGCTTCGCCGACGTCGAAGATTCCGTGCTGGCGCCGCTGGCCGAGAACGACGCCCATCTGCGCGACCTGTTCGATCTCGACAACGCCACCAACGCGCGCCTGATCGCCGAATCCGGCGGCGCGCCCGGCATCGGCATCGACGAACTGGTGTTCGGCGTGCCCAACTTCCGCATCATCAACGCCGCCTTCACCTATGCCCGCCCGGAGGGCAGCCGCTTCAGCGACGGCGAGCGCGGCGCCTGGTACTGCGCCTTCGAGGCGGCCACGGCGCTGGCCGAGGTGGCTTTCCACAAGACCGTCGAATACGCGGAAATCGGCCGCTTCGACGACAGCGCATACTACCAGTGCCTGCTGTCCGATTTCACGGCCGAGTTCCACGACTTGCGCGGGCGCGCCGAATTCGCCTCTTGCCTGGCGCCGGACAATTACCTCGACTCGCAGCGCCTGGCCGCGCGCCTGCTCGAGGCCGGCTCCACCGGCCTGATTTTTCCCAGCGTGCGACGCTCGGGCGGCGTCAACCTGGCCTGTTTCCGGCCCGCCCTGGTGGGCAATGTTCGCAAAGCCGGCGCATATCGGCTAACATGGGATGGTACGCCGACGCCGCGGATCGAATCGATTCCGGGCGCGGCTCCCCATACCAGATGAAGCGATGACCAGCATGCCTACCACACCCGAGAACGACACAGACTTGCGCCTGAAAGTCAACCGCGAAACCGCCCGCCTGCCATGGAGCGAGCTGGAGAAGCACTTCGCGGCCGGCACGGTCGTCTTTGTGGCCTCCGACCTCGACCTGGTGGAAGTGGCCGTGCGCATCTCGCACGACGACAAGGCCACCATCGTCCAGTGGATGGCCGACGGCAAGGTGATGAAAGTCTCGGATCAGCAGGCCCGGCACTGGCACCAGGCCGAAGCCTCGCTGTGGACCGTGGTGGTGAACCCCTTCATCCTCGTACAGCAGGAAAAGCCGGCCCTGCACTAAGCGCACGGGGGGGGCGACCCGTGGCAACAATGGGGTCAGGTCTCGCATTGTCGGTTTTTTCCGCCGCGAGCCCGGCTTTTTCGCCGCCGGCAAAGGCCCGCGCCCGTCGCTCGCGTATAATCCATGCTTTGATTTCACCTTAGAAGAGCACATATCATGGAAGCCGAACGCATCAACTCCCTCTCCGCCCTGCTCTCCGACCTCACGGTCCGCGAAGCCGAACTTCGGAGGTATCTTTGACTTCGATACCAAGTCAGAGAAACTAGAGCAAGTCAATGAAGAATTAGAAGATCCGACCGTCTGGAACGATCCCAAGCGCGCCCAGGATCTCGGCAAAGAGAAAAAGGCGCTGGAATCGGTCGTCTTCACCCTGACCAAGGCCGACGCCGACCTGCGCGACACGAGCGACCTGTTCGCCATGGCGCGCGAAGAGCAGGACGACGAGACGCTGGAATCGGTGATCGTCGACGCCGACACCATCAAGTTGATCATCGAAGGCATGGAATTCCGCCGCATGTTCAACAATCCGATGGACCCGAACAACTGCTTCATCGACATCCAGGCCGGCGCCGGCGGCACCGAAGCCCAGGACTGGGCCTCGATGATCTTGCGCCAATACCTGCGCTATTGCGAACGCAAGGGCTTCAAGGTCGAGATCCTGGAACAGTCCGACGGCGAGATCGCCGGCATCAAGACGGCCACGCTGAAGGTCGAGGGCGATCACGCCTACGGCTTCCTGCGCACCGAAACCGGGGTCCACCGCCTGGTGCGCAAGTCGCCGTTCGATTCCGCCAACGGCCGCCACACCTCGTTTTGCAGCCTGTTCGTGTATCCGGAAGTGGACGATTCGATCGAGATCGACATCAACCCGGCCGATATCCGCGTCGACACCTACCGCGCCTCCGGGGCCGGCGGCCAGCACATCAACAAGACCGATTCCGCCGTCCGCATGACGCATGCGCCGACCGGCATCGTGGTGCAGTGCCAGAACGACCGCAGCCAGCACCGCAACCGCGCCGAAGCGATGGAAATGCTGAAGTCGCGCCTGTACGAGCACGAACTGCGCAAGCGCATGAGCGAACAGCAAAAGCTGGAAGACTCGAAGACCGACGTCGGCTGGGGCCACCAGATCCGTTCCTACGTACTGGATCAGTCGCGCATCAAGGATTTGCGCACCGGCTTCGAGACCGGCAACACGAAGGGTGTGCTGGACGGCGACATCGACGAATTCATCTCCGCTTCCCTGAAACAAGGCGTATGACAATGACAGCACCGCGGCGCGCATTCATCTTCGACATGGACGGCACCATCGTCGACAACATGGCCTTCCACACCCAGTCGTGGGCGACGTTTTTCGAGCGCCGCGGCCATGTCATCGACGCCGACGCCTTTTTCCGCGACACGGCCGGACGCCAGGGCCACGAAATCATCGCCACCTACCTGGGCGACACGGTCAAGGCCGCCGACCACGCGGCCCTGATGGCGGAGAAGGAACAGGTGTATCGCGAGCTGTACCTGCCGCACCTGGCCACCGTGGCCGGCTTTGAAACGCTGATAGCGGCCGCCCGCGGCGCCGGCGTGGCGCTGGTGGTGGGCACCGCCGCGCCCGACGAAAACATCGCCTTCACCCTGGACGGCCTGGATCTGCGGCAGCGCTTCGACGCCATCGTCGGCGCCGCCGACGTCGCGCGCGGCAAGCCGAATCCGGACGTGTTCCTGCTGGCCGCCGAGCGCGCCGGCGCCCTGCCGGAAAACTGCATCGTGTTCGAGGACGCGCCTTTGGGCGTGGAAGCGGCGCGCCGCGCCGGCATGCGCGCGGTGGTCTTGACCACCACCCTGCCGGCGCAAGCGTTCGCCGCCTTCGACAACGTCATCCAGATCGCCAGCGACTTCAGCGCGCTGTCGGTGGACGCCCTGTTCGCCGGCGTCCCCGCGGCCCTCATTTAATTACTTCAGACAGAAACAACCATGACAACGGATATCCAAGAACAAGCCGCGGCACCGGACGAAAACAAGATCATCGCCGAGCGCCGCGCCAAGCTGGCCACCTTGCGCGGCCAGGGCATCGCCTTCCCGAACGACTTCCGTCCGCGGCACAAGGCCGCCGACCTGCACGCCCTGTACGGCGCCAAATCGCGCGAAGAGCTGGAAGCCGAACCGGTGACGGTGGTGCTGGCCGGACGCATGATGCTCAAGCGCGAAGCCGGCAAGAAAGCCGCCTTCGCCACCCTGCAGGACGCCTCCGGCCCGCGCGCCGACGGCCGCATCCAGATCTACGCCACGCTCGACCTGACCGGCGAAGCGGCCATGGCCGCCCTGCACCACTACGACCTGGGCGATATCCTGGGCGTGACCGGCACCCTGTTCAAGACCAAGACCGACGAGCTGACCATCAAGGCCACCGGCCTGCGCCTGATCACCAAGTCGCTGCGCCCGCTGCCCGACAAATTCCACGGCCTGGCCGACCAGGAAACCAAGTACCGCCAGCGCTACGTCGACCTGATCATGAACGAAGAGACGCGCCGCACCTTCAAGGCGCGCACCGCCGCCATCTCCTCGATCCGCCGCTTCATGGAAAAGAACGAGTTCATGGAAGTGGAGACGCCGATGCTGCACACCATTCCCGGCGGCGCCGCGGCGAAACCCTTCGTCACCCACCACAACGCGCTCGACATGCAGATGTTCCTGCGCATCGCGCCCGAGCTGTACCTGAAGCGCCTGGTGGTGGGCGGCTTCGACCGCGTCTTCGAAATCAACCGCAACTTCCGCAATGAGGGCGTGTCGATCCGCCACAATCCGGAATTCACGATGATGGAGTTTTACGCCGCCTACACCGACTACAAGTGGTTGATGGACTTTACCGAGGCCGTCATCCGCCAGGCCGCCATCGACGCCCACGGCACGGCCGAATTGAGCTACGGCGGCCGCGCGCTCGACTTGAGCAAGCCTTTCCAGCGCCTGACCATCGTCGGCGCCATCAACAAGTACGCGCCCCACTACACGAACGAGCAACTGCACGATGTCGCCTTCGTCAAGGCCGAATTGCTGAAGTTCGGCGTCAAGCCCTTCGCCACCGCCGGCCTGGGCGCGCTGCAACTGGCGCTGTTCGAGGAAACGGCGGAAGCCCAACTGTGGGAACCAACCTACATCATCGACTATCCGGTCGAAGTGTCGCCGCTGGCGCGCGCCTCCGACACTGTGGCCGGCATCACCGAGCGCTTCGAGTTGTTCATGGTGGGCCGCGAAATCGCCAACGGCTTCTCCGAGTTGAACGACGCCGAAGACCAGTCGGCCCGCTTCCTGGCGCAGGTGGCGGCCAAGGACGCCGGCGATGAAGAGGCGATGTTCTACGACGCCGACTACATCCGCGCGCTGGAATACGGCATGCCGCCGGCCGGCGGTTGCGGCATCGGCATCGATCGCCTGATCATGATCATCACCGACTCGGCCAACATCCGCGACGTGCTGCTGTTCCCGCATCTGCGCCGCGAAGACTAAACCGCGACACGTAGGAGCAAGCCGCCCGGCGCGAACCGGGCGGCTTTTTTTTGGGGTGCCGATTCATGCCAAGGCGCCCGCCCGTCCCGGAATAAAACGCAGCAGGTAAGAGTTGCAGTTGCCCGTTACCGCTTACCGGGGCCGCAGAAAAACTGCGACTCAGTGAGCTTGAGGCGAGCCGGACCGCGAGCGCACCGGGCAAGTACGGGCCGGGCTTGAATTTGGTCTCTAGCCCTAGTTCGGGACGATTCCAATTTCCCATATCGGGGCGAGGCGCTCGCCATCCGGCTCGGCATGTCGCCCTCACAGACAAGCTTGATCGGGGTCGCCGGTTATCTGCACGATATCGGCAAACTGGCGATACCGTCGACGATACTCGATAAACCGGGAAAGCTGACCGAGGCGGAGATGCTTATCATCAAGAAACATCCTTACCACACCCATCAGATTCTGGCGATGGTGCCCGGACTTGAGATGGTGAACACCTGGGCCTGCTTGCACCATGAGCGACTCGATGGCGGGGGTTACCCGTTCCGAGCGCGTGACATTCCGCTCGGCTCGCGCATCATCGCGGTGGCCGATATCTTCACTGCAATCACCGAAGATCGCCCCTATCGCAAGGGCATGGATCGGGCACAATGTCTTTCGACTCTCAATAATCTAGTTGCCGAACGCGCAATTGATGGCGATATTGTGGGGCTGCTGCACAACGATTTCGACAGAATTCATCACATCCGAAGCCGCTCCCAGCAAGCGAATGCATATCTGCATCAGCGCAGCCATGCCGGACATGCAGGCGGCGCCCAAGATTAGCATTGTTTGTGCTCGCAGACCGATTCCGCCCCGAGCACGCGACGAGTGGCCATGGCATTCTCGGCGCCGAGGGAGCGTTTTTCGAGGCGCGGTATTGCCGCTGTCAGGGCTCCCGACTGGCATCGGAGACTATTCGCGGAAGATGGTGAACGCCTGTTTCATAGCTAGACTCGCCGCTCATCTCTGCCAGGACGCACCATAACGTGAACCAGTAAGCTTTCCCGAAAAGCCAACTCCGCCAGATGCCGGCGGTCTGATCGCCCATTTTCCGGAGGTGCCGATGATTCATGTCTCGCGTCTGTCTTGCCTGGCCGCCCTGCGCCAGCTCAGTTTTCAATTCATCGACGGCTACACGCTGTTCGACCCTATCGACCTGCTCATCGACCGCACGCCGACCGGCCGCGTCGAGCGCCACGGCGCCGTGCTCTACCTCGGGCAGCACAAGGCGCCGGTGGCGGGCGAGACGGTCGGCCAACTGGCAGTCCTGGCCGACGTTCTCGCCTGGATCAGCAACTGGCGCTGCTCGATCCAGCGCTCACGCAAATCGAGCAACTGAGCGCGCTGGAAACGCCGCTGCCCGAAGGCGAGTTACGCACCCGACTGGCCCCGCTGCAACTGGAGGCGATGCACGTCACCCAGCCGATGGGCAAGCCGAGCGGCGGCGAACGCCTGAAGGCGGCCACGGCCTGCGCCCTGCGGCGCAAGCATCCGGCGCAGTTGCTGCCGCTCGACGAACCGAGCAATCACCTCGACCTGGAATCGGTGCTGGCTTTCGAAACGGCGCCGGCCGCCTTCCCCGCCGCGCCGGGGCTGACGCAGCGCCTGCGTTGGAGCGCGCATGGCTGCTTGTTCGAGTCCGCTTCCGGCGACGACGCATGTGGAAAAGCCGCCCGGCACGGCGGCGGCTATTGAGCTAATTTTAACTAATTTCAGCTATTGAGGCGGCGCGCGGCGCGCCCCCTGCCGCAGCTTACTGGATCACGCGATAGCAAGGGGTGTAGGCCTTGCCCGCCAGCTTCATACGGTGCTGCGCAACGAACGATGCCAGCAGCGCATCCATCGGTCCCATGATGTCGGCGTCGCCGTGGATCTCGAAGTGGCCGTATTTTTCGATGGCGCGTATGCCCTCGTCCTTGACGTTGCCCGCCACCACACCGGAAAAGGCGCGGCGCAGATTGGCCGCCAGCAAATGCGTTTCCTGGTTCTTGTGCAAACTCAGGTTGCGCATGTTTTCGTGCGTGGGCGCGAACGGCTTCTGGAATTCCCGGTCGATCTTGAGCAGCCAGTTGAAGTAATACGCGTCGCTGTGCGCCTTGCGGAATTCGCGCACTTGCTTGATGCCGTCGAGCATCTCGCGCGCCACCAGTTCCGGATCGTCGATGATGATTTTATAGCGCAGCAGCGCTTCCGGCCCCAGGGTGTCGCTGATGAACTGGTTGATCTGGACAAAGTAATCGCGCGACGTTTCCGGCCCCGTGAACACGAGCGGGAATGGAATGACGGCGTTGTCCGGATGCAGCAGGATGCCGAGGATATATAAAATCTCTTCGGCCGTGCCGGCCCCGCCCGGGAAGACGACGATGCCGTGGCCCGCGCGCACGAAGGCTTCCAGGCGCTTTTCAATGTCGGGCATGATGACCAGGTCGTTGACGATGGGGTTTGGCGATTCGGCCGCGATGATGCCCGGCTCGGTGATTCCCAGGTAGCGGCCGGTGTGCAGGCGCTGCTTGGCATGGCCGATGGTGGCACCCTTCATCGGGCCCTTCATCGCGCCCGGGCCGCAGCCGGTGCAAATGTCGAGGCCGCGCAAACCCATCTGGTAGCCCACTTCCTTCGAATAATTGTATTCGGCGCGGTTGATCGAATGGCCGCCCCAGCACACCACCAGGTTCGGATTGAGCTGGGTTTGCAGCACATTGGCGTTGCGCAAGATGTGGAACACGGCGTCGGTCACGCCTTCGGTCGTATTGAGGTCGAACTTGGGATTGCCGGTCACTTCGTCGCTGACGAAGATGATGTCGCGCAGCACCGCGAACAGATGTTCGTGTATGCCCTTGATCATCTTGCCGTCGACGAAGGCGATGGCCGGCGCGCCCTTGATGTCGAGCTTGATGCCGCGCTCGCGCTGGATGATGCTGATGTCGAAGGATTCGTATCGCTCCAGCAATTCCTTGCCGTCGTCGATGGTGCTGCCGCAGTTCAGCACGGCCAGCGCGCAATTGCGGAAAATATTGTACAAACCACCCTGGCTGGTGTCGAGCAACTTGTTCACCTCCGTTTTGGAGAGCACATCCAGGCGCCCCTCGGGCGAGACCAGGGTATCGATAACGTCATGTTCCATGATGCGAAAATCCTTTAAAAATACGCTGCCGGGCCGGCGCCGCTGCGGGCGTCCTTCCGGCGATGAGATTGCCTTGCCAATATACGACAAGTCGGCCCTGTTGTGGCCGGCAATCGCCGAAAATTCCGCAGCGCCAGCCCGCCGCGGACGCGATCGGCAAAATATAAATCGGACATGCTTGTATATGCAAGTCGGGCCTTCGCCGGCGGCAATTTGTGGATTAGAATGCCAGCCTAGTGGATTTTTCGGACCGGGCGGCTTCGCGCCAGCCTCGCCGGACGCATCCATACCCCTTTGTTTTTGACTATAAAAATTTTCAGGAGAACCCGCATGAGCGGTGCAAGCACGCCCAACACGGAAGCTGACATTCCGGAGTTCAAGCAGATTATGGGCCACCCCGCCCCCTTGTGGATGCTGTTTATGACCGAGTTCTGGGAACGCTTCGCGTTCTACGGCATTCGCTGGGCGCTGGTGCTCTACGTCGTGGCCCAGTTCCACAACGGTGACGCCTCCGGCGAGAAGCCCGCCAACCTCATTTACGGCTCTTACCTGGCCCTGGTCTATGCCAGCGCCCTGTTTGGCGGCTACGTGGCCGACCGCATCCTCGGTTACCAGCGCTCCATTTTGCTGGGCGCCGCCTTCATGGCGGCCGGCCTGTTCGCGATCTCGATCCCGGTCGAATCCATCTTCAACCTGGGCCTGGCCACCATCATCGTCGGCAACGGCATGTTCAAGCCAAACATTTCGACCATGGTCGGCAAGCTGTACAAGCTGGCCGACACGCGCCGCGACAGCGGCTTCACCATTTTCTACATGGGTATCAATATGGGCGCCTTCCTGGCCCCGATCCTGACCCAGCAACTGGCGCAAAAGGTGTTCGGCACCGACGCCATGCCCGCCTACAAGATAGTATTCATCGCGGCCGGCATCGGCATGCTCATCAGCCTGGTATGGTTCGGCATCGGCCGCCGCGCCCTGCAAGGCATAGGCGCGCCGCCGCCCGAGCAAAAAAGCGCGCTGCGGATGCTGTACGTGGCCGCCGGCTCCCTGTGCCTGATCCCCGTCACGAACTTCTTGCTCGCCGCCGGCGCCGAGAAGCTGCAATACATCTTGTCGGTGCTGTTCATCGGCCTGTCCATCATGCTGATGATCGAAGGCATCAAGAACGGCAAGGTCGCGCGCGACAAAGTCATCGCCATGCTGCTCATCTTTGTGTTTAACATCCTGTTCTGGATGTTCTTTGAACAGGCGGGCAGCTCCTTCACCTTCCTGGCCGATAAAATCGTCAACCGCAACCTGGGCGGCCTCATTTTCCCGACCGCCTGGTTCCAGAGCGTCAATTCGATCGCCATCATCGGCCTCGCCCCCCTGGTCGCCTATATCTGGGTGCTGCTGGGCCGGCGCGGCGCCAACCCTTCGCTGCCGCGCAAATTCGGCCTCGGCCTGCTCGGCAACGCGGCCGCCTTCGGCCTGCTGATCTATTCGCTGTCGCACCTGGTCGGCGCCGACAACAAGATTCCTTTCTGGACCCTGTTCGTGGTCTACATGCTGCAATCGATCGGCGAGCTGTGCCTGTCCCCCATCGGCTTGTCGATGGTCACCAAGCTGGCGCCCACGCGCCTGGTCGGCCTGGGCATGGGCGGCTGGTTCCTGTCCATCGGCATCGGCGACAACCTGTCGGGCATCTTTGCCAGCTTCGTGAGCGGCGAGCACGGCCTGTCGGTGCAGTCGGCCCTGTCCGGTTACACCTTCGGCTTCTGGTCGCTGCTGGGCGTGGGCGTGATCCTGTTCCTGATCGCACCGCTGATCAATAAACTGATGCACGGCGTCGAATAAAGCTCGCGGTGGCGCAGCGGACGATTAGCGCCTGAAATGCATCCCTTGCCGATAATGCCGTTCATTTGACTGAACGGCATTTTTTTGCCTGTCGCTCCCGGGCCGGCGGCGCCCTCGGGTATTCCTCAAGTCAGACGAGTTCGCCAGAACCATAGGGACTCGACGGCGCCGGCCGCCCCGGCATCGGGTAAGCATTGGCGGCATTCGCGCCTGGCGCCCATAAAAAATGCCGCCCGAACCAGTGGCCCGAGCGGCATTCATCTTCCAGCGGCGCTGTGCGCCCCCGCCCCCTTTATGCGGGCTTTTTCTCGCGCGCCACCCAGTACAGCAAGACCATGATCACCGCGTACGGCAACATCGACAGCGCGTCCGAATTGATGCCTTCGTAGAATGGATTGCTGTGCTCGGCCCAGTTGTTCATCGCCTTGTCGAAATTGGTCAGCACGCCCGCCGTGATGGCGATGATGATGCCGGCCAGGGCGCCGCCGGCGATGTAGCCGGATGCCAGCAGCACGCCCGAACTGCGGTCGCCGGCCGATTGCTTCTCTTCGTCCGTCAAGCCGATGTTGTGGGCCAGCTTGTTATTGCGGCGATCCACCAGCCAGCGGACGGCGCCGCCGATGAAGATCGGCAAGGTCGACGACAGCGGCAGGTAAACGCCGACCGAGAAGGCCAGCGACTGCACGCCAGCCATTTCCAGCACCACGGCAATCATCACGCCGAACAGCACCAGGGTCCACGGCAGCTTTTGATCCAGGATGCCCTTGATGATGTAGGACATCAGCACGGCCTTGGGCGCATCGTATTTCTTCACTTCCGAGCCGTCCGGACGCGTGTGGTAGGAGCCGTTGATGCCCGGATCGACCAGATAGGCCAGCTTGCCGTCATCGCCCACCAGGTATTTGCCGGCCGGGCCGCCCACGGTATCGACTTTTTGCCAGACTTTATAGGTCTTGTGGTCGTCGGCCTCCTGCGGGCCTTGCAGCTTTGCCGTCAGGGTCAGCTTGGAGACGTCCGTGGTGACGCCGGGCGCCACTTGCGCGGCCGGCACGTAGACCGTGCTGGCGTCGTTCAGCTTGAGAAGGATGGGGCCGAGCACCAGGGCCGACGACAGCGCACCGGCCAGGATCGCGTATTGCTGCAGGCGCGGCGTGGCGCCCACCAGGAAGCCGGTCTTCAAATCCTGCGACGTGGTGCCGGCGTTGCTGGCGGCGATGCAGACGATGGCGCCGACCGACAGCGCCGTCACGTAGTACTGGCCGCCGGTCCAACCCATGATCAGGAAGATCAGGCAGGTAAACAGCAGGGTCGCCACGGCCATGCCCGAGATCGGGTTGGACGAGGAGCCGATCTCGCCGGTCAGGCGCGAGGACACGGTGGAAAACAGGAAGCCGAAGACCAGGATGAGCAGCGCGCCCAGCAGGTTCATGTGCAGCGGCGTGGCCATCGTGATCGCGGCCAGGATGCCGAAGCAGCCGATGATCACCCATTTGAGGGGGATGTCTTGCTCGGTGCGCAGGGTCGAGATGGCCTTGCTGCCCTTGCCGATGCCGGCCAGGCCGGCGGCCAGGCTTTTCCAGATCATCGGCATGGAACGGGCCAGGCTGACCAGGCCGCCAGTCGCGACGGCGCCGGCGCCGATGTAGAGCACGTAGGCGCTGCGGATGTCGTTCGGGCCCATCGCGCTGATCAGCTTTGTGCCCGGCGAGAGCACCACGCCCAACTGGTCGCCGAAGAATTTGATCAT
>DMYQ01000142.1:5541-11555 GCA_003482555.1 Janthinobacterium sp. | reverse complement strand
CCGATGATGTAGCCCACGCCAAGCAACTCGGGCGAGATTTCCGCGCCCAGGGAACCGGCCTTCAGCGGCGCGCCGAATTCCACGCCCGGGGTGTCTTTCCAGAACTTGAAGGAGACATTCAACACTTTATACAGCAGGCCGATGCCGAAGCCGCCGAAAATGATAGTGGCGCGCTTCTTCGCGTCGAGCGAGGCGGCCGATTCCTTTTGAATGCTTTCGCCGGCGGCGAGGCGCGAACTGTCGGTGGCGGCCGCCTTCAGCACTTCGGCGCAGGCCGTGCCTTCGGGGAACTTCAATTCCTTGTGCTGATCGACGATCATGGTGCGGCGCATCGGTATCATCATCAGGATGCCGAGCAGGCCGCCCAGCACGCCCACCAGCATGACGCGCGAGATTTCCAGGTCGAAGCCCAGGATCAGGATGGCCGGCATGGTCACGCCCAGGCCGAAGGCGATCGATTCACCGGCCGAACCGGCCGTCTGCGTGATGCTGTTCTCGAGAATCGAGGAATCCTTGCCGCCCACCTTCTTGGCCAGGCCGAACAGGGTGATGGCGATCACCGCGACGGGGATCGAGGCGCTCACCGTCAAGCCCACCTTCAAGACCAGGTAGAGCGAGGAGGCGCCGAACACCATCCCCAGAATCACCCCCATGAACAGGGCGCGGAAAGTCATCTCCGGTAACTCCGCCTCGGCCGGTATGTACGGGCGCACAGACGTCGATGTTGCATCTTTTGGCATTGATCTTCCTTTTGATGTTTTATAGGTGGAAAACCGCACAGGCTCATGACCGGGGCGGCTTCCTGCAGCCGAGACTATCGCACAAGCTTGATTCTATGGAAAGGCTTTTTACGCATGCCCCCGCGCGGCCGCGGAAGCGCCGATTCTTTCGTCTATAATTCGCCCACCGTGCCCGGCACGCAACCATGAGAACGACGTTTTGACTGATTCCCACATAAGCTCGCTTCACTGGCCGTCACGCCGCGCCATCCTGCGCGCGACGCTCGCCGCCGGCGCCCTCGCCCTGCTGGGCGTGGCCGCCATCGCCGCCTACCTGTTCCTGTACGTGGCGCCGAATCTGCCGGCGCTGGACGTCATCACCGACTACCGGCCCAAGATCCCGCTGCGCATCTACACGGCCGACCAGGTCTTGATCGGAGAATTCGGCGAGGAACACCGCGATTTCGTGCCGATCAAGGAAATCCCGGAAATGATGAAAAAAGCCTTGCTGGCCATCGAAGACACGGATTTCTACGAGCACGGCGGCATCAATTACCGGCGCGTGCTGGGCGCGGCCAAGGCCAACCTCATGGGCGGCTCGCTGCAGGGCGGTTCCACCATCACGATGCAAGTGGCAAAGAACTTCTTCCTCTCGCGCGACCGCGTGTACGCGCGCAAGATCACCGAAGTGATGCTGGCCTATAAGATCGAGCGGGCCCTGAGCAAGGATCAGATCCTGGAAGTGTATATGAACCAGATCTACCTGGGCCAGCACGCCTACGGCTTCGGCGGCGCCGCCCGTATCTACTTCGGCAAGCCCTTGAAGGACTTGTCGCTGGCGGAAATCGCCATGCTGGCCGGCTTGCCGCAAAATCCGGCCCGCCACAATCCGGCCGTCAACCCGAAACGGGCCAAGCAGCGCCAGCAGATCGTGCTCAAGCGCCTGCGCGAATTGAACACCATCACGGAAGCCGAGTACCAGCAAGCCCTGGCGGAACCGCTGAAGGTGAGCAACCGCGGCCAGCAATTCGGCACCCACGCCGAATACGTGGCCGAACTGGCGCGCCAGGCCGTCTACACCCAGTTCAAGGAAGACAGTTACACCAAGGGTATCAACGTCTACACCACCATCCTCAAGGCCGACCAGGACGCCGCCTACGAATCGCTGCGCCGCAACGTGCTGGCCTACGACCAGCGCCATGGCTACCGCGGCCCGGAAGCCTTCATCGAGTTGCCCGAGGACGCCGAAGAGCGGGCCGACGCGGTCGACGCGGCCGTGCTGCAGCGCCCCGGCAGCGACGGCCTGGTCGCCGCCGTCGTCATCGAAGCCTCGCCCAAGCGGGTGACGGTCGACACCGGCACCGACGACCTCATCGAAATCCACGGCGAAGGCTTGCGCTTTGCCGCCGGCGCCCTGACGGCGAAAGCCAAGCCGGCCATGAAGATCATTCCCGGCGCCGTGATCCGCATCGCCCAGGACGCCAAGAAGAACTGGGTCATCGCCCAGGTGCCGCAAGTGGCGGCCGCCTTCGTCTCGATCGACGCGGCCACCGGCGCCTACCACTCGATGGTGGGCGGCTTCGACTTCAATCTGCAAAAGTTCAACCACGTGACGCAGGCGTGGCGCCAGCCCGGCTCCGGCTTCAAGCCCTTCGTGTATTCGGCGGCGCTGGAAAAAGGCTTTTCGCCGGCCACCCTGATCAATGACGCACCCCTGGTCGATTTGAGCGCGGCCGATGGCGGCGGCAAGAACTGGCAGCCGCAAAACGACGATGGCAAGTTCGACGGCCCCATCACCATGCGCTTCGCGCTGGCGCAGTCGAAGAACGTGGCCTCGGTGCGCATCTTGCGCGCCGTGACAGTGCCTTACGCGCACGGCTTCGTGGAAAAATTCGGCTTCGATTTGAGCAAGCAGCCCAGCAACCTGACCATGGCGCTGGGCACCGGCGCCGTCACGCCGGTGCAGATGGCGGGCGCCTACGCCGTGTTCGCCAATGGCGGCTTCCAGATCCAGCCCTACCTGATCGGGCGCATCACGGACGCGCACGGCGTCCTCATTTCCGAAACCAAGGTGCCGGAAGTCGCGCAAGAGAGCGCGCGCGTGCTGGACGCGCGCAACGCCTTCGTCATGGACGGCATGCTGCGCGAAGTGGCGCGCACCGGCACCGGCGCGGCGGCCACGCAGCGCCTGGCGCGCGGCGACATCGCCGGCAAGACCGGCACCACCAGCGATGCCCTCGACGGCTGGTTCGCCGGCTATGGCGGCGGCATCGTCGGGGTGGCGTGGATGGGCTTTGACGAGCCGAAGTCGCTGGGCGGACGCGAGTTCGGCGCCACCGCCGCGCTGCCGATCTGGATCGACTACATGCGCACGGCGCTGGCCAGGAAACCGCAAGTGGCGCGTCCAGTTCCGGCCGGCCTGACCCAGGTCGACGGCGAGTGGATGTACGATGAATTCCTCACCACGGGCGCGGTGCGCACGCTCGACATGGACAATGGCGAAGCGCCGCCGCCGCAGGAAGTGGCGCCGGCGCCGCCGGCGACCGATTACATCAACTGAATGTGACGGTCATGCCGGCGCGGCTAGCGCGGCGCACGGCGGCGCGAGCGCGCGCCACGCGCGGCCCGCACCCCATCGATCCAGTCTTGCCCGCCGGCCGCCAGCGCGGCATCGATCACTTCCTGCGACAGGCAGTAGACCGAGGCCCAGGCGGCCCGCCCGTCGATGGTATTGGTGGGGAAATCGCGCCGTTCGATGGGCCAGCCGTACTTGCGCGTCAAGGCCCGCACCACGGTGCTCAAGCTGACCTTGCGGTGCTCGAACAGGCTTTCCACGCTCGTCATGTCGTCCGACGCCAGCAGCACCACCAGCGCTTCGGCGCGCATCGTGCTTGCCATGGCCGGGAACTTGCCGTGCTTTGCCACTTTCGTCTCGCTCAAGATGCTCTCTTCCTGTAAATACCGATCGATTCGGATGGTGTGTCGCCGTGGCGGCCCTGCCCGCTGGCTCAGAGATCGATGATCACGAGCGTACCCCGGCTGCCCGGCAGCACGGCATGGGAAACACCGGCCTCGGCAAGGAACATTTCTCCCGCCTCGACGACGACCGGCTGGCCGGCCACTTCCAGCATCATCCGGCCCTTGAGGACGAGCAGTCCTTCGTTATAGTCGTGGGTTTCCTCCCCATAGGCCAGTTCATCCATCCTGAGAACTTTGATACGGGCAGGGCCCACTTGCGCCACGACCGAGGATTGCCAGGCGTGCGGCAAACCCAGGGCGAGCGATTCAAATTTTATGAGCGACATTGCTGGCTTCTTCAGTTTCAATAAAAGTGCGCGCCGGCGCCAGGTAACTGCGCACCAGGCGCACGGTGCTGTCGGCGAAATCGTCGACGTGCACCTTGGCGGCGCGATATTTCCAGCGCTTCACATACCAGTCCTGGAACAGTGCCAGGCAGTGCGCGGCCAGCAGGGTCGAGTCGCCGGCCGGGCGCGGCACGATCTGGTCGATGATGCCGGCCATCAGGGTTTGCACCTGCAACTCGGAATTCTTGGCCATGCTGCGCTGCTCGACGTGCAAGACGCGCGAGTCCATGAAGACAAAATAAAACCACGGTTGCAGGATTTCCGACAGGTAAATCGAAGCCCGTATCAGATTTTCCAGGCGCTCCAGCGGCGAAGCCACGTCGGCAAACAGCAACGGCAACTCTTCGATGGCGTGGCGCACCACGTCTTCGATGATTTCAGCGAGCTGATCCTTCGTCGCGATATAGCCGTATAAGCCGCCCATCGACAAGCCCGTCTCCCGGCACAGGTCGCGCAAGCTCATGGCCCGGAAGCCGACGTCGTTGGCCAGGCGGAAGGTGGCGCCGAAGATTTTTTCCAGGTTTTCCAGCGCCGGCTTGCGCCGCTTGACGCCGATGCGCTGCGCGTGGCGATCCAGGATATAGCCCCAGATGTTGTCGCCGGACAAGGGAGTCACCTGCTTGAATTGCTCGAATGTGAATTGGGTCGACAAGGGCAGTCCAAAAAACGCGGTGAACAAGGTGTGAAATTGATTTCGAGCACGATTATAGCTCAGGAAAACAACTGATCAGCTTATCTAAGAAATAACACGCCCAGTTGTTGCGCCGCGTCATGCTATTTCAATCGCGCGGTGGTACATTTTATAAACCGAGCGCTCGCTCTATTTATTTTTGCCATTGGGCCGCAAGCCCTGCAAGAGCAAAAAAGAAGAGCGACGCCGGCGCCTGGGGCGGGCGCGATCCACGGATAGACCAGCCCCGGGGTTTCAGCTATCGACATTTAAAAAACCATTACGGAGACAAAATGAAGAATCGCTTTATGAAGTGCCTGGCCATCGTCCTGATCGCCTTCACCGCCCTGCCGGCCGCATCCTGGGCCACCGGTTACACCCAGACCAAGTATCCCATCGTGCTGGTGCACGGCCTGTTCGGCTTCGACAGTCTGGGGCCGGTCGAATACTTTTACGGCATCCCGTCGGCGCTGAGCAGCGGCGGCGCCAAGGTGTACGTGACATCCGTGTCGGCCGCCAACAGCACCGAGGTGCGCGGCGAACAATTGCTGACCCAGGTCAAGCAAATCCTGGCCGCCAGCGGCGCCACCAAGGTCAATTTGATCGGCCACAGCCATGGCGGCCCGACGGCCCGCTACGTCGCTTCCGTGCGTCCCGACCTGGTCGCCTCCGTCAGCAGCGTCGGCGGCGTCAATAAGGGCTCGAAAGTGGCCGACGTCCTCATCGGCGCCATCCCGAACGTGTCGAGCACGATCGCCAACGCGGTTGCCGGCCTGATCAGCTTCCTGTCCGGCAGCTCCGGTTTGCCGCAAAACGCGCAAGCCGCCTTTGCCTCGCTGAGCACCGCCGGCACCCTGGCCTTCAATAGCCGCCACCCGGAAGGCGTGCCCAGCTCCGCTTGCGGCGAAGGTGCTTACCAGGTCGGCAATGTGTATTACTTTTCGTGGAGCGGCGCCCAGCCATACACCAATCTGTTCGACCCTAGCGATCCGGTGCTGGCTCTGACTTCGCTGGCCTTCGACGGCGCCAAGAACGACGGCCTGGTGAGTAGCTGCTCGAGCCACCTGGGACGAGTGATCCGCGACGACTACGCCCTCAACCACGTCGATGAAATCAATCAACTGGTGGGCATCGTCAACCTGTTTGAAACGAGCCCGGTAACGCTGTTCCGCCAGCAAGCAAACCGCCTGCAAGGCCTGGGCCTGTAAAGGAAAGACGATGAACACACACGCAAAAATGGTCAGGATCGGCGCGCTCGCC
>DMYQ01000142.1:0-5397 GCA_003482555.1 Janthinobacterium sp. | reverse complement strand
GCGCATGCCGAACCGAACTATTTTGCGTTTGTGCGCTCCATGGAAGGCACCAAGCCGGACGGCGACATCAAGACCGCCCCCGGCGACCAACTCGTGGTGGACGCCGAGCTGGGACATTTGTTCGACTATTACCTGGCCGGCCTCGGTGAAAAAGACTTGGCCGCCATCAAGGCCGAAATCGAGCGGGAGCTGGACCGGCGCCTCAAGCCGGTGCCGGCGGCCGCCGCCAAGCGCCTGCTGGCCAGCTATCTGGCCTACAAGCGGGCGCTGGTCGACATCGAGCGCGACTTGCCCATGAACACAGATCTGGCCCAGTCGGCGCGCAACCGCCTGGAAGCGATGCAAACCCTGCGCCAGCGTTATTTCACTGCGGCCGAGAGCGCCGGCCTGTTCGGCGCCACCGACGCCAACGACCTGGACACCGTCGAGCGCCTGGAAATCGGCGCCGACAAATCCCTGAACGCGGAACAGAAGCGGCAAAAACTGGCCGCGCTGGACGAAAAAATGCCGGCCGCGCTGCGCGCCGAACGCGACGCGCCGAGCCAGGTGATACGCCTCGAAGACGCGGTGCAAAAGATGCGCCAGGGCGGCGCCGCCGACGACGAAGTCTATCGCATGCGCGCCGCCGCGCTATCGCCGGAGGCGGCCGGACGGCTGGCCGAACTGGACCGCGACGAGGCCGACTGGAAGGCGCGCATCCAGCGCTATCAGGGCGAACGGGGCAAGCTGCTGGCCGCGCCGGCCGGTCCGGACGGCGACGCCGGCCGCCAAGCCGCCTTGCAGCAATTGCGCGACGCGCAATTCAAGCCCGAGGAACAAAAGCGCCTGGGGGCTTACGAATAAATTTCCTGTTCGAACATCGACGTCCAGGCTTGAGTCTGGGCGCCCGTCCCCGCGCGCGCGACCATCCTGCGCGCGCCTCGCGGCGCCCCGTTGCCCGGATCGGCCGCCCCGGCCCCGATAGCGCGTTTGCCGCCAGTGGCCGGAGTTTCCCATATCACCATGCGCGAGTTGGCGGCCGCAGCCACTCCCATCGCCAAGAATAGTTTCGGCAACGCAAGTAAATTTAATCCATTCATACTACAATGCCGGCTTCAAGCCGTCTCTTGTCACGACAAGAGCCGAGACAATCCACCAACCGCCGCGCAAGCGATTCCCCCATCATGTTCGCCCAGACCAAAGCCCTGCTCACCGCCCTCCTCGTCTTCACGGCCGGCTCCGCCGCCGCCGTCAACATCAGCGGCGCCGGCTCCTCGGCCGCCGCTCCGCTGTACGGAAAGTTGTCGGATTACTATGTTCGCAACAAGGACATGAAAATCGACTACCAGCCCGTCGGCTCTTCCGCCGGCATCGAGCAAATCAAGTCAGGGGCGGTGGACTTCGGCGCCAGCGACGTTTCGCTGTCGGCCCAGGACGCGAAAAAATTCAAACTGATCTGCTTTCCCAGCGTGATTTCCGGTGTGGTGCCCGTGTTGAACGTTCCCGGCATCAAAAGCGAGCAACTGCGCCTGAACGGTGCCCTGCTGGCCGATATTTTTTCGCGCAAGCTCACCATGTGGAACGATCCAGCCCTGCTCGCGCTCAATCCCGGCGTCAAGTTGCCGGCGCTGGCCATCACGGTTCTGGTACGTCTGGACGGTTCCGGCACCACCTATAACTTCACCGATTATCTGAGCAAGGTCAGCCCGGCCTGGAAACAAAGCTACGGCAAGAATTTCACGATCGCGTGGCCGGCCGCCGCCACCCAGATCAAGGGCAGCGCCGCCGTCGCCGCCGCCGTCAAGCTCAAGCCGGGCGCGATATCCTATGTCGACTTCAACTATGTCGTGCAAGACAAGCTGACTTTCCCGAAGATGCTGAATCAGGATGGCAAGTTCGTCGCGCCCGGCGCGCAAAGCTTCGGCGCCGCCCTGGCCAACAGCAGTTGGGCCAGCGCGGCCACTTACGAAGAAGCCCTGACCGACAAGCCGGGCGCGGACAGCTGGCCCATCACCATGGGCACCTTCGTCATCGTGCCGCAAGTGACCGGCAAGCCCGAGCGCACCATCGCGACCCTGAAATTTTTCACCTGGGCCTTCATGAACGGCGACGCCATCGTCGGCGATCTCAACTTCGTGCGCCTGCCGGACCGGGTGCAAGCCCGCATCTACGGCGCCCTGGTGAAGATCAGCGACACGGCCGGCGCGCCCCTGCGCTGGTCGCTCGCGGAAGTGCTCAACGACAAGCACTGACGCTCTCGGGTGAGGCGCCACGATTTCGGATAAGATGGCGCTCAAGCACACCACCGCATGAGCACACATGGCCTATCAGATCGAACATAAACTCGTCATCGGCATCGCTTCCAGCGCCCTGTTCGACCTGACCGAATCGCACCGCATTTATCTCGACAGCGGCGCCGAGGAATACCGCAAGTACCAGGAGCAACACCTGGACGTGATCCTCGGGCGCGGCGTCGCCTTCCCCTTCATCCGGCGCTTTCTCAACATCAACAAGCACTTCGCGCGCCAGGCGCCGGTCGAGGTGGTGCTGTTTTCGCGCAATTCGCCGGAGACGGGCTTGCGCGTGCTGCGCTCGATCGCCCACTACGGCCTGGATATTTCGCGCGCCGCCTTCGTCACCGGCGCTTCGCCATATAACTATTTGCCGGCCTTCAACGCCTCGCTCTTCCTCAGCGCCAATGAAGAAGACGTGCGCAAGGCCTTGGACAGCAAATACCCGGCCGGCCTGGTATTGCCTTCCCGCACCGAGGACGACGAAGACGACGCCGAGCTGCGCGTCGCCTTCGACTTCGACGGCGTGCTCGCCGACGACGAATCCGAGACCGTTTTCAAGCGCAACAACGACGTCGATGAATTCCACGCCCACGAAACCAAGCACGTGGGTACGCCGCACCGGCCCGGGCCGCTGGCCGACCTGTTCCAGAAGCTGGCCGTGATGCAGCGCCTGGAAGAGCGGGCCCAGCGGCGCGACCCCGCGTATAAAAAAATCCTGCGCATCGCCATCATCACGGCCCGCAACGCGCCCTCGCACGAGCGCGTCGTCACCACCTTGAAAAGCTGGGGCGTGTCGGCCAATGAAACATTTTTCCTGGGCGGCATGGATAAAGCGCGGGTGCTGGCCGTGTTCAAGCCGCACATTTTCTTCGACGACCAACTCAGCCACCTGAAATCGGCCGGCGGCACCATCCCGATGGTGCACGTGCCCTTCGGCATCGCCAACGCCGCGCCGGCCGCCACCTGAACTTCCCACTGAACTTCCACCCGGGCCGCCAGCCGCCGCAACGGCGTGGCGGCCACTTCACCGGCGACGCCGCCGATGGCCTTCGTCTATAATGTCTGCCAGCGGCGCCGCCACAGTCGGCCATGCGCCTAACCGCTCAATATGTGTCGTCGCCCGCATGTCTTTTGACTTAAAAAAATCGCTTCCCAAACCCGCCAGCCGTTTCGCCCTGCCCGCCCTGTACGGTTCCTCGGATGCCTACGCGCTGGCGCTGGCCGCGCTTGAACTGAAGGCGCGGGGCCAGATGCTGGCCGTGCTCGTCGCCAACGCCAGCGACGGCCAGCGCCTGCTCGACGAAATCCCCTGGTTCGCCGCCGACAAGCTGCGCTGCCACCTGCTGCCGGACTGGGAAACCCTGCCCTACGACGCCTTTTCGCCGCACCAGGATCTGGTCTCCGAGCGCCTGGCCACCATGTACGAGGTGCAGAGCCGCCAGTGCGACGTGCTCATCGTGCCGGCCACGACGGCGCTGGTGCGCCTGGCGCCGCCCTCCTTCCTGGCCGCCTACACCTTCTTTTTCAAGCAGGGCGAGACCCTCGACGAGACGCGCCTGAAGTCGCAACTGACGCTGGCCGGTTATACCCACGTCTCGCAGGTGATGTCGCCCGGCGAATACTCGGTGCGCGGCGGCTTGCTCGACCTGTTCCCGATGGGTTCCGTGCTGCCCTACCGGCTCGACCTGTTCGGCGACGTCATCGAGACCATCCGCACCTTCGACGCCGACAGCCAGCGCTCGCTGTATCCGGTGAAAGAAGTGCGCCTGTTGCCGGGGCGCGAATTCCCGATGGACGAGGCGGCCCGCAGCACCTTCCGCAACCGCTGGCGCGAGCGCTTCGAGGGCGACCCTTCGCGCTCCGTGGTCTACAAGGACATCAGCAGCGGCATCGCCTCGGCCGGGATCGAATACTACCTGCCCCTGTTTTTCGAGCAAACCGCGACCCTGTTCGACTACCTGCCGCAAGACGCCACCCTGGCCCTGGTGGGTGATATCGACAATGCCATCAAGCGTTTCTGGATCGACACCCAGTCGCGCTACCGCTTCCTGAAGGCCGACCGCGAGCGCCCCATCCTGGCGCCGGAAGAGCTCTTCCTCGGCGACGAGCAGTTCTTCACCCTGGCCAAGCCCTTCGCGCGCTGGATCATCGCCCGCGACAGCGAGGCGCTGGCCTCGGAACTGTCGGCGGCGGTGCCCAACATCGCCGTCAACCGGCGCGCCGACGATCCGCTCGCCAACCTGCGCGCCTACCTGCTGCAAGCGGGCCGGCGCGTGATGATCTGCGCCGAATCGAACGGCCGCCGCGAAACCCTGCAGCAGTACTTCGGCGAATACGATTTGCAACTGGCCCCGGTCGAAGGCTTCGAAGGCTTCCAGTATGCCGACGCCACACTGACGCTGGGCGTGGCGCCGCTGCACGCCGGCTTCGAGCTGTTCACGCCGGACGGCAACCTGGTCTTCATCACCGAGACCGAGTTGTACGCCGGTTCCGGGCGCCGCGTCGGCAAGAAGAAACAGGAGGGCGTGACCCAGGTCGAATCGATGGTGCGCGACCTGTCGGAGCTGAAAATCGGCGACCCGGTGGTGCACATCAACCACGGCATCGGCCGTTACATGGGCCTGACCAGCATGGACCTGGGCGAGGGCGAAACCGAATTCCTGCACCTCGAATACGCCAAGGACACCAAGCTGTACGTGCCGGTCTCGCAACTGCACGTGATCTCGCGCTACTCGGGCGCCTCGCCGGAAGACGCGCCCCTGCATTCGCTCGGCTCCGGCCAGTGGGAAAAGGCCAAGAAGCGCGCCTTTGACCAGGTGCGCGACACGGCCGCCGAGCTGCTCAACCTGTACGCCCGGCGCGCGCTACGCCAGGGCCACGCCTTCGAATACTCGGCCCACGACTACGAGCGCTTCGCCGACAGCTTCGGCTTCGATGAGACGCCCGACCAGGCCGAGGCCATCCACAACGTCATCAAGGACATGAGCTCCGGCAAACCGATGGATCGCCTGGTGTGCGGCGACGTCGGCTTCGGCAAGACCGAGGTGGCGCTGCGCGCCGCCTTCATCGCCGTCATGGGCGGCAAGCAGGTGGCGATCCTGGCGCCGACCACCCTGCTCGCCGA
>DMYQ01000230.1:2242-3247 GCA_003482555.1 Janthinobacterium sp. | reverse complement strand
CCCGCTATCTTGGGGAGCAGATTCATCAAGTGTGCTGGCAACGAGATGGGGGTGGCCGGCCGCTGCATGGTCGACTGGCTGGTGTCGGTGCTGGACGTGCTCGACCCGGCGCCGCGCGCGCCCGGTTCTTACCTGCATCTGCTGCTCGACTTGTATCAACGGCAAAGCAAGAAAGCGGCTTCCTTTTTGAAGAAGGCGGCAGCCGATTCGGCGGCGCCGGTCGCGGCGCCCGATCTGGCCGATGGACTGGGGGAGCGCCTGGTCGCCGAGGTGGAGGCGACCAGGGCCGCGCTGGCCGCGGCCGATTCCGGCGACGAGCTGGCGCGTTTCAATGACCGTCTGGGGCAATGGCCGAATGCCGATCCGCGGGGGCGCTTTCTCGAAGTGCGCACGCGGATAGCCGATGCCTTGGGTGCTTTGTCCGAGCGCGGCGTGGAAACGAGCGGGGCGGCCGGGGCGCGGGCGGGGGCGCTGGTCAAGGAGATGGTGCAACAGTCTTGCGCGGGTCTGGCCGCGCTGGGCATGCTGGCCTGATCCGGCGAGCCGCCCGTCCAGATTTTTCGTGGCGCCGGCGCGTAATATTGTATATTGGCTATGTATTTGTTTTTCGAAGCCAATATCTTTCCGCCACGGGGGTGTCATGCGTAGAGTTGCGATCAAGGTGTGGTGCCTGCGGGTCATGCTGGGGCTCGCAGGTTTGCTGGCCCTGCTCGTGCTGGGCGCGTGGCTGTTCTTGCGCGGCAGTCTGGCGCGCCTGGACGGCAGCGTGGTCGTTGCCGGCTTGCATGGCCCCGTCACCGTGGCGCGCGACGTCCGCGGCGTGCCTTTGATCAGCGGCGGCGACCGGCTCGATGTCGCCTATGCCAGCGGCTTTGTGCATGCCCAGGAACGTTTTTTTCAAATGGATTTGCTGCGCCGGGTGGGCGCGGGCGAGTTGGCGGAGCTGTTCGGGCCGCGCGCCATCGGCCTGGATAAAATGCACCGGCTGCACCAATTCCGCGCCCG
>DMYQ01000230.1:582-2022 GCA_003482555.1 Janthinobacterium sp. | reverse complement strand
CGCTGTCCGCGCGGCCGTTTGAATATGCGCTGGTGGGCGTGAAGCCGCGCCCGTGGACCAGCGCCGACTCGCTGCTGGTGGTGTGGGCCATGTATTTCGATTTGCAGGGCAACCTGGAGTCGCGGGAATTGGCGCGCGGCTGGTTGCGCGAGCACAGCAGCGCGGAGCAACTGGCGTTTCTGTTGCCGCAAGCGACACAGTGGGATGCGCCGCTGGATGGGGACGGCGTGGCCGCCCCCACCCCCACCCCCACCATCCCGATCCCGGCAAGCGCGCCAGCCTGGTGGGGGCGGCCGCGCACGGATAGCGGGCCCAGGATCGCCGCCGCCGACTTGCCGGATGCCGTAGGCAGCAATAACTGGGCCCTGGCCGGAAGCCGCAGCCGCGACGGCGCGGCCATCGTCTCCGACGACATGCACCTGGGCCTCCAGTTGCCGAACACCTGGTATCGCCTGGCCATGCGATTTCCCGACGGTCAAGGCGGCGTGCGGCGCATCGTCGGCCTTACCTTGCCAGGCGCGCCGCCCTTGGTGGCGGTGGGCAGCAATGGCCACGTCGCTTGGGGGTTCACCAATAGTTATGGCGACTACCTCGATCTGGTCGAGGTGGGCCTGGAGGCGGGCAAGCCGGGCCGGGTGCGCATGCCGGGCGGCTGGGAAGCCTTGCTGGTGCAAACTGAAACCATCCTGGTCAAGGGGGCGCCGGCGGAAAGCATGCAAGTACGTACGACCAGCCTGGGGCCGCTGCGCGAAGTGGCGGGGCGTACTTACGCGATCCACTGGGTCGCCCACGCGCCCGAGGCCGTCAACCTGCTGCCGAAAAATCTGGAATCGGCCGCTACCTTGCCCGATGCCCTGGCCGTGGCCGCCAGCCTGGGTTTGCCGGCGCAAAATTTCGTTGCCGGCGACGAGCGCGGCAATATCGGCTGGACCATCGCCGGCCCTCTGCCGCGACGACCCGGCGGTGCCCAAGACGCGTCCTTCCCGCTGGCGCTGGACGGCTCCGTCGCCACCTGGCAGGGTTGGCTGACGCCGGCGCAATATCCCCAGGTGCGCAATCCGGCCGCCGGCCAGCTCTCCACCGCGAATAACCGGCAATTGATGGGCGCCGGCGCCGATGTACTCGGCGACGGCGGTTTCGACCTTGGCGCGCGCGCCACGCAGGTGCGCGACGACTTGCGCGCGCTGGGCGCGCACGCCGACGTGAACGCCGTGTACCGGGTGAGCCTGGACGAGCGCGCGCTTTTTTTGGCGCCATGGCGGGCGCGGGCGATCGCCGTGCTGGATGGCGCCGCCCTGGCCGGGCAACCCGGGCGGGCACAATTTCTGGTCTTGCTGAAAGACGGCTGGAGCGGCCGCGCCAGCGTCGATTCGGTCGCCTACCGGCTCACGCGCGGTTTCATGTATGCGCTCTACGAGTTACTGTTTGAAGGCGTGAACG
>DMYQ01000230.1:0-327 GCA_003482555.1 Janthinobacterium sp. | reverse complement strand
GCCACCTGGGGCGCGCGCAACACGGCGCGCATCGCTCACCCGCTGGGCGCGGCGCTGCCCTGGCTGCGGCCCTTCCTGGCGGCGCCAGCCGACATGCTACCGGGCGACAGCAACATGCCGCGCGTGGCGGGACCCGGCTTCGGCCAGTCGGAAAGGATGACGGTATCGCCCGGCAAGGAAGAACAGGGCGTGTTCAATATGCCGGGTGGGCAGAGCGGGCATCCGCTGTCGCCGTATTTCCTGGCCGGCCACGCGGACTGGGTTAGGGGGCGCACCGTGCCGCTCTTGCCCGGCCCGGCGCAACACACCTTGACCCTGACGCCCTAG
>DMYQ01000123.1:6871-9633 GCA_003482555.1 Janthinobacterium sp. | reverse complement strand
CGCCCCCTGTTTCAGCTTGCCCAGCGCGCCGTCGCCCGGCTTGCCCTCGGTCGGCGCGCCGCTGGCCGCCGTTTCCTGGAACAGGTTTTCACCCAGGGCCAGCAAGCCGCTCGGGTTGACGAAGTTGCTCAGGGTGAGCTGGCCCAGTTCGGTGGCCGCCGTATTGCCGGAAATGGTGGCCGAGACTACCCCGTTTTCGCCGATGGTGATGGCGGTGGCGCTGGAAGGCACGGTAATTTGCGGTACCAGCGGCAAGCCTTGGGCGTTGATCAAGATGCCGTTCGCGTCGATCTGCAACTGGCCGGCGCGGGTGTAGGCCGCTTCGCCGTTCGGCCGCCGCACCTGCAAGAAACCGTTGCCCGTGATCGCCACGTCGAGCGGCTGGCTGGTCGTTTGCAGGCTGCCGGTGGTAAACACTTTTTGCGTGCCGACCATGTGCGTGCCATTTCCCAGTTGTACCCCGGACGGCGCCAGGGTATTGTCGGCGCGCTGGGTGCCGGGCTGCTGGTCGACCTGATAAAACAAGTCTTCGAAGACGACACGGTCGCGCTTGAAACCGACCGTGTTGACATTGGCCAGGTTGTTGGCGATGGCTTGCAGCTTGGCGTCCTGGGCTTGCACGCCGGTCTTGCTGATCCACATTGCGGGGTTCATGGCTATCCTTGTCTGATGAAAGTTCAGGCGCCCAGCAGGCGGTTGCCGGCCTGGGTCATGCTGTCGCTGGCCGTCAGCATCTTCATTTGCATGTCGAAGTCGCGGTTCAAGCTCATCGTCGCCACCATTTCCTCGACGGCGGAAACGTTACTGCCTTCCAGGTGGCGGTCGCGCAGCTTGACGGTCGGGTCGGCCGGCAGTGGCGCGCCGTCGCGGGCGACGATCAGGCCGGCCTCGTTCTTGGTCAACTCGCCCGGCTCGGCCTTGACCAGCTTGATCTTGTCGACCGTCTGCATGTCGCCCGTGCCGGGTGGCTGGATCGAAATGGTGCCGTCGCCGCCGATCGCCACGCGAGTGTAGGCGGGCAGGGTGATCGGCCCGCCTTCGCCCAGCAGGGCGCGGCCGCCGACGCTGAGGGCGCCGTCCGCGTCTATGCTGATGGCGCCGGCGCGGCTGTAGGCTTCGCCGTTCTGGTAGTGCAGCGCCAGATAGCCGTCGCCGGTGATGGCGACGTCGAGCTCGCGCCCGGTCTCTTGCAGCGGGCCGGGCCGGGTGCTGATGGCGCTGGCCTGCATCTGCGCCATGTGGCGGTCGTCGTAGCCGGCGCCGCGCACCGCCTGGGTGCTGGACACTTCCAGGTTGGCGCGAAAGCCGCCCGTTTCCATGTTCGCCAGGTTGTTGGCGTGTACCTGCTGGGCCCGCAGGGCCCGGTCGGCCCCGCTCATGGCCGTGTAAATGAGGGCATCCATTCAGTCTCTCCGTTTTTACAGCGCTTGCATCAGCGATTGCATCATCGCGCTCTCGGTCGAGATGACCTTCGAGTTGGCCTGGTAATTGCGTTGCGAGGTCATCAGGCCCACCAGTTCCGAGGTGATGTCGACATTCGACTGTTCCAGCGAACTGGTGTTCAGTTGGCCGGCCATGCCGCTGCCGGGGCGGTCGTACAGCGCGCTGCCGGACGTGCTCGAGGCCACCCAACAGGTGTCGTTGACGGCGGCCAGCGCGCCTTCGTCCGGGAAAGTGGCCAGCGCCAGGGTGCCGACGTTTTGCTTTTGGCCGTTGGTGTATTGCGCCACCAGCGAACCGTCGTTGGCCAGTTGCACGCCGGTGTAGGTGCCCGAGGCATAGCCGTCGGCCGCGTTGGATGACGTCACGGCGTCGCCGGCGAACTGGGTGCTGCCCGTGTAATCGAGTTGAAAGGCCAGCGCCGCCGCCCCATTGGTCGGCGTCATCGACAGGGCTTGCACGGGCGCCGAGGTCAGATGGCCGGCGCCGTTGAAAGTCAGGCTGGCGACGGCCGCCGCCGCCGGGGGCGCGCCGTCGTAAGAGTAATGCACGTCGACCTGGTTCGGCGTGGCGCTCTTGACGAAATACTGGGTCAAGGTGTGCTTGTTGCCGAGCGAGTCGAACAGCACCGACAGCTTGGACATATTGTACGAGGTGGAATCGGTCGCGCTGAAGACGGCCGTGGCCGGCGCCGGCCAGTCGGCCGACAGATTGCCGACGTAGTTGACCTTGGCGCTGGCGACGGCGGGAATCTGCCCGGTCGGCACGCGCAAGTCGCCCATCGCTCCCAGCGCGGCGGAGCCGGTGACGGCGGCGTAACCCTGCGCCTTGTTGCCGCTGGAATCGAGCAGATAGCCGTCTTTGCTGGTCGAGAAGATGCCGACCCGGCTGTAGACCATGGTGTTTTGCTGGTCGCGCCCGACGAAAAAGCCGCGCCCGTTGATCGAGGCGTCCAGCCCGCGCCCTGTGTTGAGGGTGCCGCCGCTGACGCCGATGCTCTGGGTTTGCGAGCCGATTTCCACGCCGGTCGGCTGCGCGCCAGCATACATGGATGAAAAATTGGCGCGCCCGCTTTTGAAGCCGTAAGTGCCGGCGTTGGCGATATTATTGCTGACCGTGTCCAATTGCTCGTTGATGGCCTGGATGCCCGACAGGGCGATATCGAAACTCATGGCGTTGCCTTTCTGTGGATTAAATCAATAGGCGGCGAGGGTGGCGGCCTTGCCGTTGAAGCCGGTGACGGCGGCGCTGCCCACATCGCCGACATTGGCGACGTTGAGCACGACGGCGCCGCCGGACGAGAGGTGTACGCTGTTGAGCCG
>DMYQ01000123.1:5328-6706 GCA_003482555.1 Janthinobacterium sp. | reverse complement strand
TGCCCGGCGCCAGGCCGAGCGCGGCCGGATCGATGCTGAAGGGCGCGTTGCCGGGGGCCAGCGGGCCCAGCGTCAGATTGTGGGCGACACCGTCGGCGCCGGTCAGCACCAGGGTGGTCTTGACGCTGGCGGCGGCCAGGGCGACGCTGCCCTCGACCCTGGCGCTGCCCAGGGTGACGCTGGCGCTGTTGACCGACAACTGCGAACCCACCTGCGCGCCCAGGGCCAGCACCTGCATGCTTTGCAGCACGCCGGCGTTGGCGCTGGCCAGGCTGGACAGGTTTTGCAGGGCTTCGGTCTGGCTCAGTTGCGCCAACTGATTGACGAACTGGCTGGGATCGGTGGGCGAGAGCGGGTCCTGGTTCTGGATCTGCGCCACCAGCAGCTTGGTGAACATGTCCGCGTTCTGGGCACCCGGGCCGGCGGCGGCGACCGGATCGTTGACCGCGCCCCCCGCGCTCCCCGTATTCGTGAATAAATTCGTTTGCATGATTAGCCTTCGCCTAGTTTGAGGAGCGACTGTTGCATCGTCTTGATACGGCCCAGCACTTCGACATTCGTTTCAAAGGCGCGCGAGGCGGACATCATGTCGGTCATCTCGGCCACCTGGTTGACGTTCGGATAAAACACCATGCCGTCGGCGTCCGCCATCGGATGGCCCGGCTCGTACACCTTGCGTAGCGGCTCGTCGCTTTGCACCACGTCGAGCACCTGGACGCGCACGGCGCCGCCTCCGCTCCCTTCGCCGTCCTGCATGCCCGGGTGCGCCAGCACGGCCGCGAACACGGGCTTGCGGGCGCGATAGGCTTGCGCTTCCGAGCCGGCCGCCGAATCGGCGTTGGCCAGATTGCTGGCGATGGTATTCAAGCGCACGGTCTGGGCCGCCATGGCCGAGCCGGCGATATCGGCAATGTCGCGGAAGCCCATGTCATTGCCCCGCGATGGCTTTGGCCAGGCCCTTGAGCTGCATGCTTGCAAAGCTCAGGCTGGTCTGGAAATCGGAGGCGTTTTGCGAAAACGCGGCTTGTTCGACGCCGATTTCAACGGTGTTACCGTCGCGGCTGGGATGGTAGGGCACGCGGTACAGCGCCGCGTCGCCGTCGTCGCCCAGGCTGGGCTGATCGGCCGCCCCATCGCGGGCTTGCTCCAGGGCGGCCGTGAAATCCATGTCCCTGGCCTGGAAGCCGGGCGTGCTTTCGTTGGCGATGTTGGAGGCCAGCACGCGCGTGCGTTCGGCGCGCAGGCGCATGGCATCGCCGTGTACCCCCAGCGCTTCGGTGAAATTAATGCTCATGGCGATCCTTTGCTGGTAAGGTTGTCATTGTAATTAGGGCATACTTGTTAAAAAATATGGAATGACATACTGGTCGGCAGGGCG
>DMYQ01000123.1:4051-5216 GCA_003482555.1 Janthinobacterium sp. | reverse complement strand
GCGCCGTCGGACATCGGCGCGCGCGTGGAGCGGGCCGCGCGCGCGCAGTTGGCGCGCCAGGCGGCGCTGGCCAAGTTGCTCGAACCGCATTTCGAGGTGACGGTCGTGAACCGGGCTCGCCCCTTGCCGGCTTGCGGCGCGGCGCCCACGGTCGAGGCGCTCGACGTGCGCTTGCCCAACCGTATGCGCTTTGCCGTCGTATGCCTTGACTCCGGCCCCGGCGCCTGGAAAGTCGAATTTCTCGTGCGCGCCAGCATTTCCGCGCGGGTCGCCGTCAGCGCCGGCCCGGTGGCGGCCGGCGTGCCTTTGACCGCGCCGCAACTGGCGCTGGAGCGGCGCGACATTTCCGCCATCGCCGACAGCACGCCAGACTTGTCCGTCGTGGCCGGCATGGCCAGTCGGCGCGCCTTGCGGGCCGGCGAAGTGCTGCGTCTGAGCCAGTTGGCCACGCCGCCCGTCATCCTGCGCGGCGACATGGTGCGCATCGTCGCGCGCCGCGAGCGGGTCGAGGTCAGCATGGCCGGCGAGGCGCTCGAGGCGGGCGCGCCGGGCGCGTTGCTGCGCGTGCGCAACAGCACGAGCGGCACCGTGATCCGCGCCCGCGTGCTCCAGGCCGGCGTCGTCGAACCGCTCGATGCGGGTCTCATCGCGGCACCGGATTGAGGCTGGCGCGCTGCAGGCGCTGGGCCAGGCGGGTCAGCTTGTCGGCGTAGGCGGGATCGGTGGCGTAGCCGCCGCGCGCCAATCCCTGGGCGAAGGCGGCGGCGTCGGCGCCGGTGCCGAGCGCGGCGCGGTAGCGCGGATTGTCGAGCAAGAGCTGGGCGTAGTCGCGGAAGGCGCTGGCCTGATCCGGATAACTGCGAAAACGCTGGATTTTTGTCTGCGCGCTGCCGTTTTCGTATTCGGTGGTGGTGGCCGCCGCGACGTCGCCGTGCCAGTGGGCGCCGGTCTTGAGGGCGAACAGATTGTTGCTGTCGCTGCCGTCGCCGTGCCGTAGCGGACGCCGGCCCCAGCCCGATTCCAGCGCCGCGTGGGCGGCCACCAGCTCGGGCGCGACGCCGAGGCGGGCCGCCGTTTGCGTGCTCCAGGGCGCGATCGCGGCGAGAAACTCGCGCTGCGATGCGCTTTCCCCGGCGCTTGCGCCCCCGTCAGCGGGCGCGGCGGC
>DMYQ01000123.1:2436-4002 GCA_003482555.1 Janthinobacterium sp. | reverse complement strand
GCTGCCAAAGCGGCTGCCAAAGCCGTTGCCGGAGTCGTCGCCAAAGCCGTTACCGAAGCCGTCGCTGGCCGCGACGCTGGCGGCGGCCGGCGCGGCGGGCCGGGCCGGCGCCAGTGGCGGCGTGGGCATGGTCGGCAATTCAGACGGGCGCATAAATGTGCTCCTCGCCATGCAGCAAGCGCCGCATGATGCTGTATTGATCGGTGAACAGCGTGCTGTTGCGGGTATTCCGGCGCTTGCATTCGAGTACCATCCGCTCCAGCGCCAGCCAGTCGGCTTCCAGGCGGAGGCGGGCGCCTTCGTCCAGCAGGGCGGCGATGCCGGTCATCGTGGCGGCCGGGCCGAGCAGGGCACCGGCCAGCTTGACGCGCAGGCGGCGCCGCGCTTCCAGCGTGTCGACCAGGGCGCCGATTTGCCCGCCCAGCTGGCACAGGCGCGCGCCTTGATGGCGCAGCGCGGCCTCGAATTGCTCTTCCTGCAGCAGCAGCAGGGCGGCATAGGCTTTGGTGTCGTCGGCAACGCCGTCCAGCAGCCGCGCCAGCGCTTGCGCGCGCGTCAGCCGGGCCGGCGCGTTCGTCGAGCTCATGAGCGGCCACCGTGGAAGCGCTGGATCAGGCCGGCCAGCTTGGCCGCGTCGAACGGCAGTTCACCCTTGGCCAGCGCGTCGCGCAGGGCGGCCACGCGGGCGTGGTCAAGCTCGGGCATGGCGCGCAGGGCCGCCAGCGCCGGCTGCAGGACGGCCGACTGCAGGGTCGATGCCGGGGTCGATCCCTGGGGCGCTTCCCGGCTCGCCTCGGGGGCCGCCGGCCCGCTTGCCGCCGTGCGTTGCGGGGCTGGCGTCTCGGACGCCGGCGTGTTGCTGGAGATTCTCATGCCGCGCTCCTTGCCTCGGGTATATATCGTCATGTCGCCACCGTCTCAGTTGGCCGTTCCCGCGGGCGGCGCGATCTGTTCGCGCAAGCTCCGCAACTCTTCGCCGCGCGGCAGGCTGGTATCGATGCCGTTGCCGAGCGGGCGCTCCGCCGCCACGCCAAACATCGCCGTCACGCTGCCGGCCTGGGCACGCGTCAGTATCAGCAATTCGATGCGCCGGTTGACGGCGGCGGCCCCGTTGGCGCTGGCTAGCGGGGCGCGGTCGGCCATGCCGACCACTTGCAGCACGCCGCCCGCCGGCATGCCGCCGGCCAGCAGATTGGCGCGCGCGGCCAGGGCCCGGTTGCTCGACAGCGTCCAGTTCGAGAAAGCCCCGAAGTCGCTGGCCGCGTACTGCGCCGTATCGGTGTGGCCGACGATCAGCATCTGGTTGTCCATGCGCGCGAACAGGGGCCCCATCTGGCGCAACAGGAGCCGGAAGCGCTCGGTCGGCACGGCGCTGCCGCGCACGAACATGCCTTGCCGATCCGTGTCGTGCAGCATGACGCGCAAGCCGTAGGGCGTCACCACCGATTCCAGGTTGTTGCTCAAGCCGGCTTCGGCGCTCAGTTTGGCGAGCGCGCGCGACAGCGCCCGCAAGTCTTCCGGCGACTGGTAACTGACGCTGCCGCCGGCGCCAGCATCAAGCGCGCC
>DMYQ01000123.1:959-2366 GCA_003482555.1 Janthinobacterium sp. | reverse complement strand
TTTTGCTCGGGCATCACGCCCTGGCCATCGTTCATCTTGCTGCCTTTCGATTCCAGCATGATTTCCTTCATCGCTTGTTGCTCGCGCGCGGCCATCAGCCACAGCACCAGGAAGAGGGACAGCAGGGCCAGGCAAAAGTCGGCGAAGGCGACTTTCCAGGCGCCGTTCGAGCTGTCGTCCGCCTGCTTGCGGCTGGCGCGCTTGATGACCGCTTGTTCATGCTTTTCATGCGGCTTTGGCACGGCGTTCTCCGGTGCGGCGCGGCGGCTCGGCGTCGGCGGGGGCGTCGGCGCCCTCGAGCGCGGTGATCCAGCTCTCCAGCTGGGCAAAGCTCGGCTTGATGTTCAGTTGCACCAGGCGGCGCCCGGCGTCGATCGCCAGCAGGGCCGGTTTGCCGGCCACGTGGGTCACCAGCACCACCTTCACGCATTCCATGGTCGACGCTTCCTGGGTCACCAATTGCTTCATCATGTTGCTGATCGGGTCCAGCACGCCGTAGCAAAAGAAGATGCCGATGAAGGTGCCGACCATGGCGGCGCCGACCTTTTCCGAGATGGCGGCCGCGTCGGCGCCGTCGGCCACCGAATTCATCGCCATCACGATGCCCAGCACGGCGGCCAGGATGCCGAAGCCGGGCATGGCTTCGGCGATCTTGTGCAGCGACTTCGACGGTTGCAGCAATTCGTCGTGGATGGCCTCCAGTTCCTGCTCCAGCACGCCTTCCAGCTCGTGGGCGTTGATCTTGCCCATCGCCATCAGGCGAAAATTGTCGACGATGAAGGCGAGCAGCTTGGGCTCTTCCAGCACCAGCGGATAGCGCTGGAACAGCGGGCTCTCGCGCGGCGCCTCGACGTGGGCGTCGAGCGCCTTCAAGCCGTCGGCCGCCGTCTGCAGCAATTCATACATCAGCAGCAGCAACTGGCGCTGGAATTCCGAGCCCTGTTTTTTGTGCGTGAGGATCTTGCGGAACTGGGTCGTCATTTCGCTCAACACATGGGCCGGGTTGCCCAGCACCAGGGCGCCCAGGGCGGCCCCGGCGATGATGACCAGCTCGATCGGCTGCCAGATGGCGTGGATGGTGCCGCCCATCAGGGCGAAGCCGCCGAAGACGCAGCCCATCACGATGAAGATACCGATAATTTGCTGCATATGCAGAACCTTTCCCTTGGCCGTGGCGGCCGTTCAAGCGCTTTGCAAGGTGGCTTTCATCTTGCCCAGGGCGCCCTTGTTGATCTGGCAAACGCGGGCATCGGTCAAGTCCAGCACGGCGGCGATTTCCTTGTAGCTCAATTCGAATTCGTAATACATTTGCACCACCCGCTGTTCGCGCTCGTCGAGCCCGCCCAGCGCCTGCTCCAGGCTGCGCCGCAGCATCAACTGGTCTTCCGGGTTGGGCGCCGTGTCGGC
>DMYQ01000123.1:0-820 GCA_003482555.1 Janthinobacterium sp. | reverse complement strand
TTGGCATTGCCGGTAAGCCTCGGCCGTGATGTCCAGGGCGGCCAGGATCTCGCGCTCGGCCGGCTCGCGCCCCAGGCGCCGGGTCAGCGCGCGCACGCCGTCGCGCAGGCGGTGGCTTTCCTGGCGCACGGCGCGCGGGCGCCAATCCTGGCGCCGCAACTCGTCGAGGATGGCGCCGCGCACGCGCAGGCCGGCGTAGGCGCCGAAGGCAGCGTCCGGCGCGCCGTAGCGGCGCAGCGCTTCCAGCAAACCCAGCAGTCCGATCTGTTCCATGTCGTCGCGGCCGATGGCGCCCGCGATCTGCGCATTGAGCTGGCGCACGATGCGCTTGACCAGCGGCGCATAGGCCAGCAAGTGGCGCTGTTCCTCGGCCGGATCGAGCGCGGCGGCGCCCTCGTCGGCGCCATAGGCATGTGCGTATTGCTCTAGATAAGCCACATCGCTCCCCAGGTTCGCGCCGCGGCGCCTTACTCGATGATGAGTTTGCCGATCATGACTTCGGAAAACGGCTTGTCGCGTTTTTCCTGGGCATAACTGGCGTCGAAAGCGCGGTTGATTTGCTCGGCGAATTGCTCCACCGTCATCGCCTGCGCCTGTTCCAGCGGGTAGTTCGACAAGGCCTTCACGGCGATGCTGCGCAGCAGGGGCAAGTGTTCCTTGGCCTGCCTTTCCTGTTCTTCCGTCGTCGCGATGACCAGGTCGGTTGAAAGATAATGCGAATCGGCATCGCCGGGCTTGCGCCGCAACATGACAATCACCTTTTCCAGCGTTAAATATTTACGCGCGCCGGCGCCGGCCCTGTCGGCGGCTTTGTCGGCCC
>DMYQ01000119.1:86120-101585 GCA_003482555.1 Janthinobacterium sp. | reverse complement strand
TTGTCTCGGCGAAAAATCCGCTACTTTTATATGTCGCAATCAACGCGCAACACTACACTGGAACGAGGACGAGCCATGCAGGAAGCGGAAGCGAAAAAGACCAATGCGACGGGCGGCGGCGAACGGGAACAATCCTGGCTCAAGAAGCTGGGCCCCGGCTTGATTACCGGCGCCGCCGACGACGACCCGAGCGGCATCGCCACCTATTCGCAGGCGGGGGCGCAATTTGGCTTCGGCATGTTGTGGACGATACTGTTCACCTATCCTTTGATGGTCGGCATTCAAATCATCAGCGCCAAGATCGGCAGCGTCAGCGGGCATGGCTTGGCGACGAATATCCGCAAGCACTATCCGCGCTGGCTCTTGTATTCCATCATCAGCTTGCTACTGGTGGCCAACATCATCAATATCGCCGCCGACGTGGCCGCCATGGGCGCGGCGCTCAAGTTGCTGGTCGATGGCCCGGCCCATCTGTTCGCGCTCGGCTTCGGCCTGCTGTCGGTGGTGCTGCAAGTGTTCCTGCCCTACCACCGGTATGTGCGCATCCTGAAATGGCTGACCCTGGTTCTCTTGGCGTATTTCGCCACCGCCATGGTGGTGCATATCCCCTGGCTCACGGTGCTGCGCAACACGGTGATGCCGACGTTTAACTGGACTCCGGCCTATATCACGACCATGGTGGCCGTGTTCGGCACCACGATCAGCCCCTATCTGTTCTTTTGGCAAGCCTCGCAAGAAGTCGAGGACATGAACGCCGACCCCGACGCCTGCGCGCTCAAGGAGGCGCCCGAAAAGGCCGACGCGAGCTTTCGCAGGATCAAGCTCGACACCTTCATCGGCATGGGATTTTCCAATCTGGTGGCGTTTTTCATCATCTTGACCACGGCCGTCACCTTGCATGCCCACGGCGTCACGCAGATCGATACCGCGGCCCAGGCCGCCAGCGCGCTCAAGCCCATCGCCGGTGAATTCGCCTTCGTGCTCTTTAGCGTGGGCATCATCGGCACCGGTTTACTGGCCATCCCGGTGCTGGCCGGCTCGGCCGCCTACGCCATTTCCGGTGCTTTTCAGTGGAAGAACAGCCTGTCGGCGCAGCCGGCCATGGCGAAAAAGTTTTACGCGATCATCGTGCTGGCGACACTGATCGGCGTCGCCCTGTGCTTCACCAAAATCGACCCCATCAAGGCACTCTACTGGAGCGCGGTCATCAACGGCGTCATTTCCGTTCCCATCATGGTGGTGATGATGCTGATGGCCGCGCGCGCCGACATCATGGGCAAGCTGGTCATTTCGCGCCGGCTCTCCGTGCTGGGCTGGCTCTGCACGGCCGCCATGGGTGCCGCCGTGCTGGCGATGCTGTACACGATGCGGGGTTGAGCGGCGCTGGTGGACTGAATGGCGCCGCGGCGCCGCTCGCGGCGCGCTTTTTCATGGCCGCCTCAGCGGCCGGCGCAAGCCAGCGGCGCGGCACGGTTCGCTTTCGCGGCCTGGTAGCAGGCGCCGGCCGACAGTTCCAGTCCATCGCGGTCGCGCACCACGATGGTGCCGCGCCGATATTCGATCAAACCCTCGTCCTGTAACTTGCGCGCGGCAACGGTGACGCTTTCCCGGCGTGCGCCCAGCATGCTCGCCATCGTGTCTTGCGTCACTTTCAATTCGTTCACGGGCGAGCGATCGAGTCGCTCAAGCAGCCAGCGGCTGAGTTTTTGTTCGATGCTGCAATGGCGCCCGCCGACCACGTTCTGCGACATCTGGACGAACAAGGCGCTCTTGTAACGCATCACGACCCCCGTCAGGGCGCCGCCCTCATAGAATACTTCGCGCAGCAGGGCCGATTTCATGCGATAGGCGTAGCCGCCGCTTTGCACCACCATGCTGCAACTGGCCAGTTCGGCGTCGTACAGGGCCGCGCCGACGACGCCGTCGCGCCCGACCACGGCAATTTCCGTGGTGGCGCCGTCTTCCATCACATCCATCAGGGAAATGATGGCGTTGGTGGGGAAATAGGCGAACTCGATGCCGGCGCCGCAGTCGTACAAGTGTTTGCCGGCCGGCAGACTGACCAGTTCCAGGTGCCCGGACAGGCGCGCCAGGTCGGCTTGCGGCAAGGCCTTGAGCAATTCATTTTGCTGCACGCAGGTAATGCTGATGATCGTCGCCGTCTCGCGTGCGGCATCGTCGGTCGGGAGGGCTGGCTTGACCGGGCTATTGTCGACGTCGGCGTGGCATGATTGGATGCTCATATGGTCCCTCTTTGTCGGTTGTCGGAACTGGCGCCGCCAAGCAATGTCAGCCAAGTGGCGCTGGCGTTTTTGGCCACGATGCGTGGCGCTGCCCGTCGGGTCTAACTTTAGTTCGCTAGCGAACAGACCGCTATCGGATCAAGAGTCGAGATTTTGTAGTCTGGAAACATGGTGTTTTGTCATCTTTATCCTACATTGGCGCCTCGGTTGGCAAAAGTGACGATGCACTGTATGTATTTCTTGATTTTGGTCATTTTTCTGGTAATATCACGCCCCTTTATTACGTGAAGGGTCGACATGGCCAATGCTTGCGGCGTCGATTTCGGCACATCCAATTCCACCGTGGGCTGGGTGCGTCCGGGACAGCCGACCATGCTCGCCCTCGAGGATGGCAAAACGACTTTGCCCTCGGTGGTGTTCTTCAATGCCGAGGACGAGGAAGTGAGCTTCGGACGCGCCGCGCTGGCCGGCTATCTGGCCGGCTACGAGGGGCGTTTGATGCGTTCGCTCAAGAGTTTGCTGGGCACCAGCCTGATCGACGGCCAGACCGAGGTGGGCGGCCGCGCGCTGCCTTTCCGCCTCTTGCTGGCGCAATTCATCGGCGAGGTCAAGCGCCGCGCCGAACTGGCGGCCGGCCGCCGCTTCGATAGCGCCGTGTTCGGCCGCCCCGTCTTCTTCATCGACGACAGCGCCAGCGCCGACAAATTGGCCGAAGATACCCTGGCCGAGGTGGCCCGCTCGGTCGGCTTCAAGGATGTCGCCTTCCAGTTCGAGCCGATCGCCGCCGCCTTCGATTATGAATCGCAGATCGCGCGCGAAGAACTGGTCTTGATCGCCGACATAGGCGGCGGCACTTCCGACTTTTCGCTGGTGCGCCTGGCGCCCGGGCGGGTCGCCAAGGCCGAACGGCGCGACGATATCCTGGCCACGGGCGGGGTGCACATAGGCGGCACCGACTTCGATAAATATCTGAGCCTGTCGTCCGTGATGCCGTTGCTGGGCTATGGCAGCCGGCTGAATAATAATAGCGAAGTGCCGTCGAGCTATTATTTCAACCTGGCCACCTGGCATACCATCAATCTCGCCTATACCAAGAAAATCTGGGTGCAACTGGCCGATGTCTGCCGCGACGCGCGCGAACAGGATAAGATGGGCCGCCTGCAAAAGCTGATCGACCAGCGCGCCGGCCACTGGCTGGCCATGAAGGTGGAAGAGGGCAAGATCGCCCTGTCCGACGCGGCCGAGGTACAACTCGAGCTCGATCGCCTGGCGCCGGCGCAATCGCTGCTGTTGCGGCGCGGCGAGTTCAACGACGCCATCGGCCACCTGTGCACCTCGGTCGAGCAGACGGTGCTGAACCTGCTGCGTGACGCCGGCGTGGCGCCGTCCCAGGTCGACACCGTGTTTTTCACGGGCGGTTCGAGCGGCGTGCGCCTGTTGCGCGAACAGATCGCCGCCCTGGTGCCGTCGGCGCGCAGGGTCGAGGGCGACTTGTTTGGCAGTATCGGGGCCGGTCTGGCCCTGGATGCGGTACGTAAATTCGGCTAGCCGAAAGAAGGCCATATGAATGTGTTTGAAAAACCGATCGTCATGATCGACTTCGAGACCACCGGTTTGTCGCCCGACATGGGCGACCGCGTCACCGAGGTGGCCGCCTTGCGCATCGTGGGCGGGCGCGTGGTCGAGCGTTATGTCTCGCTGATCAACTGCAATGTCCGCATCCCATCCTTCATCACGGGATTGACCGGCATCAGCCAGGCGATGGTGGATGGGGCGCCGCCGGTGGCGCAGGTGGTGCCGCGCTTGCTGGAGTTCATAGGCGACGACGCCTTGTCGGCGCACAACGCCAGCTTCGACGAAAAGTTCTTGCACGCGGAAAGCGCCCGCCTGGGGCTGACGCCGGCCCACCAGGGGCTGGTGTGTTCGCTGAAACTGTCGCGCCGCATCTTTCCCGGCCTGGCCAGTTACAAGCTCGGCTTGCTGTCCGGCCAGCTCGGTATCGCCTTCAAGAGCGCCGCCCACAGGGCCGAATCGGACGCGGAAGTAGCGGCCCAGGTGCTGATACACATCGGCCGCCACCTGGGTAGCACCTACGGCATGGGCGCCGTCGACCCGGAATTGCTGGTGGCGCTGAATCGCCTGAGCGCGGCCAAGGTGCCGCAATTTCTGCATAAACGCGCGCTTGCCGGCCGCGATACATAAAAAGTGACGCCGTGGCGCTGACGGTATTACAATGCTGCCATCGATGCAACCTTGGTTTCCGCTGAAGTGAGAATCCGCCGCGCCTTTGCCTATGTCCTGCTGTCGCTTGTGCTGGTACTTTCCCAGCAGATGGGGATATCGCACGGGCTGACGCACAGCGGCCACGGGAAGAGCGGGCAGTTGCGTTCGACCGGTCGCGGCGCCTCGGCCAAGGCGCTCGCGCCCGATCAGGGCTGCGCCCAGTGCCTCGCCTTTGCCCAGTTGGCGTCGCCGCTGGGTTCGCCCTTTTATGCGTTCCAGCTCATGCGCGCCGACGCGCCGGCCACCGTTGCCGCCGCGTCCACGCCAGCCTGCGCCAAGACGGTGCGCGCCTTCCAGCCGCGCGCGCCGCCGGCCCTGTCCTGATCTTTCGCTCCGTCCCTTAGAACCGAAGCGCGCAAGCATGCGCCGCTTCGCCATCTCCATTTGACCTGGACATAGTCATGTTAAAACATAGCGTACTTGCGGCCGCGCTGGCCGCCGCATTCGCCACCCCGATGGCCGCCTCGGCGGCCTCGGCCACCGAAGCCAAGCAGTTGGCCGAGATCCACGCGCAAATCAAGGCCATGAAGGCATCATACGAGGCCCGCCTGCAAGCGCTGGAGCAGCGTTTGCGGCAGGCCGAAGCGAGCGTTCCGGCCGCCGCCGCGCCGGTCGCGACCACCCCGGCGCCAGCCATCGCCGCCACACTGCAAACTCCGGCCGCCGCGCCGGACGCCCCCTTCGTGGCCAGCGCCGCCGCGCCGGTGCCGGGCCAGCCTTCGGCGGCCAGCAATATTTTCAACCCGAATATCTCGCTGATATTGGGCGGCACCCTGTCGAACCTGTCGCACGACACGCAACAGTATCGCCTGCAGGGTTTCATTCCGTCCGGCGGCGAGGTCGGCCCGGGCCCGCGCGGCTTCAATCTGGGCGAGTCCGAGCTGACCTTTGCCGCGAATATCGATCCCGATTTCGCCGGCCAACTGACGTTTTCCATGACCGGCGAGAATACCGTCAGCGTCGAAGAAGCCTTCGTGCAGACGCGCGCCATGTCGAACGGCTTGAACCTGAAGGCGGGGCGCTTCCTGTCTTCGGTCGGTTATCTGAACGGCCAGCACTCCCACACCTGGGACTTCGTCGACGCGCCGCTGGCATACCAGGCCTTCTTCGGCGGCCAGTACAAGCCGGACGGGGTGCAGGCGAAATGGCTGGCGCCGGCCGATCAGTTCGTGGAACTCGGCGTCGAAGTCGGCTCCGGGCGCGCCTTCCCGGGCAATGACCGCGACAAGAATGGCATCGGCGCGGCTTCCGTGTTCGCCCACGTGGGCGACGATATAGGCGACTCGTCCAGTTACCGCGCCGGCCTGTCTTATTTGCATACGGGCGCCCAACAGCGCGCCTACCAGGATGCCATCAATCAAGTCAACAATGCCTTCAGCGGCAAGTCTTCGATGTGGATCGCCGACGCGATCTACAAATGGGCGCCGAACGGCAATCCGACCGGCACCAACTTCAAGTTGCAGGGCGAATATTTCCACGTGCGCGAGAGCGGCACCCTGGACAGCGGCGCGGGCAGCGGTGTGGACAACAACTATTACCGCAGCGCCCAGTCGGGCTGGTATCTGCAGGGCGCTTACCAGTTCATGCCGCTGTGGCGCGCCGGCCTGCGCTACGACCGCCTGTCCTCGGGCAGCCGCGACCTCGGCCTGGTCGACAGCGGCACCCTGGGCATGGCCGCCTTCCCGCTGCTGCAAGCGTACGCGCCCTCGCGCGTGAGCCTGATGTTCGACTATAGCCCGTCGGAATTCTCGCGCCTGCGCCTGCAATTGGCGCGCGACAAGTCGCGTCCTGGCGCGGCCGACAATCAAATTTTCCTGCAATACATCATGAGCCTGGGCACCCACGCGGCCCACACTTTCTAAGGAACTAATATGACATTCACTTTCAACCGTAAAATCTGGACCGCCGCCGCACTCGTCTGCGCGGCGGCCTCCCTGGCGCAGCCGGCCCAGGCCGCCATCAACGTGCTGGCTTGCGAACCGGAGTGGGCAGCCTTGACCAAGGAGTTGGGCGGCGACAAGGTCAAAGTGTCCAGCGCCACCAATGCGCTGCAAGATCCGCACCGTATCGAAGCGCGCCCCAGCCTGATCGCCCGCACCCGCAACGCCGATTTGCTGGTCTGCACGGGCCTGGAACTGGAAGTGGGCTGGTTGCCCGTCTTGCTGCAACAGTCGAGCAACGCCAAGATCGCCCCCGGACAGCCGGGCAACTTCGAAGCGGGCGCCTACGTTGCCAAGCTCGACGTGCCAGGCAAGGTCGACCGCGGCGATGGCGACGTCCACGCGGCCGGCAATCCGCACATCCAGCAAAATCCCCACAATATCGGGCTGGTCGCCGTCGCCCTGGCCAAGCGCCTGGCCGAGGTCGATCCCGGCAACGCCGCCCTGTATCAGGCGCGCGAAAAGGATTTCACGGCGCGCTGGAACGCCGCCATGCTGCGCTGGGAAAAGCAGGCCGCGCCCTTGAAGTCGGTGGCCATCGTCGAGCATCATAAAAACATGGAATACCTGATCGGCTGGCTCGGCCTGCGCCAGGTCGGCACCCTGGAACCGAAGCCGGGCGTCGAGCCCAGCGCGGCCCACCTGTCGGAATTGCTGTCCCAGTTGCAGCGCCAGCCGGCCAAGATGGTGCTGCGCGCCGCCTACCAGGACGGACGCGCCTCCCAATGGCTGTCCGAGCATGCCCACATCCCGGCCGTGGCGCTGCCCTTCACGGTGGGTGCCGACGACAAGAGCAAGGATTTGTTTGCCCTGTTCGATACCACCGTTCAACGCTTGATGGATGCCGCCAAATGACGCCGGGCTCCATCGATCTGATGATCATCTTGCCGGCCTTCCTGGCTGGCCTGCTGGTGCTCGTCACCCACATTCCGCTGGGCGCGCAAGTGCTCAAGCGCGGCATCGTCTTCATCGACCTGGCCATCGCCCAGATCGCGGCGCTGGGCGTGATCATCGCCGGTTCCGGCGACCTCGACCCGCAAGGCTGGGCCGTGCAGGCGGCGGCCGGCGCGGCCGCCTTGCTGGGCGCCGTGCTGCTGACCTGGACTGAAAAGCGCTGGCCGGAAGTGCAGGAAGCGCAGATCGGCGTCATGTTCATCCTGGCGGCGACGGGCGGCTTGCTGCTGGTGGCGCACAATCCGCACGGCGGCGAGCATTTGCAGGACTTGCTGGCCGGCCAGATCCTGTGGGTGCGCTACGAGCAATTGCTGTTGCCCTTGATCGGCACGGCGCTCATCAGCGCGGTGCTGTATTTCTTCAACGATCGCCTCAGCCGGCTGGGCTTTTATCTGATCTTCGCCTTGGCCGTGACGGCTTCGGTGCAACTGGTCGGCGTCTACCTGGTCTTCACCAGCCTGATCGTGCCCAGCCTGGCGGTGCGCCACTATCCGTCGAAAAAACGCCTGGCGCTGGCTTACGCCATAGGCGCCGGCGGCTACCTGGCCGGACTGGTGCTGTCGACCCTGCTTGACTTGCCGTCCGGCGCCCTGATCGTCTGGTGCCTGACGGCGCTGGCCGTGCTGGCCTATGCGCTGGGGCCGAAGCCGGCACGCGCGCTGGGGCCGAAACCGGCACGCGCGCCGCACGGCTGATCCGCGGCCAGGGTCGGCCCCTGCGCATGCTGGCGGGACACCCGCCGCACACCCGCGGACGAGGAATCGCCGCGGGTTTTTTTTCGCCTCCGTTCAGGCGAGCTCATCAAATAGATAACATTTTGATATTAATATTGAGTCCGATCAAACGGCTCATGTGAACGGAGTTTTATAATTTAAACAATAGAAACATGCAGGACTGCGGACGCTGGCCGCCGCCCGCACAGGCAGAAGAAATTTCTCGATTCGAGTGCGGGAGACGCGATGAATAATCGTCACACTACCAAAGACAGCTACCAGGCTTATGTCTGGTTCCGAACGGCGGCCGAACAGGGAAACCCCTACGCCCAATTCAATCTGGGCTTGATGTACAAGAAGGGCGAGGGCATCGCCCGGGACGACGAGCGCGCCTTCATCTGGCTGCGCCTGGCGGCCCTGCAAGGCTTGGCTTTCGCCCAAAACCACCTCGGCGCCATGTATTACAACGCCCGTGGCGTGGCCCAGAGCGACAAGGAAGCCGTGTTCTGGTTCCGCCGCGCGGCCAGCCAAGGCGACGCTTCGGCCCAGCAAAACCTGGGGCAAATGTACAAGAAGGGACGCGGCGTGCGGCAGAGCGACGAACTGGCCCTGGCCTGGTTTTACCGCGCCTCGGAGCAAGGCATCGCCAGCGCGCAAGCGCTGCTGGGCGAAGCTTACGCGCAAGGCCGGGGCGCGAAGAAAAACTACGCCCTGGCGCTGGCCTGGTTCCGCAAGGCGGCCCTTCAGGGCGACGCCTCGGCCCAGCTCAACCTGGGCCTGGTGTACAAGCGGGGCCAGGGCGTCGAGCAAAGCGACGCGCAGGCGCTGGCCTGGTTCCGCCAAGCGGCGGCGCAAGGCGTCGCCGTGGCCCAGCGCCAGGTCGGCGTGGCCTATGCCGAAGGCCTGGGCGTGGCGCCCGACCAGTTGCGCGCCTATGCATGGCTGTCGCGCGCGGCCGAGCAGGGCGACACCGACGCCCAGTTCAATCTTGGCGTCATGCTGGCCCGTGGCCAGGGCATCGAGAAGGACGAGGCGCGCGCCTTCGCCTGGTATACCCGGGCGGCCGAGTGCGGCCACGTGCTGGCGCAATACAATCTGGGCGGCATGTACGCGAGCGGGCGCGGCGTCGAGCGCGACTTGCAGCAAGCATTGACGTGGTATTGCAAGGCGGCCGAGCAGGGCGCGCCCAATGCCCAGTTCAATCTTGGCGTGATCTACGCCAACGGGCACGGCGTGAACCGGGACGAGGAGCGGGCCGTGCACTGGTATCGCACGGCGGCCGAGCAGGGTGACGCCAGCGCGCAAAACAATCTGGGCGTGATGTACGCCAACGGCCAGGGCGTGCCGCAGGACGATGCGCTGGCCGTGCGCTGGTATTGCCGGGCCGCCGATCAGGGGCACGCGCTGGCCCAGTACAATCTCGGCGGCATGTACAACAGCGGTCGCGGCGTGACGAAAGACCCGGTGCGCTCGTATATGTGGATTTCGCTGGCGGCCGAAGCGGGCGATGAAACGGCTTGCAGCAACCAGACCCTGATCGCCAGCAAGATGACGCCGACGGAAATCGGTTCGGCGCAAGACTTGACGCGCCAGTGGCGCCAGACCCACCGGGGCTAACGGGTGGCACGCCCCGGGCGCCGCCTGCGACGCCTCCCTCAGGCGGCGGGCCCGCCGCGCGGGCTGGCCGTGTCCTGGCGTCGATCCAGGAACAGATTGTTGCCGTGTATTTTCTTGGCTTGCTTCTTTGCCTCGGCGGCGGCCGTTGCGATCTGGTGGTGGGTGTAGTACTGGCGCGGCTCCACCTTGATGGCGCCGAGCGACAAGCTGATCAGCGAATAAAACACCTTCTTGCCCTGGCGGTCTTCGCTGATGTAACCGCCCCGATCGCGGTCGTCGTTGCTGTAGAAATCCAGGATGGCCAGCGCGAACTGTTCCAGCATGGCCAGGCAACGGCTTTCCCAATCCTCGCTTTGAAACAGGATCATGAAGTCGTCGCCGCCGATGTGGCCGATGAAGTCGCGGTTGGCGTCGCAGTGGCGGCTGAGGATTTCCCCCGTCAACTGGATCACGTCGTCGCCCTTGCGGTAGCCGTAGACGTCGTTGAAGGGCTTGAAATTGTCCAGGTCGCAATAACAGACCCAGAAGCGGGTGCCGCTCTGCAGCAGGCGATCGATATGCTCGTTGATCGGTACATTGCCGGGCAGCAGGGTGAGCGGATTGGCGTAGCGGGCCGCGTTGATCTGCATCTGGGTGATTTCACGCATCAAGTCGTGGCCCCGGCCCATGCCCATGTAGCGGCCCTCGTCGGTGATGATGAAGCCGTTGAACAGGTGGTGGGCGTCGGCCTGCACCATGATGAAGCTCAAGTCTTGCAGGCTGGTATCCTTGTCGGCGACGAGGGCATTCCCATCCATGAAGAGCTTGCACGATTTCTTGCCGTACAGCTCGCGCTGGTAGGGGCGGGCGAAATGGTCGATCATGTCAAAGCGGCTGATCAGGCCCAGCGGCAAGCCGGCATCGACCACGGGGATGATCAAGAGTTTGGGGTCCTTGAGGAAGATGTCATAGACTTCATTATTGTTCATCTCGGGCGACACGGCCGCCACGTGTTGCAAAAGTTTTAAAATGCTGGCCGCATTCTTGTCGAGGCCGCCGCGCCGGGGATACACGGCGACGCCGTTGCGTCCCAGCGCCTTCACCACTTCGGCCGGCAAGGCCTTGGCGGGCAGGGCGCTGGGCCGCCCCAGGTGATAGCCCTGGCCGAAGGCCACGCCCAGGTCGCGCAACACGAGCAGCTCGGCTTGCGTCTCGATGCCTTCGGCGATCACCAGGGTGTCGGATTTTTCCGCGATTTCCTGGATCGAACGGACGAATTGCAACTTGACGGGGTCGTTATTGATGCCCTGGATAAAATGCATATCGATCTTGACGTATTCGGGCCGCAATTCCGACCACAGGCGCAGGCTGGAAAAGCCTTCGCCCAAGTCGTCGATGGCGATCTGGAAACCCATCTGACGGTAATGCAAGACGGCTTCCCGCATCAGCGCATAGTCATACGTGGGCTGGTTTTCCGTCAACTCGATGATCACCCGCTCGGGATTGATGCCGATTTCTTCGATGTATTCCAGGGTTTCGCCATGCCGGGCGTTGCGCAGCAGCAGGCATTCCGGGCTGACATTGAGGAATAGCTTGCCCGGCAAATCGAGCTCGGCAAAGCGCTCCAGCACCACCCGGCGGCACAGATGCTCGACTTCCAGGGTCAGGCCGTTGGCGCGCGCCACCTTGAACAGGTTCATGGGCGCGTGCAGCGGGCTGTCGGACGGCCCCCGTATCAAGCCTTCGTAGCCGATGATCTCGCCGCTCTGCATGTGTATGATGGGTTGGAGCAGGGCGCTCAAATGGCGTTCGGCAATGATCTCCAGCAAATGCGCCCGCAAGATGTCTTCCTTGGCGCCCATGTCGGAGGCGGCGGGCGGTTTCAGATAGGCCACATTGGAGGGCAAGGCCGGCGCGGGCGCGGCGGACGGAAGGGCGAGGGGCAGGTATGAGTTCACGGGAGTCTTTGTGGCGCGGCTGTCGGCACAGCCTGTCGTACGGGGCCGTGGTCTTCAGTGCCCATCTTAGTGTGGCTTTGTGACGCCTTGATGAAATGCAATATATTATTCCCATGGAAAATGTGGATTCGATAAAATCTTCTACCGGGAAAATTTTCCAAAGCGCTACAATAGCCTGTACGCAGCGCCATTTCCGCCCATGTCAGCCAGGATAAGAAACTCACGATGCCCAAGCACGTTTTATTTTCTTGCGTGGCCGTTGCCCTTGTCGCTACCTTGGCGACGGCCGCCGCCGCCTCCGGTATCGCCGTGCAGGTGCACGATGGCGCCGGCGCGCCCCTGAGCGACGCGGTGGTGTACGCCGAACCGGTGGGGACGGCCGCTCCCAAAACCTTGTTGGCCGGCTCGATCGAGCAAAAGGGCTTGAAATTTCTGCCCCTGGTGACCGTCGTGCAGACTGGCAGCAGCATTTCATTTCCAAATAACGACAGAGTGCGCCACCATATTTATTCCTTTTCGGCGCCCAAGAAATTCGATCAAAAGCTGTATTCCGGGGCGACGGCCACCCCGCAAGTGTTCGACAAGCCAGGCACCGTCGTCCTCGGTTGCAACATCCACGACAAGATGCTCGCTTACGTCAGGGTCGTCGACACGCCCTACTATGCCAAGACGGATGCCGCCGGCATGGCGCGCATCGACTTGCCGGCCGGCGCCAGGTACGTCTTGACGGCCTGGCATTACCGCGCCACGGGCGCCCAGACCACCCAGCAAGAGATCGCGCTCAAGGGCGACGCCGCCCCCGCCACCGTCGTGCTGAGCCTGGCGCTCAAGCCGGTCGAGGCGGCGCCCGTCTCCGACGCCGATTTCTAGACAGGGACGGCCCATGCATTTTCGCAGTCTCGAGAGCCGCATCGTCACCCTGTTCCTGGTCTTGATCGTCGTCGTGCAGGCGCTCGGCTTGCTGGTCATCTGGCAGGGCATAGACAGCAGCGCGCACGGCTCGATCGCCAGCGAACTCGACACCGGCGCCAAGGTGTTTCGCCGCCTGCTCGACCAGAATGCCCAGAAGCTGCGCTTCGGCGCCAGCGTGCTGGCGCGCGACACGGCCTTCGTGCAAGCCATCGGCAACGACGCCAACGACGACCGCGCCACCATCGAGTCGGCGCTGGCCAACAGCGGGCGGCGCATCAAGGCGTCGCTGACGATGCTCGTCAGCGCCGAGCGCAAGATCAAGGTGTCGACCAACGACGCCCAGGCGGCGGTGCTGGAAAAGCTGGTGCTGAGCATGCTCGACAGGGCCGAGCGCTTTGACGGCGCCAACGGCATCGCCATCGTCGAGCGCCGCCCCTTCCAGATCGTGGTGGTGCCGGTGCGGGCGCCGCTCACCATCGCCTACGTCGTGATGGCCTTTCCCATCGACGCGCAATTGGCCGGCGACATGCGCGACATTTCCTCGTTACAGGTGACGATCATGACGCGCGACGCCGCCGGCGTCTGGCTGGCCACCGCCTCGACCCTGGCGCGCGGCGCCATCCTCCCCCTGACGGTGCAAATGCAAGCCATGCCGCAAGTGCCAAACGGCGCCTTCGACCTCGAACTCGATGGCGGCCGCTACGGCGCCCGCCTGCTGCAAATCGGCCAGGACGGCGGCCAGATGGCCAGCGTGGTGCTGGCCCGCTCGATCGACGAGGCAACGGCCGAATACCGCAACCTGAAACGCCTGCTGATCGGCCTGACCCTGGCCGGCGTGGGCGTGGCCGCGCTGGCCAGCGCGATCACGGCCAAGCGCATCGCCCAGCCGCTCAGCGAGTTGGCCGTCATTGCCAGGCGCCTGGAAAAGGGCGACTACAAGGGCCAGATCGACTTCAAGCGCAATGACCAGATCGGCGCGCTGGCGCAAGCCTTCGACGGCATGCGCGACGGGATCGCCAAGCGCGAACAGGAAATCCGCCGCCTGGCGTACTGGGATCCGCTCACCAATTTGCCGAACCGGGCCCAGTTCGTCCTGCTGCTGGGCGCCGCGCTTGAGGAAGCGGCGCGGCGCGAACAGCCCGTGTTCGTGCTGATGATGGATCTGGACCGCTTCAAGCACGTCAACGACGTCATGGGCCACAGCTTCGGCGACGCGCTGCTGCGCCTGGTGGCCGAGCGCCTGCGATTGCAACTGGTGGAGAGCCGGCACGGCGCGGCGCAGGTGGCGCGCCTGGGCGGCGACGAATTCGCCATCCTGCTGTCGGACGTCAGCCTGGAGCGGGCGCAGGCGATCGCCGCCGACATCTTGCTGGCGCTGGAAATGCCGCTGTCGCTGGAAGACCAGGCTGTCGACATCGGCGCCGGCCTGGGCATCGCCGGCTATCCGCTGCACGGCGCCAGCGTCGAGGCGCTGCTGAGCATGGCGGAAGTGGCGATGTACGCGGCCAAGCAGCGTAACGATGGCGCCGTCGTGTACGACGCGGCAACGGACAAGGCCAGCGCGAAAAGCCTGTCTCTGCTGACGGAGTTGCGCAACGCCGTCGAGCGCGAAGAATTACGCCTGCACGTGCAACCCAAGATCACGCTGGGCGACGGCGCCGTGGTCGGGGTCGAAGCGCTGGTGCGTTGGCAGCATCCGGAGCGCGGCATGGTGTTTCCCGACGACTTCATCCCCTTCGCCGAACAGACCGGCTTCATCCGCGTACTGACCCGCTGGGTGCTGGAAAAATCGGCCGCGCTGTGCCAGGAAATGGCGGCCCGGGGCGTGCACCTGAAGTTTTCCGTGAACCTGTCCACGCGCGACTTGCTCGATCAAGACTTGCCGGCCAAGTTTGCCGACATCCTGGCCCGCTACCAATTGCAGGCGTCGTCGTTTTGCCTGGAAATCACCGAGAGCGCGATCATGGACGACCCGGTTCGCGCCCAGCACACACTGGAACGCTTGCACGCCATGGGCGTCGACCTGTCGATCGATGACTTCGGCACCGGCTATTCCTCGCTGGCCTACCTGAAACGCTTGCCGGTCGATGAATTGAAAATCGATAAATCCTTCGTGCTGAACATGGAGCGCGACGCCGGCGACACCAAGATCGTCCGTTCGACCATCGACCTGGGCCACAACATGGGCTTGCGGGTGGTGGCCGAGGGCATCGAAAGCGAAGCCGTGTGGCGCCTGCTGGCCGAACTCGGTTGCGACCAGGGCCAGGGTTACTTCATGAGCCGGCCCATTCCCGCCCATCAGCTGGCGGATTGGCTGGCGCAGTGGCGCTCGCCGCTGGCCGATACCGTGCCGGCCGAATAAGTGAGGATCGAATCAGTCTGGCTTGAATAAGTTTGATCCGGGAAGCTTTTGGCCGAATAAAAAATGGCTCTCCATCCATATAATAGTGCTTAAAAAGCCACGATCCACGCTATGATTTCGCCGGCGCCGCCAATGCGCGCGGCGCCGGCCTAGTCTTCTCGATCATACGGATTCCCCATGCAAGCACGCAGCGTATCACTCCTGTTCAGCCTGATTGCCGGCCTCGCCGCCAACGCGCAAGCGCAGACCTGTCCCCGGTCCGCCTTCGGCCCGGCCGACAGCGGCCTGACTTACCCGGTCAGCAAGAAGGTCGATCAGCAAGACGATTATCACGGCACCAAGGTGGCCGATCCCTACCGCTGGCTGGAAGACGCCAACAGCGCCGAGACGCGCGACTGGGTCGTGGCGCAAAACAAGCTGACGCAAGCCTATCTGCAAGGCATCCCGGGACGCGAGGCGATCAAGCAACGCCTCACCAAACTGTGGAATTACGAGCGCTTCGGC
>DMYQ01000119.1:81160-85999 GCA_003482555.1 Janthinobacterium sp. | reverse complement strand
GGCCGCCGACGGCACCGTCGCCCTGGCCGGCACGGCCGTCAGCCCGAACGGCAAATACCTGGCCTACGGCACGGCCGCCTCCGGCTCCGACTGGAACGAGTGGAAGGTGCGCGACATCGACACCGGCAAGGACTTGTCGGACGAGCTGAAATGGGTGAAATTCTCGGGCGCTTCCTGGAGCAAGGATAGCAGCGGCTTCTTTTACAGCCGCTACGACGCGCCCAAGGAAGCGACCAAGCTGGCCGACGCCAACTATTTCCAGAAACTGTATTTCCACAAGATCGGCACGCCGCAAAGCGCCGACACCTTGATCTACGACCGCCCCGACCAGAAGGAATGGGCCATCGCCGGCCAGGTCAGCGACGACGGCCACTACCTGATCATTTCGGTCAGCCCCAGCGCGGACCACAAGAACCGCGTGTTTTACAAGGACTTGCGGCGAAAGGATGGCAAGGTCATCGCCCTGATCGACAATTTCGATTCCGGCTATGACTTCATCGACAACGACGGTCCCGTGTTCTGGTTCAGCACCGACAACAAGGCGCCGCGCGCCCGCGTCGTCGCCATCGATACCCGCCATCCGGCGCCGGCCGCCTGGAAGGAAGTCGTGCCGGAAGCGGCGCAAACCCTGGTCGCGGCGAATATCGTCAACCGCCAGTTGGTGCTCGACTACCTGAGCGACGCGCGCAGCCAGGTCAAGGTGCTCGACTTGCACGGCAAACTGGTGCGCGAAGTGGCGCTGCCCGGCATCGGTTCGGCCGGCGGCTTCGGCGGCAAGCGGGGCGACACGGAAACGTTTTATTCTTTCGCCAGCTTCACGACGCCGGCCACCATTTACCGCTACGACATGAAAACGGGACAGAGCAGCGTCTACCGCCAGCCCAAGGTCGACTTCGACACCAATGCCTTCGAGACGCGCCAGCAGTTTTTTACCAGCCGCGACGGCACCAAGGTGCCGATGTTCATCGTGTCGAAAAAAAGCATCAAGCTCGACGGCAGCAACCCCACCTATCTGTACGGCTATGGCGGCTTCAATATTTCGCTCACGCCGGCGTTTTCCGTGGCCAATCTGGCCTGGCTGGAAATGGGCGGCGTCTACGTCATGGCCAATTTGCGCGGCGGCGGCGAGTACGGCGAAGCCTGGCACCGGGCCGGCACCAAGTTGCACAAGCAAAACGTGTTCGACGACTTCATCGGCGCCGCTGAATGGTTGATTGCCAACAAGGTGACGTCGCCGGAAAAACTGGCGATAGGCGGCGGCAGCAACGGCGGCTTGCTGGTGGGCGCCGTCATGACACAGCGGCCGGAACTGTTCGCGGCGGCCATTCCGCAAGTGGGCGTGCTGGACATGCTACGCTTCCATAAGTTCACTATTGGCTGGTCCTGGACTTCGGACTACGGCTCATCGGATAACGCCGATGAATTTGCCGCCCTGGTGAAATATTCGCCTCTGCAAAACCTCAAGCCGGGAACCTGTTACCCGGCCACGATGATCACGACGGCCGACCACGACGACCGCGTGGTGCCGGCGCACAGCTTCAAGTTCGCGGCCACGGCCCAGGCCGACCAGGCTGGCGCCGCGCCGATCTTGATACGCATCGACAGCAAGGCCGGCCACGGCGCCGGCAAGCCGACCGCCATGCAGATCGAAGAGGTGAGCGACCGCTGGGGCTTCCTCAGCCGCGCCTTGCGCATGGAAGCGCCGGCCAAGATGGCGGCCGAATAATAGGTGGGACGGGCGCAGGCGGAGAAATCCCCGGCGTGTGCGTCTGGATGCAAAATTTCACTTGCTCCTGACGTAAGGTGAGGTTTTACGATGGCATTTCGGAGCGCACCCATCAAGGAGACGACCATGTATCAGGAATTTTTCGCGGCGGACAAGCCGCAAGTGGTGTTGCTGGCGCCGGATGCCGGCGCCTATGCACTGTTGCACAGCGAAGTGGAGGACGCCGTCGGCGCGGGCCTGGCGCCCGACAGCGCCGCGGCGCAAGACTTGGCGTGGCGCTGGATGCGGCTGCCGGGTCAGTCCGCCGATGCCGAGCCGGGCGGGACTGTGGGCGCCTGGCTGGCGGCGGCCATCGTCTGCGCGCGCGCGCAACTGTTCTTCAACTATCTGGCGCCGGACGAAGTGGCGGCGCTGCGCGCGCGCATGCTGGCCCACGCGGGCGAATGGACGGCACTGGCCGCGCGCGTGCGCGGCGCCATGCGGGCGGGCGCCGGGGTCAAGGACCCGGCCGTGCAAGTGCTGGCCGGAGCATGGCGCCAGTTGTACCAGGACGTGTATTTCGGCGCCGACCTGGAACTGGAGGCGAAGATCGCCACCGCCTTCCAGCGCGAACCCGGGCTGCGCCTGGGCGTGGACGGGGCCGTCGTCGACTTCATCCAGCGCGCCATCATGCACCTGTATCACGCGCGAAGGGGTGGGGCGCTGAACCTGGACGCCTCACCCAAGCCGAGCGCGCTGATGGTCGCCATTTTGCGCGCCGCCCATCAACTGCTGGATGCGCCGCGCGTGTTCGACGATCCCCTGGCCCTGCGAATTCTCGGCGCCGACGAAGAGGCGGCGCTGCGCGCCAACCCGGGCCAGTACGCCGACCCCGTCTCGCGCGCCCTGCGCACCACGCTGGTGGTGCGCGGCCGCCTGGCCGAGGATGAATGGGCCGCCGCGCAGGACGCCGGCTGCCGCCAGTACGTGGTGCTGGGCGCCGGCCTCGATACCTACGCCTGTCGCGCGCTGGCACGGCCGGACACGCGCGTCTTCGAGGTCGACCTGCCGTCGACGCAGCAGTGGAAGCGCGAGCGCCTGCGCGCGGCCGGCATCGCCGAACCGGCCAATCTGCGCTACGTGGCGGTCGATTTCGAGCGCGCCACGCTGGACGAGGCGCTGCGCGGGGCCGGCTTCCAGCCCGGGCAGCCGGCGTTTTTTTCCTGGCTGGGCGTGACCCTCTATTTGACGCCGGAAGACGTCGTCGCCACGCTGCGCTTCATCGCCGGTTGCGCAAGGGGCAGCGCCGTGGTTTTCGACTATGGCGTCGCGCCGGAACTGCTGGCGCCGATGGAGCGCCTGGCGCTGGAACTGGTGTCGGCGAAGGCGGCCAGCCGCGGCGAACCCTGGAAATGCTATTTCGACCCGCGGGCGCTGGACGAAATCCTGCGCGGGCTCGGCTTCGGCACGGTCGCCAACTTCGACCGCGCACAATTGAGCGCGCGCTACCTGGCCGGGCGCGCGGACGGCTTGCGCATGGGCGGCGTGACCCGGCTGGTGCACGCCACCGTGTGAGCCGGCGCGGCCAGGCCCGGGCCGCCTATCCTATACAATGCGGCGCGGGCCGCGCGCCGCGCCGCCCTTGTCCGACGAACCTTGCGAGGAAATGAAGTGCTCCGATGCTTGATGATTTTGAGCCGCTGCGGCATCGCCGCGCTGCTGCTGTCCAGCCCACCCGGCGTTTCCGCCGCCGCGCCAACCGAGACCGTGCGCCAGGAGCGGGAAGTGCTGGTGAACGGCGTGGCCGAGCGCTGGCGCTTGAAATGGCTGGGCCCGGTGAAGCCGGCCTGCGCGGCCACGGAACTGGAGAGCGCCATGAGCTGCCCCTGCGCGGGCTTCGCCTACGGCGAAGAGGGGCGCTTGACGCTGGAACGGCTGATGCCGAACGGTTCCAGCGAACAATTGGATCTCGGACAATTTTTCGACGAGACCGATGGCGCATCCGAGCCCGGCCATGGCATCTTGCGCCGATGGAATCGGGACTCCAAGGATCCGAGCGAAAACAGCGGCACCTCGTCGCTGCGCCAGAAATTCGTCGCCCAGGTGAAGCAGCGGCCCGAGGCGGACGTGATGGATATGCAGGATTTCACGCACGAAGGCGCGAAAACGGGTTTTCTCCTTCAGGTTGGCAATGCGCCTTGCGGCCGGAACATGATGGTGTTGATCGGCGTCTCGAAGAAAAATCCGCATTTGCACGCCTTCACCTCGCTTGCCCATCCCAAGCGGCCGCTGCTTTTGCAGAGAAGCCATTGGAACGCGCTGCTGAAGGCGAAAACATCGGCCAGCGATATTGCATTGCCGTGCGGCGACCATGGCAGCGAGACCGAGATCGAGAAATCCGTCACGGTTCGCGATGGCGTGTTCGAGGTGAGCGCGCGGGAGTACGCTTGCCGCGACGAAGGCGGCCGTGGCAAGCTGCTGCACCGCACAGCGGAATAAGCGCTGCCGAGGACGGGCCACTTGCACAGTGAAGGCTTCTTGTGGACGCCAATCCGATATTTTTGGTGGGCAGATCATTTCGTTGCTTTTTTGCTTAGGCGTGTATGTGCCGGCCGTGTTTGAAATCATCAGCTTCGCCAGCGGTTCCTCGTACCAGTTGAAGTTGGTGCTGACCCAATAGCCGACCTTGACGTCCAGCCGCGTGCCATCCGTTTCCGGCTTCAGAGTGTAACTGGTGTCTTCCAGGTTGAAGTATTTGCCGCCGATGGCGACATGCTCGTCCATCAAGCCGGCCGGAAAGGAACCCTTGCGGAAGACATAGGACCAGGCGATCTTCTTTTCCTTTTCCCAGGCCGTGATGTTTTCCTCGAACGAGACGCCGCGCTGCCATATCAAATGGCGGCTGCCGCCCACGCTGTCGCGCAAGGTGCGCGCCTCGGCCGGATAGGGCACGCCGATATTGTAGGCGAAGCCGCCGCGCAATTCGTCGGGCTGGATATTGCTGCGGAAATTGATGTTTTGCCATACCACGCCGGCGGGCGCGGCAATGTGGATGCTTTGCCGGACTTCATGGATGGCGTCCGGCGTCGGCAACGAGAAAGAGGGGCAGGGCCATGGCGATGCAGATCGATCCT
>DMYQ01000119.1:79908-81065 GCA_003482555.1 Janthinobacterium sp. | reverse complement strand
ACCGCGATGTGCCGATGGCGAACGGCACCAGGATCGCGAACGCGACGGAGTCCGTCCCCCAAAGGCGCCGGGACCGGAAAAGATCAGGCGCAGGACAAGGCTGTAGACGGCGCCGAAGGCGAAGGGCTTCCATTTTGAAAACGGCGGGGTGGCGGCGCTATCGTCGGGCGCGTCGGGGGAAGTGAATTGTCTGCCTGATTCTTCGGGGAGCCTGCGTTCGAAGTGTTTGAGTGGTGGCGCAAGGCGGCGCGCCGCGCCGCCGAAGCGGGCATGCGCGCGACCGCGACCGTTCCGCGCCGGGCGCGATTTTACATCAACGGTGTATGACGACCAGCAAGGCTTTCGCTTCAGTCTTGCCGAGGTTGCGGATCACATGCTGCTGGTCGGCCGGGTAGCGCGCCGTGCCGCCCGTCTTGATTTTTTTCTTGCTGGCGCCGACCTCGAGCTCCATCGATCCGTGCAGTACCGTCAAATGCTCGCTGGTGCCGGGGTCGTGCGCCTGCGACGCCAGTTCGCCGGCCGGCGCCAGGGTCAGTTCGTACCACTCGTATTTGCCGGCCAATTCCATCGGCCCCAGGATGCGCAGGATGTAGCCGGCATGGTCGCCGGGCAGGGTCGGCGTTTCGTGGGCGTCGAGCACGCGGATGGTCTCGACGGTCTTGACGGCGTTCGAGAGCAGCTCGCCGATCTGCACCCCCAGCGCGTTGGCCAGGCGCCAGGTGATGGCGATGGTGGGATTCGCCTTTTCCCGCTCGATCTGCGACAGCATCGACTTCGACACCCCCGCGATGCGCGACAAATCCTCCAGGGTCAGGCCGCGCGCCAGGCGCAGTCTTTGCAGGGTGGCGCCCACTTCGGGCGGGGAATTGGTCGATACGCTTGTTTTCATCTTGGAGGGGCTTGCAAAGTTCAATGGGCTTCGGTAATATCCATTATATTGAATTTAAGTTCGACATAACGGATTTCCGGGCTGCGGTTGGAAATGAGTGTAGACTCGAGTCTAAACCTTTTATACATCCCCAGCGCGGTTACGGTACAACATAGTGCGACGCCCGGTCAAGCGCCAGCCCCCACCCAACAGACGAAGAGACGAGGATCATCATGAGCGGACAAGCAAACAGCACCTTTTTCAGCGGCCTGCAGCAGAACCTGGATCA
>DMYQ01000119.1:32588-79784 GCA_003482555.1 Janthinobacterium sp. | reverse complement strand
TGATCAATATGTGCGCCAACAACTACCTCGGCCTGTCAGGCGACCTGCAAACCCAGCAAGCGTCCATCGCGGCCACCGAAAAGTACGGCTACGGCCTGTCGTCGGTGCGCTTCATCTGCGGTACCCAGACCGTCCACAAGGAACTCGAACAAGCCATCTCCAGCTTCCTCGGCATGGAAGACACGATTTTGTACGCGGCCGCCTTCGACGCCAACGGCGGCGTCTTCGAGCCGCTCTTCGACGAGCAGGACGCGATCATCTCGGACGCCCTGAACCATGCCTCCATCATCGACGGCATCCGCCTGTGCAAGGCCGGCCGCTATCGCTACCTGCATAACGACATGGCCGACCTGGAAGTGCAGCTGCAAGCCGCCATCGCCGCCGGCAAGCGCCACAAGGTGATCGTCACCGACGGCGTGTTCTCGATGGACGGCACGATCGCCCAGCTCGACAAGATCTGCGACCTGGCCGACCAATACGGCGCCCTGGTGATGATCGACGAATGCCACGCCTCCGGCTTCATGGGGGCAACCGGGCGCGGCACCCACGAGCACCACAAGGTGATGGGCCGCATCGACATCATCACCGGCACCCTGGGCAAGGCCCTGGGCGGCGCCATGGGCGGTTTCACCTCGGCGCGCAAGGAAGTGATCAACACCCTGCGCCAGAAGTCGCGTCCATATCTGTTCTCGAACACCCTGGCGCCATCGATCGCCGGCGCCTCGCTGTCGGTGCTGGAGCGGCTCTCGAAATCGACCGANNCGCCTCGGCTTCACCATCAAGCCGGGCACGCATCCGGTGGTGCCGGTGATGCTGTTCGATGCGCCGGTGGCGCAAAAATTCGCCGCCCGAATGTACGAGCTGGGCGTGCTGGTCACCGGCTTCTTTTATCCGGTGGTGCCGATGGGCCAGGCGCGCGTGCGCGTGCAACTGTCGGCCGCCCACACGCGCGCGCAACTGGTGACGGTGCTGGCCGCATTCGAACAGGCGGGGCGCGAGCTCGGCCTGCTCAAGACTCAATAATCGGAAAGAAGAAAAACATGGAACGTATCTTAGTCATCGGCGCCAACGGTCAAATTGGCAGCGAACTGGTGGGCGCGCTGGCGGCGCAACACGGCGCGCAAAACGTCATCGCGGGCGACATCGGCGCCGTCAATGTGTATCAGGCGGCGCGCTACACCCGGCTCGACGTGCTGGACCGGGCCGGCCTGGCCGCGCTGGTCGCACGGGAAAACATCACCCAGGTGTACCAGCTGGCGGCGCTGCTGTCGGCCACCGGCGAGCAAGCCCCGCTGAAAGCCTGGACCCTGAACATGGACGGCCTGCTGAATATCCTCGAAGTGGCGCGCGAACGCGGCGAAGCTGGCACCCCGCTGCGCGTGTTCTGGCCCTCGTCGATCGCCGCCTTCGGCCCCAACACGCCGCGCGTGAACACGCCGCAGATGACGGTGATGGATCCGACCACGATCTACGGCATCAGCAAGCTGGCCGGCGAGCGCCTGTGCGAATACTACTTCAGCAAATACGGCGTCGACGTGCGCAGCATCCGCTATCCCGGCATCATCAGCTACAAATCGCCCCCGGGCGGCGGCACCACCGACTACGCCATCGCGATCTTCCACGCCGCCCTGCGCGGCGAGCGCTATGAATGCTTCCTGGGAGCGCGCACCGCGCTGCCGATGATCTACATGCCCGACGCCATCCGCGCCACCATCGAATTGATGGACGCGCCGGCCGCCCAGGTCAAAATCCGCTCGGCCTACAATGTCGCCGGCCTGTCCTTCGACCCGGAACAACTGGCCGCCGCCATCACGGCAGCGCTGCCGGAATTCAAAATCAGTTATAAGCCGGACAGCCGCCAGGCCATCGCCGATAGCTGGCCGCAAAGCCTGGACGACGCCGAAGCCGGCGCCGACTGGGGCTGGAAGGCGCGCATCGACATGGCGCAACTGGTGGCCGACATGCTTGCCAATATCGACGTCAAGCTGGCCAAGGCGGCCTGAGCCCCACCCCAATTAGCATAACAATAAAATCATAATATAAGAGACCCCCATGGACATGAGCGTATTTGATCTGTTTAAAATCGGCATCGGGCCGTCGAGTTCCCACACCGTGGGGCCGATGGTCGCGGCGCGGCGCTTTTTGATCGAATGCGGCTCCCTGGAGCAGGCCGTTGGGATCGAAGCGGCCCTGTACGGTTCCCTTGCCTTGACCGGCGTCGGCCACGCCACCGACAAGGCCGTCATCCTCGGCTTGATGGGTGAAACGCCGCAAGACCTGGCCCCCGACGAAGTCGACAGCAAACTGGCCGGGGTCGAGGCGGCGCGCGAAATCAAGCTGCTCGGCACGCACCCGGTGCCGTTCACCGCGGCCAGCGGCTTGTTGTGGCATAAGAGCGAATCGCTGCCCGAGCATCCGAACGGCATGCGCTTCACCCTGCGCCTGGCCGATGGCAGCCAGATCGCGCGCGTCTTTTATTCCGTCGGCGGGGGCTTCATCCACGCCGAGGGCGAGGCGCAGGCGAAATTGCTGGCGGCGGCGGCGGCCGACGCGCCGCGCTCCACCGTCGCCTATCCCTTCGACACGATGAATGAATTGCTGGCGCATGGCAAGGCCAGCGGCCTGTCGATCCCGGCCATGCTGCGCGCCAACGAATGCGTCAAACTGAGCAACGACGAATTGAACGCCGGCATCGACAAGATCTGGCACGTGATGCGCGACTGCATCACCCATGGTCTGGAAACGGGCGGCAAATTGCCGGGCGGGCTGAACGTCAAGCGCCGCGCCGCCTTGCTGTGGCGCCAGGTGCAAGACGCCAAGGCTTCCACCGACCGCGCCAATGACTTGCCGCACGACGCGATCCACCAGGTCAGCCTGTACGCCATGGCCGTCAACGAAGAAAACGCGGCCGGCGGCCGGGTCGTGACGGCGCCCACCAATGGCGCCGCCGGCATCATCCCGGCCGTGCTGCGCTACTACGCGGAAGACTGCCATCCGAGCGACCCGGTGGCCGGCGTGCGCAAATTCATGTTGACCTCGGCCGCCATCGGTATGTTGTGCAAACGCAACGCCTCGATTTCCGGCGCCGAAATCGGCTGCCAGGGCGAAGTCGGCGTGGCCTGCGCGATGGCGGCGGCGGGCCTGGTGGCGGCCCTGGGCGGCAGCAACGAGCAAATCGAAAACGCCGCCGAAATCGGCATCGAACATCACCTCGGCATGACTTGCGACCCGATCGGCGGCCTGGTGCAAATTCCCTGCATCGAGCGCAACGGCATGGGCGCCGTGAAAGCCATCACGGCCGCCTCGCTGGCTCTGAAAGGCGACGGCACCCACTTCGTCAGCCTCGACGAGGTCATTGAAACCATGCGCCAGACCGGCGCCGACATGCAAGACAAATACAAGGAAACCTCGCTGGGCGGGCTGGCCATCCACGTCATCACCGTCAACCACGCCGCCTGCTGACCCTGCAACAATGCAACAATGGGGTCAGGTCTCGCATTGTCGGTTTTTTGGCGAAAAGCGACAATGCGAGACCTGACCCCAAAGTTGTGAGGGGGAATTTGCGCGCGGTTCGCCAGCCGGGGCGGGGCGCACTATAATATGCGCTCAGTCGCACGCGACGCCTTTCAGCCTGTAGCCCAACCGGATTCCCCTATTTATGCAATACGTGTCTACCCGCGCCGCCAAGGCGCCAGCTTCGTCCAGTCCGCAACAGTTTTCCGATATTCTCCTGGGTGGCCTGGCCCCGGATGGCGGCCTGTATCTGCCGGCCGAGTATCCGCAGGTGACGGGCGCCGAACTCGATGCCTGGCGCAAGCTGTCCTACGCGGAACTGGCTTTTCAGATCTTGCGCAAGTTCGCCACCGATATTCCTGAAGCCGATTTGAAGGCGCTGACGGCGAAGACGTACACGAAGGCGGTCTACTGCAACGCGCGCGAGGGCGAAAAGGCGGCCGATATCACGCCGCTGCGCGTGCTGGAAGAAAACCTGGGCAAGGGCGGCGCCACCACCTTGCTGCTGCAGGCGCTGTCGAACGGCCCGACCCTGGCCTTCAAGGATATGGCGATGCAATTGCTGGGCAATCTGTTCGAGTATGCGCTGGCCAGGCAAAAGGGCGAGCTCAATATCTTCGGCGCCACCTCGGGCGACACCGGCAGCGCGGCCGAATATGCGATGCGCGGCAAGAAGGGCATCCGCGTCTTCATGCTCTCGCCGCACAAGAAGATGAGCGCCTTCCAGAGCGCGCAGATGTTCAGCCTGCAAGACCCGAACATCTTCAATATCGCCGTCGAGGGCGTGTTCGACGATTGCCAGGACATGGTCAAGGCCGTCTCCAACGATCTGCCCTTCAAGGCCGCGCAAAAAATCGGCACCGTCAATTCGATCAATTGGGCCCGCATCGTGGCCCAGGTGGTGTATTACTTCCGCGGCTACCTGGCGGCCACCACGGACAACACGCAAAAGGTGTCGTTCACCGTCCCGTCCGGCAACTTCGGGAATATCTGCGCCGGCCACATCGCCCGCATGATGGGTTTGCCGATCGATAAACTGGTCGCCGCCACCAATGAAAACGACGTGCTCGACGAATTCTTCCACACCGGCGTCTACCGCGTGCGCAAGTCGGCCGAGACTTACCACACCAGCAGCCCGTCGATGGATATCTCGAAGGCCTCCAATTTCGAGCGCTTCATCTACGAACTGGTCGGGCGGGACAGCGAGCGGGTGCGGGCCCTGTTTGAAAAAGTCGACAGCAAGGGCGGCTTCGACCTGTCCGGCAAGCCGGGTAGCGACGGCGACGAATTCAAGCAAGTGGCGAAATTCGGCTTCAAGTCCGGCAAATCGACCCACAAGGATCGCCTCGACACCATCCGCGACGTGGCCGACGATTACGGCATCGTCATCGACACCCACACCGCCGACGGCATCAAGGTGGCGCGCGAGCACATGGAGCCGGGCGTGCCGATGATCGTGCTGGAAACGGCGCTGGCGGCCAAGTTCAATGAAACCATCCTCGACGCCCTGGGCGTGGACGCGGAACGTCCGGCCGGCTTCGACAAGATCGAAGACTTGCCGCAGAAATTTGTTGTCATGAGCACCGACGTGGCCAGGATGCAGGCCTATATCGCGGCCAACACGGGTTTGTAAGCGCCATGAGCGCTGATATGCCCAAGCTGCCCAAGCTGCCCAAGCCGCCCAAGCCGATGCTGTCCGTGCGCGCGGCGCTCGACTTCCTGCTGGCGGCGGCCCGTCCCGTCGCCGCCATCGATACCGTGCCCACCCTGGAGGCGAACGGCCGCGTGCTGGCCGTGGCCCAGACCTCGGCCATGAACGTGCCGGCGCGCGACAACACGCAGATGGACGGTTACGCCGTGCGCGCGCGCGACTGCGCCAGCGGCGCGGCCGCCTTGCCGGTGTCGCAGCGCATCCCGGCCGGCCACGTGGGCCAGCCTTTGCAGCCCGGCACGGCGGCGCGTATCTTTACCGGCGCCCTGATCCCGGACGGCGCCGACGCCGTCGTGATGCAGGAGCAGTGTGAGCTGGCCGATGGCGTCGTCACGGTGCGCCACGCGCCCGCCGCCGGCGACTGGATACGCCGCGCCGGCGAAGACATCGGCAGCGGCAGCGTGATCCTGGCGGCCGGCACGCGCCTGCGCAGCCAGGAATTGGGCCTGGCCGCCTCGGTCGGCCTGGCGCAACTGCCGGTGCGGCGCAAGCTGCGCGTGGCGGTCTTTTTCACCGGCGATGAATTGACCATGCCGGGCGAACCGCTGGCGCCGGGCGCCATCTACAATTCGAACCGCTTCACCCTGCGCGCGCTGCTGGAAAACCTCGGCTGCGACATCAGCGACTACGGCATCGTACCGGACGCGCTGGACGCCACCCGCGGCGTGCTGCGCGCGGCCGCCGAGGCGCACGACTTGATCATCACCTCGGGCGGCGTCTCGGTCGGCGAAGAAGATCACATCAAGCCGGCCGTCGAAGCGGAAGGGAGCCTGAACATGTGGCAGATCGCCGTCAAGCCGGGCAAGCCGCTGGCCTTCGGCGAAGTCAAGGATGCCTTTTTCATCGGTTTGCCGGGCAATCCGGTGTCGAGCTTCATCACCTTCCTGATGTTCGTGCGGCCCTTCATTTTGCGCCTGCAGGGCGTCGAAGACCTGGCCGCGCTGGCGCCGAAGGCCTACAGCCTGCGCGCCGATTTCAACTGGCCCAAGGCCGACCGGCGCAACGAGTTCCTGCGCGCCCGCATGAACGCCGGCGGCGGCCTCGATCTGTTCCCGAACCAGGGCTCGGGTGTCTTGACCTCGACCGTCTGGGGCGACGGCGTGATCGACAATCCGCCCGGCCAGACCATCGCGGCGGGCGACAGCGTCCGCTTCATCCCCTTCAGCGAACTGCTACATTAAGAGACGACATGAATATTACGCTGCGGTTTTTTGCCAGCGTGCGCGAGACGCTCGGCACATCCCAGGAATCGCTGACCCTGCCGGCCCCGTTGGCGACCGTGGGCGAGTTGCGCGCCTGGCTGATCGGCCGCGGCGGCGCCTGGAGCGAGGCGCTGGCCGAAGGGCGGTCGCTGCGCATGGCCTGCAACCAGATCATGTGCGACGCCGACACGGCGCTGACGGAGGCGTGCGAAGTAGCGTTTTTCCCGCCGGTGACGGGGGGATAGTCTGGCGCGCGCGGATCTCGATTAAAATGCGGCTCGGCGCCAGCATCGCGCGCCATCCTTCGGATCGATTCATGAGCACAAAAAATTCCCGCGTCGCCGTCATCGGCGGCGGCCCGGCCGGCCTGATGGCGGCGCAAGCCCTGGCCGAGGGCGGCGCCCAAGTCGACCTGTACGACGCCATGCCCTCGGTCGGCCGCAAGTTCCTGCTGGCGGGGCGGGGCGGCATGAACATCACCCACGCCGAACCCTACGCCGATTTCGTCACCCGCTACGGGGCGCGCGCGGCCGCCTTGCGGCCCATGCTGGACGCCTTCGGGCCGGATCAGGTGCGGGCCTGGGTGGCGGCGCTCGGCGTCGATACCTTCGTCGGCAGTTCGGGCCGGGTCTTCCCGACCGACATGAAGGCGGCGCCGCTGTTGCGCGCCTGGTTGCACCGCCTGCGCGAAGCCGGCGTCGGCTTCCACATGCGGCACCGCTGGCTGGGCTGGCGCGAGAATCTTCCCCTGTTCGCCACGCCGGACGGCGCGCTGACGGCGCCGGCCGACGCGATCGTGCTGGCCCTCGGCGGCGGCAGTTGGGCGCGCCTCGGTTCGGACGGCGCCTGGCTGCCCCTGCTGCAAGCCGAAGGCGTCCCGGTAGCGCCGCTGGAACCCGCCAACTGCGGCTTCGACGTCGCCTGGAGCGCGCATTTCAGCAGCCGCTACGCCGGCCATCCCTTGCCGACGGTGGCGATCCGGGCGCGCGACGGCGCCGGGAACGAGACGCGCAAGCAGGGCCAATTCGTGGTCACGGCCGGCGGCGTCGAAGGCAGCCTCATTTACGCACTCTCGGCCGCCCTGCGCGAGCAAGTCAAAGCCGATGGCAGCGCCCTGATCCACCTCGACCTGCTGCCCGACTGGAGTGCGGCGCGGGTGATGGATGAAGTGTGCCGGCCGCGCGGCGCGCGCTCGATGGCCAGCCACCTGCAAAGCCGGCTCGGCCTGAAGGGCGTGAAATCGGGCTTGCTGCGCGAATGCCTGTCGGCGCAGGAATTCGCCGATCCGGCGCGGCTGGCGCAGGCGATCAAGCTGCTGCCGCTGCGCCTGTGCCGCGCGCGTCCGATCGATGAAGCCATCAGCAGCGCCGGCGGGGTGCGTTTCGAGGGGCTGGACAAGCTGATGCTGCAAGCCCGGCCCGGCGTCTTCGTGGCCGGGGAAATGCTGGACTGGGAAGCGCCGACGGGGGGGTATCTGTTGACGGCTTGCCTGGCGAGCGGGCTGGCCGCGGGCGCCAGCGCGCGGGCCTGGCTGGACGCGCGCCCCTGAGGCTTTTGAGCCCGGCGCCGCTTCAGCGCCAATTGATCTGGCCCGAGCCGGTATGGCTGAGCTTGCGCTGCATGGGATTGCCGTGCACCTCGACGTCGCCGCTGCCGCGCAAGCTCACGGCGACGGCGCGCCTGGCGAACACGCTGGCCGTGCCCGCCCCTTCCAGCGCGACGCTGGCCTTGTCGGCGGCCAGGTGTTCGGCGTCCATATCGCCGGTTCCACTGAGTTCGGCGTGCAGGGTCTTGACGCTGCCGCTGGCCGTGATGCGCCCGGAACCGAACATTTCCAGCTCCACCAGATCGCTATTGCCGCCGTTCAGGTTCAAGTCGCCGCCGCCATACACGCCGGCCCGCAACTGCCGGTAGCGACCGTTAAAGCTGACGTTGCCGGTGCCGCGCAGGCGCAGGGTGAAGCGCTCGCCGCTGAAGCCATTCACCGTGCTGTCGCCGCTGCCGTGCACTTCCAGTTGCTCCAAGTTTGGCAGCACCACTTCCACCTGCAAGGGATGACGGTGATGCAAGAGCATGCCCCTGGGCCCGATGCGCAGGGTGGCGCCATCCTGGTTGGTGTCGATATTGGGCAGCAGGCGCTGCTCGCCGCGCACCGTCAGCAATGGCGTCATGCCCTGGCGCACAGTCACGTCGATGGGGCCGTTCAATTCCAGATTGACGATGTTCTTGCCGAGCGGGCGCGTCTCGCTGCGCACGTCGCGCCCGGCGCCAGCGCCGCTGACGCCCTGGGAGCGCAACATGCTGTAGGACGCGCCGATCAACACGAAGGCCAGTAACAACAGGCTCAGGCCTACCTTGATGAGTGTGCGCATGCGATCCCCCCGATGACGTTCCTGGCCGGCTGGTTCAAGTGTGGTTTCATGCCTGGTGTCCCCTGAGCAGGGAGAAATTCATCTCGATGTAGCGCTTGATGCCGATCAGCGTGAATTTCGTCACCACCAGGGAAAGCAAGAACAGGACGATGCCAAATAGCACCAGTCCGAGTCCGAGGACGCATTGCGTGCCGCGCGAGCCGTGCGCCGCATCGGTGTCGATATGCACCCCGCTGCCGGCCAGGGCCACCGCCCGGCGCATCAGCTTTGCCGACGCGGCTTGCGCCGGCACGGGCGTGTCGTCGTTGCCGTCGTCCCTGTCCTCGTCGCCGGCGCGGGGCCTAATTGGGGCCGGCTCCTGCGATATGTGGATGGCCGATTCGCCGATCGAGACCCGGGTCCGCGTCGGCGCCTTGCGCCCGTCGCCATCGTCGTCGAGAATGAAATGGAGCAGGGGACCGTCCAGTAGCAGCTCGTTGGCGCCCGACAGGCCGCTGGCCGTGATGGCGATGCCGCCCACATACACCGTCAAAGCGGTCGCGTACAAGGCCGCCAGCAGCGCCGCATACACCAGCGCCGGCACCACCATGAAGAGATTGAAGATGCCCAGGCCGATGGCCGACACCAGCATGCGCAGCAGATTGACGGGGCTCCTCTGTTGTTCGAATGCGCGCAGATGGGTGTTGGCGCGCAGGGTGGCGGCGATTTTCTTGGGATCGCCGATATCCCTGGCGATTTCGGCTTCGGCGCGGCCGCCCGCGAGCGCGTCGATATAGCGCTGTTCATAGTAAGCCAGCGTCTTGGCCACCGTGTCCGGCGCCAGTCCCGTCAGCGCGCGCCGTAGCGCGTCGAGATATTCCTGTTTATTCATGTCGAACCCACAAAACCATTAAGCAAATTGTTGCCGGCACCGGGTTCGGGCGCCGCCTTGCCGATACTGATACTGTATAAAAACGCCGTCCCGGCGGCCAGCGCTGTGCGACAGGCTGCGCTATTCGCGGCGCAGGCGCCGCGCCGGGGCGATATGCGATGTGCCCGTGAAGCGGCGCTGATGACGCCGCATGATGGCGCCGAGCTTGGAAGCCGCGTTCAAAAGCCGCGTTCTGCCGCGGCGCTTGGAAGCTTCGTTGGCGCGGCCGCTTTCATTCGGCCGCTTTCATGAGGCCGCGTTCGTGACGTCGTGCTGGACGGTGCCGCGCGCGGCGCCCGTGCGCAAGACGACGCCGGCGGCCAGGGCGCCGCTGCGCACCGCCGACTCGATCGTGGCCGGATAGTCGCCGGCCGTGTAATCGCCGGCCAGGGCCAGCCCGGGCAAGCCGATATCGTTGGGCGGGCGCCGCAATCCCGGCGCGCAGGCGAAGGTGGCGCGCTTTTCGGTGATCAGCCGGGTCCACAGGGGCGCGCCCAGTTCCGGCCGTCGGAAGACGCTCGCCAGTTGCCGCGCGATCGACTCGACCAGCGCCGCCTGGCCCAGGGCCGCCGCCGCGTCCGCCGCGCTGACGACCACGGCCAGCAAGCCCGCTTGCGCCGCGTCCAGTTGCCCGCGATCGAAGACGAACTGGCCCCACTGGCCGCTGGCAGGGTCGTCGAGCAGCGCGAAAAACGCCAGATCGAGGCGCACGCCGGTCCCATATTGCAGATAACAGGTGGCGATCGCTTCCGGCTCAAACGCTGTCAACTGGGCCACGCTCTGGTCCAGCGCCGCGATGCCCAGCGGTGCCAGCAGGGCGGCCGCCTGCGCCGCCGGGGTGGCCAGCACGAGGCCGTCGAATTCCATGGGAGGATTGCCTTGCATGCCGGCCTCGGCGCGCGTTTCCAGTTGCCAGCGCCCGGCGTCCAGTTGCCGCAATGCCGAGACGGCGGCGCCCGGGCGGACGGCGCCGCCGTGGCGCGCGACAAAGCTTGCTGCCGCGTCCGGGAACAGGGCGCTCAAATCGCGCCTCGGCAAGAGCATGTCGGAAGCGCTGCGGCGCGCGCCCAGGCTGTCGCGCAAGACATTCAAGAACACTTGCGCGGAAGCCCGCTCGGGTGGCGTGTTCAGGGCCGCCAGGCATAGCGGGCGCCACATCAGCTGGATCAGGCGCGGGGTCTGGTCGTAGCGTTCCAGCAATTCGCTGACGCTGCAATCGTCGTGCAACTGCCAGCCCATCCAGCGCGCGGTGCTGGAAAAGCGCGCCAGCGACAGCTTGTCCGCCCGCGCCAAGCCCTTGGCGCGCAGCAGGGCCAGGGCCAGGTGCAGCGGCGCCGGCCAGCGCGGCGCGACGAAGTCCATGCCGCCGCTGCCGGGCGGGTAGCGCATTTGCAGCGGCAGGTTCAGCAAGGCGCGGCGCGGGTCGACGCCGACCAGTTTCAGCATGCGCAAGGTGCTGTCGTAGGCGCCCAGCAAGATGTGCTGGCCGTTGTCGAGCACGCCGCCCTCGAGCGCCACCCGGCGCGCCCGTCCACCCAGGGTGCGGGCGGCTTCGAACAGGGTGACCTTGTGGCCGGTGCGGCTCAGTTCGACGGCGGCGGCGCAACCGGCCCAGCCGCCGCCCACCACCGCCAGCGAGCGCCCCGTCGCTTTAGCCACGGACGTAAGTCTTCCATGCCAGCCACAGCTTGCGGATCGGCGTCAGCGAAATACGCTGTTTCAAGACGTGGTAACCGTCGCGCTCGACTTCGGTCAGCAGGGTGCGGTAAATGGCCGCCATGATCAAACCGGGACGCTGGGCGCGCCGGTCTTCCGCCGGCAGCAGGGCGAAGGCTTCGTCGTAGGCTTTTTGCGCCCGCGCGACCTGGAAACGCATCAGGTTTTCAAAGTTTTCGCTGTGGCGGGCGTTCAACAGGTCGGCCGCCGTCACATTAAATTGCTGCAACTCGTTGATCGGCAGGTAGATGCGGCCCTTGCGCGCATCTTCGCCGACGTCGCGGATGATGTTGGTGAGCTGGAAGGCATGCCCGAGCTTTTCCGCGTACAGCAAGGTTTCCGGCTTGGTCGCGCCAAAGATGCTGGCCGACAATATGCCGACCACGCTGGCCACGTGCCAGCAATAGCGCGTCATGGCCTGGTAGTCGAGGTAGCGGGTCTGGTCCAGATCCATTTCCATACCGTCGATGATGGCTTGCAGGTATTTTTCTTCCAGCTTGTAGGTGTCCAGGTGCGGTTGCAAGGCGCGCATCACGGGATGGGTCGGATTGCCCTCGTACATGGCGCGCACTTCCCGGCGCCACCAGCTCAGCTTGCTGCGCGCGATGGATTCGTCCGTGCACTCGTCGACGGTGTCGTCGACTTCCCGGCAAAAGGCGTACAGGGCCGTGATCGCGCGGCGCCGTTCCGGCGGCAGGAACAGGAAACTGTAATAAAAGCTGGAACCGCTCTGGGCGGCTTTTTGTTGGCAGTATTCGTCGGGAGACATAGTCAAAAGTGCAAGGGTTACAGATCGAAGACGCTATTCTAAGCCGAAGCGCGGCGCGCCACGGCAGAAAGCGCACTGAAGCATGGCAAAAAGCCTGTTTTCAAGCGCCTGTACCGCGCGGTCCATGCATAGTGGCCGTTGCTTGGACGCCGACTTCATGCGCGCATGCGCAGGGCGCGCCAGCAAATGGCGATCCAGTCGCGTTTTTGCAGTTGCGGCCGGTGCAAGAAGACGTCGTAATTGACCGCTTCGATGGCTTCCAGGATGCGCAAGCCGCCTTGCACCACCAGGCGCAATTCCCAGCCGATGCGGCCGGGCAGGCGCAGCGCCAGCGGCGCGCCGCTGTGCAGCAGGGCGCGCGCGCGCGCCACTTCGAAGCGCATCAGCGCGATCCACTTGCCGCGCGCCTCGCCCCGTTCGAAACCGGCCGGCGACACGGCGAAGCGGCTCAAGTCTTCCAACGGCAGATAGATGCGCTCCTTGTGCTGGTCGATCGCCACGTCCTGCAGGAAATTGATGAGTTGCAGGGCCGTGCAGATCGCGTCCGAGTCGCGCACATTGTCGTCGTCGACGGCGCCGTACAGGGTCAGCATCAGCAAGCCGACCGGGTTGGCGGAGCGCCGGCAATAGTCGAGCAGGGTGGCGAAGTCGGCGTAGCGCGTCACGAGCACATCCTGTTTGAAGGCGGACAGCAAGTCGTAAAACGGGCGCAGGGGCAATTCGTATTGCGCGACGACCAGGGCCAGGCGGGCGAATAGCGGGTCGGCGTCCGTTTCCTTGCGCTCGATGCGGCCCAGCGCCGCCTCGTAAGCTTGCAGTGCGGCAAGCCGCTCGGCGGGCAGGGCATCGCCTTCATCGGCCAGGTCGTCGGCGCCGCGGGCGAAGGCATAGATGGCTTCGACGGCGGGAATTAGGCGTTTTGGCAACAAAAAAGATGCTACCGGAAAATTTTCGTAGTGGTTGACTGGCATGAAGAGCACTTATTTAAATTAATGACGCTAAAGTCATTTGCAAACAATTTTGACGCGCTTATAATTACTTAACGGAAAGTCATTTACTTTTCCGTCCGGAATAATAGTAACATCTTGATATCTCTACAAGTTGTTCGGATGCATGTCCGTGGTGTGTTGCCCTCCCGCATGAAACCGATCAGCCCGCATAGTAAAGGAAAATACCGTGTCCGCCCTGAAATCCCTGCCTCACATCCTCCCCCTTCGCCTTTCCCCGCTGACGGCGCTGGCTGCGGCCGCCGCTGCCATTTTACTGGCCGCCTGTTCCAAGGCGCCCGAAAAAAGCGAGGATATCCGCCCGGTGCGCGTCTTGCTGCTGGAGAGCAACAACGCCGACATCAATGCCGAATTTTCCGGCGAAGTGCGGGCCAGGGTCGAATCCCGGCTGGGTTTCCGGGTCGGCGGCAAGATCGTCAAGCGCCAGGTGGACGTGGGCACGGTCGTCAAGCAGGGGCAAGTGCTGATGCAACTCGACCCCCAGGATTTGCAATTGTCGCAAGCTCAGGCCCTGGCCGTTTTGCGCGGCGCGGAAACGAACCGCGACCTGGCCCGCTCCGACATGCGGCGCTATCAGGAATTGCGCGATAAAAATTTCGTCAGCCAGGCCGTACTCGACGGCAAGGTGTCCGGCTTCAAGGCGGCCCAGTCGACCGTCGATTCGGCCCGGGCCGGCTATCGGGGCCAGTCCAATCAAGCCGCCTACGCCCGCCTGCTGTCCGACACCGACGGCGTGGTGACCTCGGTCGACGCCGAAGTGGGGCAGGTGGTGGCGCCCGGCACGCCGGTGGTGCGGGTGGCCAAGTCGGGACAAAAGGAAGTGGTCATCGGCATTCCCGAAGACAAGGTGGAAACCCTGCGCCGCGTGTCCGACGTGCGCGTGCGCCTGTGGGCCGACCCGCGGCAAGCCGTGGCCGGCAAGATCCGCGAGATTTCACCGGTGGCCGACCCGTCCACCCGCACCTATACCGTGAAGGTGACGATACCGGACAGCTTGACCGAGGCGCGCCTGGGCATGACGGCGGTGGTGCAATTCGCTTCGCAGACGGCGACGCCGCAAATCAGGGTGCCGCTGACGGCCCTGTTCTATGAGAAGGCGGCAACTTCCGTGTGGATCGTGGAAAATGGCGTGGTGCGCTTGCAGCCCGTCAGCGTGGTCGGCACGGCCGGCAACGACGTGCTGCTGGGCGGAGCAATCAAGGCTGGCCAGAGCGTGGTCACGGCCGGCGTGAACTTGCTCAAGCCGGGCCAGAAAGTCACCATCCTGGGCGCCGACTTGCCGCTCAAGGGGGCGCAAGCCTTGGCCGCGCCGGCCGGAGCGCTGAAATGAAGGGCGGCTTCAATCTGTCGCGCTGGGCCCTGGAGCATATTCCGCTGACCCGTTATCTGATGGCCGTGCTGCTGATAGGCGGCATGCTCAGTTATGCCCGGCTGGGCCAGGATGAAGATCCGCCGTTCACCTTCCGCGCGATGGTGATCAGTGCCAAATGGCCGGGCGCGACGGCTTTGCAGATGGCCGACCAGGTGACCGACAAGCTGGAAAAGAAGTTGCAGGAAACCCCCTATGTCGATGAGATCAGCAGTTATTCCAAGCCGGGCGAAACCCTGATCATCCTCAAGCTGCGCGAATCGGCGCCGCCCAAGGAGACGGCGGCCGCCTGGTATCAGGTGCGCAAGAAAATCGGCGACATCCGCGGCAGCTTGCCGCCTGGCGTTTCCGGCCCCTTTTTCAACGACGAGTTCGGCGACACTTTCGGTTCCATCTTCGCCCTCTCCGGCGACGGCTTCACCTATGCCGAGATGAAGGATTACGCCGACTTCGTGCGCCAGCAATTGCTCAACGTGCCGATGGTGGCCAAGGTCGAACTGTTCGGCGTGCAGGAAGAAAAGATCAATATCGAGTTTTCGCACAAGAAATTCGCGCAACTGGGCATTCCCATCGAGGCCATCGTCAACCAGCTCAGCACGCAGAACTCGGTCGAGTCGACCGGGGTGCTGGTGACGGCGACCGATAATTTGCAGGTGCGCGTGACGGGCGCCCTGAAAACCGTGAAAGACCTGGAAAACCTGGAGCTGCGCGCCAACGGCACCACCTTCCGCCTGGGCGACTTCGCCGCCGTCAAGCGCGAATACGTGGACCCGCCGCAAAGCAAGATGCGCTTCAATGGCAAGGAAGTGATCGGCTTGGGCGTGTCGATGGAAAAGGGCGGCAACATCATCGAGATGGGCAAGCACATGCAAGCGACGGTAGCTCGCATGAAGGGGCAATTGCCGGTTGGCATAGAGCTCGAGCGCGTCTCGAACCAACCGGAGGCCGTCACCGCCTCGGTCGGCGAATTCGTCCACACCCTGATCGAGGCGATCTTGATCGTGCTGGCCGTCAGTTTCCTGGCCCTGGGTTTACACACCAAGCCTTTCCGCCTGGATGTGCGGCCGGGCCTGGTGGTCGCGCTCACCATTCCCCTGGTGCTGGCCGTGACTTTCCTGTTCATGCGCATGCTCGACATCGATTTACACAAGATTTCCCTGGGCGCCTTGATCATTGCCCTGGGCTTGCTGGTCGATGACGCCATCATCGCCGTCGAAATGATGGTGCGCAAGATGGAAGAGGGCTTTTCCCGCTTCGACGCCGCCACCTTCGCCTACAGTTCGACGGCCATGCCCATGCTGACCGGCACCCTGATCACGGTGGCCGGCTTCTTGCCTATCGGCCTGGCCAAGTCGGCGGCCGGCGAATACACCTTTTCCCTGTTTTCCGTGAACGCGCTGGCCCTGGTCATTTCCTGGGTGGTGGCGGTGGTGTTTACGCCCTACATCGGTTATGTGCTGCTCAAAGTCAAGCCGCACGCGGGCGGTCATCACGATCTGTTCGACACGCCCGGCTTCCGGCGGTTCCGCGCCACCGTCAACTGGTGCGTGGAGTGGCGCAAGACGACCATCGCCGCCACCCTGGCCGTCTTTGCGCTGGGCATCTACGGTTTCAACTTTATCGAGAAGCAATTCTTTCCCGATTCGAGCCGGCCGGAACTGATGGTGGAAATGTGGACGCCGGAAGGCACCGCCTTTGCCGCCAACGAAGCCCAGGTGAAGAAATTCGAAGCCTTCGTGCGTAAACTCGACGGCGTGGAAAGCGTCACCAGTTACGTCGGCACGGGCAGCCCGCGCTTCTATCTGCCGCTCGATCAGATCTTCCCGCAGACCAATGTGTCGCAAATTGTCGTGCTGCCCAAGTCGCTGGAAGCGCGCGCCATCTTGCGCGACAAGATCGTGGCCGTCTTCAAGACCGATTTCCCGGAAGTGCGGGGGCGCGTCAAGCTCTTGCCGAACGGGCCGCCGGTGCCGTATCCGGTGCAATTTCGCGTCACCGGCACGGAAGTGGGCAAGGTGCGCGTGATCGCCGATGAGGTCAAGGACATCATGCGCGCCAACAAGAACACGGTGGGCGTGAACGATAACTGGAACGAATCGGTCAAGGTCTTGCGCCTGGATCTGGACCAGGACAAGATGCGCGCGCTCGGCATCACCTCGCAGACGGTGATGCGGGCCGCCAACACCATCCTGTCCGGCACGGCCATCGGCCAGTTCCGCGAGAGCAACAGGCTGATCGATATCCAGTTGCGCCAGCCGCTGGAAGAGCGTTCCACGATTTCCGTGCTCAACGATACCAACATTCCCGCCGCCGGCGGCAAGTCGGTCACCATTTCCCAGGTGGCGCGCGCCCATTTCGTGTGGGAACCGGGCGTGGTCTGGCGCGAAGGGCGCGAATGGGCGATCACGGTGCAATCGGACGTCGCCGACAACATTCAGGGGCCGACCGTGTCGACCCAGCTGACGCCGAAGATGGATGAATTGCGCGCCACCTTGCCGGCCGGCTACCGCATCACCGTCAAGGGCGCGGCGGCCGACAGCGGCGCAGCCGAAGCGTCGATCGCGGCCAATTTGCCGCTGGCCATCTTCATCATCTTTACCTTGCTGATGTTGCAATTGCACAGTTTCTCGCGCTCCCTGCTGGTGTTCCTGACCGGCCCGCTGGGTGTGGCGGGGGCGGCGGCGGCCCTGCTGGTCTTGCATCGGCCGCTGGGCTTTGTTGCCAACTTGGGCGTGATCGCCCTGTTCGGCATGATCATCCGCAACTCGGTGATCCTGGTCGACCAGATCGAGCAAGACATCGCCGCCGGCGCCGAGCCGTGGGATGCGATCGTCGAATCGGCCGTGCGCCGCTGCCGCCCCATCGTGCTGACGGCCGCTGCCGCCGCGCTGGCCATGATTCCGCTGTCGCGTTCAGTGTTCTGGGGGCCGCTGGCGGTCGCCATCATGGGCGGCCTGATCCTGGCGACGGCGCTCACCCTGCTGTTCTTGCCGGCCCTGTACGCGGCCTGGTTCCGGGTCAAGAAACCGGCGCCGAAAGCGGCGCCCGACGCCACCCCGCAAGCGGCGGCGGCGGCCTAGTCGCAAAAGTATGGAAAAACGCGGCATTCTCCAGGGAAATCCAGTAGAATGCCGCGTTGTTGTTCATCGCCAAGGCGAACGGCGTAGCCAGAAGCGGCTCGACTTGCTAGAATCGGGCGGTGACAGCAGTATTATCGGCAAGTGCGGTAAAGCAAGGCGGATGTGGTGGAATTGGTAGACACGCTGGTCTTAGAAGCCAGTGCTTCGGCTTGGGAGTTCGAGTCTCCCCATCCGCACCAGAATTGGCAGGATCGCCCCTTCGGCGAAGGCGTCCACGGCGCCGGCGACCCGGAGGTGGATAGCGGCGCATGGTACTTTGCCGTGCTCCTTGATATGCATCAAATCAAGGGTGAGCCCGCGCAGCATTAAATCAGTATTTTTCTTGTTTGGAGCGGGCCCCGAATCGCATATACTGTGTTTTGGTGACGGGCCCATGGCTCTGTTTCCCGGCATGAAACAAGGTATGGACTGGATGCGCTGGAAATGTCGCATTGCACTATGACGATCCCGAGGGATCGGTACGCAATGTTAGCCACTTCTTCCGGGCCTTTGTTATAATGCCACGCTTTACCGAATTATGGTCAGCCCTGCTATTTTCTTAATGGCAAGGCTGAGCGGTCGGAGCCCTGTCGCGTCATGGCGCACGGAGTTGTCTGGCGTCCCGCAGGGATGGTCACGGCGGCTGTGTGCGGCAAGCGCCGGCAGATGAATATGCGAGCGGGGTGGAATCGGGCCCGACTTGACGCCAACAGTGGCGGAGAGCCGGCAGCCCACCTTCCTCGCACCAACAGTATCTTATTTTTTGGACGATTTTTACATGGCAACTGCAGTCGAATCCTTGGGCAAACTCGAACGTCGTATCACGATCTCCTTCCCGCTGACGGACGTCCGCACGGAAGTCGAGAAGCGCCTGAAAGTGCAAGCCCGTACGGCTAAGGCACCGGGCTTCCGTCCGGGCAAAGTTCCTTTAAAAATGGTCGCGGCACAATTCGGTTATCAAATCGAAACCGAAGTGCTCAATGACAAAGTCGGCCGCGCCTTCAACGACGCCGCCAACGAAAACAAGCTGCGCGTGGCCGGCTACCCGAAGATCGAACCGAAAGAAGAAGCGGCCGAAGGCGTGCTGGCTTTCGACGCGACCTTCGAAGTCTATCCTGAAGTCGTGATCGGCGACCTGAGCGGCGTCGAAATCGAAACCGTCAAGGCCGACGTGTCGGAAGCGGAAATCGACAAGACCATCGACATCTTGCGCAAGCAGCGCGTGCATTACCACACCAAGGGTGAAGCGGGCGAGCATGGCGACGGCGGCGCGGAGCAAAGCGCGCAAAGCGGCGACAAGGTCACCGTGGATTTCACCGGTTCCATCGACGGCGTCGCGTTCCCGGGCGGCAAAGCCGACGGCTACTCCTTCGTGCTCGGCGAAGGCCGCATGTTGCCCGAGTTCGAAGCGGCCACCATCGGTTTGAAAGTCGGCGAAGCGAAAACCTTCCCCTTGGCTTTCCCGGAAGACTACCACGGTAAAGACGTGGCCGGCAAAACCGCCTCCTTCACGATCACCCTGGTGAAACTGGAATGGGCGCACTTGCCGGAAGTGAACGACGAATTCGCCAAATCGCTGGGCGTCGCCGATGGCGACCTGGTGAAAATGCGTGAAGACATCAAGGTCAATCTGCAACGCGAAGTCGCTGGCCGCGTCAAGGCCCGCAACAAGGAAAGCGTGATGGATGCGCTGGTCAAGATCGCCGAACTGGACGTGCCGAAGACGCTGGTCGCGCAGGATTCCGAGCGCCTCGCTGAAATGACCCGTCAAGACATGGCGCAACGCGGCATGAACGTCAAGGATGTGCCATTCCCACCGGAACTGTTCGCGGAAAAAGCCGAGCGTCGCGTACGCCTGGGCCTGATCCTGTCGCAACTGGTGGGCGCCAACAATTTGCAAGCGACGCCGGAACAAGTCAAGGCCCAGGTCGAAGATTTCGCCCAAAGCTATGAAGACCCGCGCGAAGTGCTGAAGTACTACTACAGCGACCGTCAACGCCTGGGTGAAGTCGAAGCCCTTGTATTGGAAGAAAACGTCGTCAACTATGTGCTGGGCCTGTCGAAAGTCACGTCGAAAGCGGTTGCCTTCGACGAGTTGATGGGAAGCAACGCACAAGCGTAAATCAAACGCTCAAGAGCAGTGCGCGCGCCGCCTTGGCGGGGCGCGCACTGCTGCACAAGGATAAAACATGACAGGTATGAACCGTAATCCGGCGCTGGACACAGAAATGCTCGGCCTGGTGCCGATGGTGGTGGAACAGAGCGGCCGCGGCGAGCGCTCTTACGACATCTACTCGCGCCTGCTCAAGGAACGCGTGATTTTCATGGTCGGCCCCGTGCACGACCAGATGGCGAACTTGATCGTGGCTCAGTTGTTGTTTTTGGAGAGTGAAAATCCGGACAAGGATATTTCGCTCTACATCAACTCGCCTGGCGGCTCGGTCTCGGCCGGCATGGCGATTTTCGACACGATGCAGTTCATCAAGCCGGACGTCTCCACCCTGTGCACCGGCATGGCGGCTTCGATGGGCGCCTTCTTGCTGGCGGCGGGCGCAAAGGGCAAGCGTTTTTCCCTGCCGAATTCGCGCATCATGATTCATCAACCGTCGGGCGGCTCGCAAGGGCAGGCTTCCGATATCGAAATTCAGGCGCGCGAGATTCTGTACCTGCGCAGCCGCCTGAACGGTATCCTGGCCGATCGCACCGGCCAGACGGTCGAGCAAATCGCCAAGGACACGGATCGCGATCGTTTCATGTCCGCCGACGAGTCCGCCGAGTATGGCTTGATCGACAAAGTGTTGACCAGCCGCGCTTGATGCGTCCCAACCGGTATTGCTAAAAAACGCCCGGGCGCTTAAACGTTCGGGCGTTTCGTTTTCATTTCGGGTAGCATGGAGCTTGTGTACGGTTTCGTGCGCACACGTGGCTCCCTGCAAGCGATTTTTGCAATATTGTTAATGCAGTTCCAACCAAAATGCCTTATGTCAGACAAAAAATCCTCTAGCGGCGAAAAATTACTGTATTGCTCATTCTGTGGCAAGAGCCAGCATGAGGTGAAAAAACTCATCGCCGGCCCTTCCGTGTTCATCTGCGATGAATGCATAGACTTGTGCAACGACATCATCCGCGATGAAACGTCGAGCATCGAATCGGTCACGGGCACGAAGTCCGACCTGCCGACGCCGCAAGAAATTGCCGCCTTGCTCGATCAATACGTGATCGGCCAGCAAACGGCCAAGCGCATCCTGTCGGTGGCCGTGTACAACCACTACAAGCGTTTGAAGCATCTGGGCAAGAAGGATGACATCGAACTAGCCAAGAGCAACATCTTGCTGGTCGGCCCCACCGGCTCCGGCAAGACCCTGCTGGCCCAGACCCTGGCCCGCATGCTCAACGTGCCTTTCGTGATCGCCGACGCCACCACCCTGACCGAAGCCGGTTATGTGGGCGAGGACGTGGAAAACATCATCCAGAAGCTGCTGCAAAGCTGCAACTACGACGTCGACAAGGCCCAGCGCGGCATCGTCTACATCGATGAGATCGACAAGATTTCGCGCAAGTCCGACAATCCCTCGATCACCCGCGACGTTTCCGGCGAAGGCGTGCAGCAAGCCTTGCTGAAACTGATCGAAGGCACGATGGCTTCGGTGCCGCCGCAGGGCGGGCGCAAGCATCCGAACCAGGATTTCGTGCAGATCGACACGACCAACATCATGTTCATCTGCGGCGGCGCCTTCGACGGCCTCGTCAAGATCATTTCGAACCGTTCCGAAAAGAGCGGCATCGGTTTCTCGGCCACGGTGAAGAGCCAGTCGCAACGGGCCAGCAGCGAAGTGTTGCTGGAAGCGGAGCCGGAAGATTTGATCAAGTTCGGACTGATTCCCGAACTGGTCGGCCGTCTGCCCGTCGTCGCCACCCTGAGCGAGTTGACGGAAGAGGCGCTGATCCAGATCTTGATCGAACCGAAAAACGCCCTCATCAAGCAATATTCGAAATTGCTGGAAATGGAAGGCGCGGAACTGGAAATCCGTCCCGCCGCCCTGCACGCGATCGCCAAGAAAGCACTGGCGCGCAAGACGGGCGCGCGCGGCTTGCGCTCCATTCTTGAGCACGCTCTGCTGGACGTGATGTACGAGTTGCCGAACGAGCAAAACGTCGTCAAGGTCGTGATCGATGAAAATACGATCACCAGCGGCGCCAAACCTTTGTTGATTTACCAAGAGCCCGCAAAAGCTTCCGGAGAAAACTAAATTCCCGCCACACTATTGCATAAAAGGGATTTGCATCCCTAATGCAAGGCGGTACAATTTAAATCAATAATAGATGGCAGGCTTCACTCGAAAAGCCACTCGCGACAATCGTCGCGCGTGGCTTTTTTCTTGAAAATTTGCCTATCGATTGGAGTTTTACCGGTGTTTTTTGTGAAATCGACAAAATATCCTTCTTTCGCAGAATTATTTCTCCACGCCGGGCTTGTGTTTTGGCAGCAAGCGCCAACATCGTCTATACGCTTTCTATAAGGTACGCCATGACAACTTCCAAATTAACTGAGCAAACTCAACTGCCGTTATTGCCGCTGCGGGATGTTGTAGTTTTCCCGCATATGGTGATACCGCTGTTTGTTGGCCGCCCAAAATCGATCAAGGCGCTCGAGGCTGCGATGGAGCAGGGCAAGAGCATCATGCTGGCCGCGCAAAAAGCCGCCGCCAAGGATGAGCCGTCCGCCTCCGATATCTACGAGATCGGTTGCGTCGCGAATATCTTGCAAATGCTGAAACTGCCGGACGGCACCGTCAAGGTCTTGGTCGAAGGCGCCCAGCGCGCGCGCATCAACCACATCAGCGATTCGCCGACGCATTTCGTCGCCGAACTGACGCCGCTCGAATCCGAGCCGGGCGACGAGTCCGAAGTCGAAGCGATGCGGCGCGCGATCGTCCAGCAATTCGACCAGTACGTCAAACTGAACAAGAAAATCCCGCCGGAAATCCTCGCTTCGCTGTCGGGCATCGACGACGCCGGCCGTCTGGCCGACACCGTGGCCGCCCATCTGCCGCTGAAGCTGGAACAAAAGCAAGTCATCCTGGAAATCTTCAGCGTTTCCAAGCGTCTCGAGCACTTGCTGGGACAACTGGAAGGTGAACTCGACATCCTGCAAGTGGAAAAACGCATCCGCGGCCGCGTCAAGCGCCAGATGGAAAAGTCGCAGCGCGAGTATTACCTGAACGAGCAAGTCAAGGCCATCCAGAAAGAATTGGGCGAGGGCGAGGACGGTGCCGACCTGGACGAGCTGGAAAAGAAAGTCATCACGGCAAAAATGCCGAAGGAAGCGCTCGACAAGGCCACCAGCGAATTGAAAAAGCTCAAGCTGATGTCGCCCATGTCGGCCGAGGCCACTGTCGTGCGCAACTATATCGACACCCTCGTCAGCTTGCCTTGGAAAAAGAAATCCAAGGTCAACAACGACTTGAGCAATGCCGAAAAGGTGCTGGAAGGCGACCACTACGGTCTCGACAAGGTCAAGGAACGCATCCTGGAATACCTCGCGGTGCAACAACGCGTCGACAAGCTGAAAGCACCCATCCTGTGCTTCGTCGGTCCTCCCGGCGTCGGCAAGACGTCGCTCGGGCAATCGATCGCCCGCGCCACGAACCGCAAGTTCGTGCGCATGGCGCTGGGCGGCGTGCGCGACGAGGCCGAGATCCGCGGTCATCGCCGCACTTACATCGGTTCGATGCCGGGCAAGATCTTGCAATCGCTGGCCAAGGTCGGCGTGCGCAATCCCCTGTTCTTGCTCGATGAAGTCGACAAGATGGGCGCGGACTTCCGCGGCGACCCTTCGTCGGCGCTGCTGGAAGTGCTCGATCCGGAACAGAATCACACCTTCTCCGACCATTACATCGAAGTCGATTTCGACTTGTCGGACGTGATGTTCGTGGCCACCTCGAACTCGTACAACATCCCGCCGGCGCTGCTCGACCGCATGGAAGTCATACGTCTGTCCGGCTATACCGAAGATGAAAAGACCAGCATCGCGCAGCGCTATCTGTTGCCGAAGCAAATCAAGAACAACGGTTTGAAGGAAGACGAAATCAGCATCGCCGAATCGGCCTTGCGCGACATCATCCGTTACTACACGCGGGAAGCGGGCGTGCGCTCGCTGGAACGCGAAGTGTCGAAGATCTGCCGCAAGGTGGTCAAGATGCTGCTGCTCAAAAAGCAAGAAAATAAGGTCATCGTCAATTCGAAGAACCTGGACAAATTCCTCGGCGTGCGGCGCTACGATTTCGGCGTCGCCGAAAAGGAAAACCAGGTCGGCCAGGTGGTCGGTCTGGCCTGGACCGAGGTGGGTGGCGATTTGCTGACCATCGAAGCGGTGACGATGCCGGGCAAGGGCGGCATCATCCGCACCGGTACCCTGGGCGACGTGATGAAGGAATCGATCGAAGCGGCCCGCACCGTCGTGCGCAGCCGCGCCGCCCGACTCGGCATCAAGCCGGAAGTGTTTGAGAAGAGCGACATCCACATCCACGTGCCGGAAGGCGCGACGCCGAAAGATGGTCCTTCGGCCGGCGTGGCCATGACCCTGGCCCTGGTGTCGGTATTTACCGGCATTCCCGTGCGGGCCGACGTGGCGATGACGGGCGAGATCACCTTGCGCGGCGAAGTGTTGCCGATCGGCGGCTTGAAGGAAAAGCTGTTGGCGGCGCACCGGGGCGGCATCAAGACGGTGCTCATACCCGAGCAAAACGTCAAGGATCTGGCCGAGATTCCCGACAACGTGAAAAACAAGCTGGAAATCGTGCCGGTGCGCTGGATCGATAAAGTCTTGGAAATCGCGCTGGAACGGGCTCCCGTGGCCTTGCTGGAAGTGCCGCTGGTGGAGGCGGCCGCGGTCGCCGCCGTGAAGCCGGAAGTGCCGGGCGAAGTCGTCAAGCACTGAGCTTTTTAAGCTTTCCCACCCAAACAAGCGCTTTCACGGCGCTTGTTTGCTTTTCAGGGCGTGTTCCTCAGCCAAAGCGCTTGACACAAGACAGCACGGCTTGTTTAATACGGCCTGCAGAATTTTCTTCCGCAAGATTGCCGCGTAAATAGCACAACGCGGTAAAACGATATACACCTTTGTAACGGGGACGCTAGTGAATAAGACTGAATTGATCGACCATATCGCTGAAAAAGCTGACATTTCGAAAGCGGCCGCGGCGCGCGCGCTCGACGCCGTGATCGCTGGTGTGACGGAAACCTTGCAAAAGAACGATAGCGTGACCCTGGTCGGCTTCGGTACCTTCTCGGTGAGCGAACGGGCCGAGCGTACCGGTCGCAACCCGCGCACCAAGGAACCGATCACGATCGAAGCGGCCAAGGTTCCAAAATTTAAAGCTGGTAAAGCTTTGAAAGATGCAGTAAACTAACGGACTTCGGTGAGGTGACAATCACCGGAAATATCTGGCAGTGATGGCGTTCCGGTTTATCGGGGCGGCGCAAGTCGGATAATGTAGTGCCTTGTATTTTTTGGGAGCGGTAGTTCAGTTGGTTAGAATGCCGGCCTGTCACGTCGGAGGTCGCGGGTTCGAGTCCCGTTCGCTCCGCCAAAAATACTGCAGTGATACCAGGAGTGGTAGTTCAGTTGGTTAGAATACCGGCCTGTCACGTCGGGGGTCGCGGGTTCGAGTCCCGTCCACTCCGCCAGAGCAAGATACCCCTGCGGCTTTTTGAGTCGCGGGGGTTTTTCTTTTGTCGGTACCGTTTTTATTCAATGGCGGCGCGAACACATGGGGCTGGATACCCAGCCTCACTTTATATACGCCGTGGTATATGGCGATCGAAGCCGCCTACCCAGGGAAGAATATAATGCCCGTCGCTGTACGATGGCGATCCATATCCGGGTCGAGGTTTGCGTTTTTCGCGCCGAACCCAATGCCCGCATCAGGCCGCCACCCAGGCCGCGCCGCCGATGGCGCATGGGCGGGCGCCGGCGCGCGGTCCGGCTTCGTTTCAGCCCGCTTTCCCGGCTTGAAAATGGCGCGCCGGGCCGCATTTCCCCCATGATTTGCCCTTGCTATAGCGCTAGGCTCACTGTAAAATCCAGTGGTATTGATTTTGACGGCAGATTCAGCGTTCGGATTGGCCGCCAAGTCATTGAATATAAAGGGGAAGTGGACTGCGAAAAAGTCCCGATCCACTCCGCCGCAACAAAGAAAGGCGAACGCAAGTTCGTCTTTTTTTATATATGCAAGTCCATCGTAATCCACTCAAATCCGAATCGGCTGACCATGTTTGAATTTATTCGTACCCATCAACGCTTGATGCAGTTTTTCCTGATGTTGCTCATCATTCCGTCGTTCGCGCTGGTCGGTATCAGCGGCTACAAGGGTTTCGGCGACGACGCCTCGACTATCGCCAAGGTCGGTGGCCAGCCGATCACGCAGCAACAATGGGAAGGCGCGCAGCGTCAGCAAATCGATCGCTACCGTCAGATGCTGGGCGCGCAATTCGACCAGAAAATGTTCGATACGCCGGAAGCCAAGCAAGACATCCTCGATCGCCTGATCGCCGAGCGCGCCGTGAACGCCGAAGTGAGCCGCAATCACTTGAGCGTCAGCGACGAGAGCTTGCAAAAGACCATCATGGAAATCCCCGGCTTGACTCTGGCGGACGGTAAATTCGACGTCGAACGTTACAAGTCCCTGCTGGCCGCGCAAGGCATGACGCCGCAAATGTATCAGGAAAGCTTGCGCAAGGATAAAGCTGCGCAGCAATTGATCGGCGCCATCCAGGACAGCGCGTTTGCACCCAAGTCGGTGGCGGGCCGCCTGTCCGACATCAACGAGCAAGAACGCGAAGTGCAGGAATTGCTGGTGCCGATGACGCCATACTTGGCCCAGGTCAAAGTGACTGATGACATGGTCAAGGCTTTCTATGATAAGAACAGCAAGTTCTTTGAAATTCCCGAGCAAGTCAAAGTGGAATACGTGGTCTTCGACGGCGCCGCCGTGGCCGACCAGATCAGCGTCAGCGACGCCGAAGTGAGCGCCTTTTATACCCAGAGCCAGGCCCGCTTCACCAGCCCGGAAACGCGCCGCGCCAGCCACATCCTGATCGCCGTCAAGAAAGACGCCAGCGCCGCCGACAAGGCCGCCGCCAAGGCCAAGGCTGAAGCCATCCTGGCCAGCGTGCGCAAGGCGCCGGCCGACTTTGCCAAGATCGCCAAGGCGCAATCGCAAGACCCCGCCTCGGCCGAACTGGGCGGTGATCTGGATGTGGTTGAAAAAGGTTCGCTGCCGAAACCGGTGGAAGATGCCGTGTTCAAGCTCAAGCAAGGCGAAATCAGCGATCTGGTCAGCTCCGACTTTGGTTTCCACATCTTGACCGTGACCGCGCTCACGCCGGCCGCCGTCAAACCGCTGGATGCCGTCAAGGGTGACATCGTGGCCGAGCTGACGAAGCAAAAAATCGCCAAGAAATATTCGGAATTGGCGGAGCAATTCACCAACATCGTCTACGAGCAAGCCGACAGCCTGAAACCGGTGGTCGACAAGTTCAAGCTGAAAGTGGAAACGGCCGCCAATCTGTCGCGCACGCCGTCCCCGGCGCTGGGCAAGGCGCCGTATAACAGCGCCAAGTTCCTGGCCGAAGTGTTTTCCAACGACGTGCTGAAAAATAAGCGCAACACGCAAGCCGTGGAAGTGGCGCCGAATACCCTGATCGCCGGACGCGTCGTTGAATTCAAACCGGCCGGCAAGCGCCCGCTGGCCGAAGTCGCCGATGTGATCCGTCAGCGCGTGACCCAGGAAGAAGCGCTCAAGCTGGTCAAGAAAGCTGGCGAAACGAAACTGGCGGCCCTGAAGGCATCGGATGACGCGGCTGGCTTCGGGGAAGTCAAAGTTGTGTCGCGCAGCAAAATCGAAGGCATCAACCGCGCCGCCATCGGGCAAGTGTTGAAGGCCGACGTCAGCAAGTTGCCGGCCTATGTGGGCGTCGACGTGCCCGGCACCGGTTATGGCATCTATCGCATCGGCAAGGTGCAGCAAGCGGCACCGGATGTGGCGCGGCGCGCGTCGGAGCAAGAAAAGATCGCCAATATGTTGGCCCAGCAAGAGGTCTACGATTATGTCGAAGCGCTCAAGCAAAAAGCCAAGGTCAAGATCCTCAAGCCGATCGCGCAAGCGAAGGGTGACGGCGATAGCGACAGTAAATAAAAGAAGTTGATGGACGTGAAAAAGCCGCTTTCGAGCGGCTTTTTCACGTCTTGCAAAGGCCCGCCGCGGCGGGGCCGTCCCGCTGCGTCTAGGTGCCCGCTTGCAAATGGCGGGCGGCGGCCAGGAAGGCCGCTTCCGAGATGTCGTCCAGGGTCAGCACTTCAGCGTCCCCGTAGTGCAGGAAGTTGCGGTCGATCGAACGCAGATAGGCCGGATCGTAATGCTGGAGCAGCAATTCGTCGACCAGCTCAGGCATCTGGCCAGCGTTGGCCATCTCGTGCCAGCGGCTGATTTTCTCCCGGCCGTACAGGCTCAGCAGGCAATCGAGCTGGACGTTCAGGGTTCCCGGATGTTGCGTGAAGTGGTCGTAATCCTCCATCAGCAAACGCACCCGGTTTGGGCGCGACAGGGTCAGTGCGACGCAGGGCGAGGCGCGCATCTTTTCCATCAGGGCGTCCGGCACGCGCACATTGCCCACCTTTTTGCTTTCCGATTCGATGAACACGGGACGGGCCGGGTCGAATTCGCGCAGGCGCTGCCAGATCGCGCTTTCGAAGGCCTTTTGCGACGGTTGCGCCTGGCTAGGCAGATTGCCCAGGACGGAGCCGCGGTGGGCCGCCAATTGCTCCAGATCGAGCACTTGCGCGCCTTGCGCGTGCAGCACTTCCAGCAAACGGCTCTTGCCGCTGCCGGTGGTGCCGCAAATCACCTTGAAGGAGGGCGCCGGCGTTTCCGCCAGGGCCAGGTTGACGTGGTTGCGGTAAGCCTTGTAGCCGCCGTCGAGTTGCACCACGGGCCAGCCGATCTTGGCCAGGATGTGGGCCATGGCGCCGCTGCGGTTGCCGCCGCGCCAGCAGTAAATCAAGGGTTGCCAGCCGCGCGGCTTGTCCAGCCACAGGGTCTCGATGTGCTGGCCGATGTTCTTGGCCACCATGGCGGCGCCGACTTTCTTCGCTTCGAAGGCGTTGACCTGTTTGTACATGGTGCCGACGGTGATGCGCTGGGCGTCGTCCAGCACCGGGCAATTGATGGCGCCGGGCAGGTGGTCGAGCGCGTATTCGGATGGGCTGCGGGCGTCGATGATGGCGTCGAATTCGGCTAGCCGCGGCAGTACGTCTTCAAAACTGAGCAGGGCAGGGTATTTCATTGTTTTTTGAGCATGGGAAGCAGTGTGGGCCAGATATTGGCCAGAATGGTTGGATGGGCTTCCGCCAGCGGGTGCAGGCGGTCGGCCTGAAACAACTGGGGCCGGTCGGCGACGCCGTCGAGCATGAAGGGCACCAGGGGCGCCTTCAATTCCTTGGCCAGCGCGCCATACATGCCGAAAAACTTCTCGGTATAGTCGCGGCCATAGTTGGGTGGCACCCGCATGCCGATCAGCATCACGCGGGCGCCCGCCTGACGCGCCTGCAGGCTCATGGCGCGCAGATTCGCCGTCGCCGCCGGCACCGGCAAGCCGCGCAAGGCGTCGTTGGCGCCCAGTTCGATGAGCACGATGGATGGGTGGTATTTTATCAAGAGGGCGGGCAGGCGGGTGCGCCCGCCGCTGGTGGTTTCGCCGCTGATGCTGGCGTTGACGACGGTGGCGTCGATTTTTTCCGCTTGCAGGCGGCGCTCCATCAGGGCCACCCAACCGCTGCCCCGGCTCAAGCCGTATTCGGCCGACAGGCTGTCGCCCAGCACCAGCAGCGTTTTTGGTGCAGAATAGGCGCTCGTCGCGCCCGTGGCCAGGCCGGTTGCCAACAGCAGGACGGCCAGCGAGCGCAGCGCATGACGCCGCCGCACTGGGCGGCCGTTATTGGCCGGAGATTGTTCACGTATTTTTTTTAGATGGATCAGCATGCCAGAATTTCCAAAAGCGACTTCCACAAATGTTCACGAAGCGGCCCATTCCGGGCCGGATCACCTTGCCGCCGTCGCGGCGCGGCCGGCCGCGGCGCCGCTTGCGATCGCGGTGACGGCCCTGGCCAAGCGCGTGCCCGACGCGGACGGCGAGCTGACGATCTTGCACAGCGTGGATTTTACCGTGCAAAGGGCGGAGACGCTTGCCATTGTCGGCGCTTCCGGTTCCGGCAAGTCGACCCTGCTCGGTTTGCTGGCCGGATTGGACACGCCATCCGAAGGCAAAGTGTGGCTGGACGGCGTGGATATCTTCGCCCTCGACGAGGATGGCCGCGCGGGCTTGCGCATGGCCAAGCTGGGTTTCGTCTTCCAATCCTTCCAGTTGCTGGCCCATTTGACGGCCCTGGAAAACGTCATGTTGCCGCTGGAATTGCGTGGCGACCCGGACGCGCGGGTAAAGGCGCAGGCCATGCTGGGCCGCGTCAAGCTCGATAGCCGCTTGCGGCACTATCCGAAATACCTCTCCGGCGGCGAGCAACAGCGGGTGGCGCTGGCGCGCGCCTTCGTCACCGAGCCGCCGCTATTGTTCGCGGATGAACCGACCGGCAGCCTGGACGCGGCCACCGGCGAAGCGGTGATCCAGTTGATGTTCGAGCTGAACCGCGAGCACGGCTCGACCCTGGTCCTGGTGACGCACGATACCTCGATCGCGGCCCGTTGCGCGCGTACCATCACGATCGCGGCCGGACGCCTGGTGTAGGGCGCGCGGCTGGCGAGCAAGCCGACCGTGCTCGCATTCGACGGCGATTTCGGCTCGGATTCGCTGCAAAGGACGGTAACGCCGTGTTCATGTTACCGGCGATGGCTCATATTGGAGAACCCGTCGCCAGCGTTCGCTCGCGGGTCTTGGCGGCCTTAATGGTGAATCGGTCGTGACCCTGAATCGGTAGCCGTGTTTGTGAGAGCGCCGGCTGCGGCCCCGAGAGGACTCCCCTGTCCGTCCAGGGCTTATGGTGATGCGATATTAGATGCATATTTACATCATTTCTGATTCAAAGAGCCATCATGAGAACCACCGTCACGATCGACGACGAACTGTACAACAAAGCCCTCGAGGTCGCGGATCCGTCCATGGACAAGGCGGACCTCTTTCGGGAGGCTATTAAGACCTTCGTGCCCGTGCGCGCAGCCAAGCGTTTGGCTGCCTTGGGCGGCGCGATGCCAGAGATGTCTGCAGTAACTCGGCGCCGGCCCGAGTCAGCCCAATGAGTGGCGTGCTCGTCGATACATCCGTGTGGATCGAGCACTTTCGGAACCCCAATCTGGCGCTCGAGAATCTGCTCAACCAAGACATGGTACTCACGCACCCTATAGTCATAGGGGAGATCGCCTGCGGCACGCCGCCTGCGCCGAGGACACAAACGCTTGGTGACTTAGGCTTGCTCCAGATGACCCAGCATGTCGGTTTGCACGAAACCATGGAATTCATTGAACGCGAATCAATATACGGGATGGGATGTGGGCTCGTTGACAGGGTTTTATTGACATCAACGCTGATTACGCCGAGCGCAAAGCTGTGGACGTTGGACAAGCGCCTTGCCGAATTGGCCGAGCGTTTCGGTGTGGCGCATCGCGTGGCAGTGCACTGAAGGGAAATATTAGGAAATCATGCCGACGTGCTAGAAGCAACCATCGACAAGATAGACCGAGTGCCATGGACGGTGTCAAGCTCGCGGTAGTCGCCTGAGCCCCAATTGCGGATCAGCACGATCTCGCCCTGTTTGCGGGTGTCGAGGGTGAATTCGCGCTCTGCGTGGATTGAAGGTTTGGCGGAGCCAGCGAGAAACGACTCGGCCGCCCCCTGTGTTACCCCGTTAGCCGGCCGCCGTCAGGGCCATATCGCTGTGGACCGGGAAAGGCGTCAGGGCGACGCCAAGGCTTGCTGGTTCGCGCAGGTCGATGGGTGCGCTCATACCGAAAAGGTATCACGAAAATGGTATTGGATGGTTTGCTGCCAACTACATAGAGTGGATACCTCGACGTTGAAGTCGACTACCCCACCATCCGATCCCAGGAGCAGCAAAATGACAAGCACCGAATCCCATCGCTACGACATCGGCATCCAAGTCCTCAAGCAAGTCGGCGGCGCCAATTACGCCGCGCCACTCACCAGCCTTCAGGGCATCGCCCCCGATCTGGCCCGACTGACGGTCGAATTTGGCTATGGCGATATCATGTCGCGCAAGGAACTCGATTTACAGACAAGGCAACTGTGTACCGTTGTGGCATTAGCGGCAATGGGCAATGCCCAGCCACAGCTCAAGTACCATATTGCGGGCGCTCTCAATGTCGGTTGCGATGCCAACTCGGTCATTGAAACAATTTTCCTGTGTGCCGTTTTCGCGGGCTTTCCCGCCACGATAAACGCGGTACTTGCCGCAAAAGAGGTTTTTCAGGAGCGGGGACTGGCATTTCAGCCGCAAGCCCATCCGGCAAACGGTGAGCGTTACGAACGTGGCATGGCTGCACTTGAACAACTGAGCGCGGGCGCGGGAAAGGCCGTGACGCACAGTCTGATGAACATCGCTCCCGATTTTGCCCGCTTCCTCGTCGAATTTTCTTACGGGGATATCTTGTCGCGCACGGGCATCGATAACCGGACCAAAGAACTCGCCATCATCGCGCTACTGACCGCAAAGGGAACGGCAACGCCCCAATTGAAAGTGCATATCGGCGCCGCGCTCAACGTCGGCGTTCCCAAAAGCGAGATCGTTGAAGTCATTCAGCAAATGGCGGTCTACGCCGGCTTTCCGGCCGCATTGAACGGCATATTCGCGGCCAAGGAGGTATTTTTCACTGCGGCGGGAGCGGCGTGACGCCGCGCTCAGAAACCTCCAACGCGCTTGCCTACTCTCCCCGGTGACGATACGGGCTAAGCTTCGTCGCCGGCGAGGGCGAAGTCGACGGCGGCTTGCGCGTGCAGCGCCATCGTGTCGAGCAGGGGCAGGGCGCTATCGGACTGGCGTATCAGCAGGCTGATTTCGGTGCAGCCGAGGATGATGGCTTGCGCCCCGCGCGCGGCCAGCGCCGCGATCGCCCGCCGGTAGACCTCGCGCGATTCATCGATCACCTTGCCGACGCACAGTTCTTCGTAAATGATGCGGTGCACCTGGGAGCGTTCGGGCGCCGATGGCACCAGTACCGTCAAGCCGTGCCCGTGCGCCAGGCGATCCTTGAAGAAGTCGCGCTCCATCGTGAAGGCGGTGCCCAGCAGGCCGACCGTGAGCGCTCCCGCCTGCGTGGCGGCGCGCCCGGCCGGGTCGGCGATGTGCAGGAAGGGCAGCGGCACGGCCGCCTGGATGCGCTCGGCCATCAGGTGCATGGTGTTGGTGCACAGGATGACGCAGTCGGCGCCGCCCGCCTGCAAGCGGCGCGCGGCGTCCACCAGGATGGCGGCGGCGTCGTCCCAGCGGCCCTCGTGCTGGGCGCGCTCGATCGGGCCGAAGTCGACGCTGTACATCAGCAGTTGCGCCGAGCGCAGCGGGCCGAGGCGTTCACGCACCAGTTGGTTGATGACGCGATAATATTCGGCGCTTGATTCCCAGCTCATGCCGCCGATCAGGCCTATGGTACGCATGCGTTTCCTTTTTTCAGATAGAGGCGCCGCGCTGTCGCCGCGGCGCCACTTTACCCGCTCAGGCGGCGCCGATGCGGGCCGCGATATGCGCCAACGCCTCTTCCACCTGGTCGATCAGGATCAGGCACAGGTCGCCCTCCGCCAGACTTTCCAGGGCCCGGTCGATGGCGATGAATTCGCCGGTGATTTCCTCGACCCGGACGGTGCGGCTGGCGCCGTCCAGGCCCTGGCGCAGCAGGGCCAGCACTTCGCCGTCGGCGCGTCCGCGCTGGCACTGATCCTGGTACAAAAAGACGTCGTCGAAGGCGGCGCCCAGGATCGCCGTCTGCTGGCGGATATCCTGGTCGCGGCGGTCGCCAGCGCCGCTGATGACGACCGAGCGGCGCTTGGCCGGCATATTGTCGACGGCGCCGACCAGGGCCAGGATGGCGTCCGGATTGTGGCCGTAGTCAGCGATCACGGTGGCGCCGCGATAGCTGAAGACGTTGAAGCGCCCGGGCGCGTTGTCGCTCTCGTTGGTGAACGTGGCCAGGCCGGCGCGGATGGCGTCCCAGCTCAGCCCCACCGCCCATGCCGCCGCCACCGACGCCATCACGTTCTCGACCTGGAAGCCGATGCTGCCATTGCGCGTGATCGGCACCTGGTCCAGCGCCAGCAGTTGCATCTCCTTGCCTTCGGCCGCGACCAGGTTGGCGCCGTCCACGTAGACCACGCGCCGGCCCTGGGCGCGGTGCATGGTCATCACGGGATGCTGCGGGTCGGCGCCGAAAAAGGTCACCGTGCCGCGGCAGTTCTCGGCCATGGCGACGACCGCCGGGTCGTTCGCGTTGAGCACCGCGACGCCCTGGTCGGCGACGTTTTGCACGATCACGCGCTTGAGCACGGCCAGGTCTTCCACGGTGGTGATGTAGTTCAGTCCCAGGTGGTCGCCGGCGCCGATATTGGTCACCACGGCCACCTGGCAGCGGTCGAAGGCCAGGCCTTCGCGCAGCATGCCGCCGCGCGCCGTCTCGAACACGGCGGCGTCGACGTCCGGGTGCAGCAGCACGTTGCGGGCGCTGCGCGGGCCGCTGCAGTCGCCGCTGTCGATGCGCCGGCCTTCGATGTAGACGCCGTCGGTGTTGGTCATGCCGGTGCGCAGGCCGCCCGCCGTCAGCAGGTGGGCGATCAGGCGCACGGTGGTGGTCTTGCCGTTGGTGCCGGTGACGGCCACCACGGGAATGCGGCCGTCGTCGCCGTCGACGAACATGGAGGCGACGATCGCCTCGCCCACCGGGCGCCCCTTGCCGAACGAGGGCGACAGGTGCATGCGCAAGCCGGGCGCGGCGTTCACTTCGACCACGCCGCCGCCTTGCTCTTCGATCGGTTTCAGCACGCTGTCGCAGACCACGTCGACGCCGCAGATGTCGAGGCCGACCATGTGCGCGGCGGCGATGGCGCGCGCCGCCACTTCCGCATGGACGTCGTCGGTGACGTCGGTGGCGGAGCCGCCCGTGGACAGGTTGGCGTTGTTGCGCAAGATGACGCGCCGGCCCTTGGGCGGCACCGAATCGGCCACGTAGGCTTGCTTGGCCAGGCTGGCCAGGGCGATGTCGTCAAAGCGGATCTTGGTCAGCGAGGTGGCGTGGCCATTGCCGCGGCGCGGGTCCAGGTTGACCTGGTCGACCAGTTCGCGCACCGAATGGACGCCGTCGCCGACCACCTGGGGCGGGTCGCGGCGGGCGGCGGCGACCAGCTTGTTGCCGACCACCAGCAGGCGGAAGTCGTTGCCCGGCAAATAGCGCTCGACCAGGATGTCGTCGCGGAATTCGCACGCCGTGTGGTAGCCGGCCGTCAACTGTTCGCGCGTGGTCACGTTCACCGTCACGCCCTTGCCCTGGTTGCCGTCCTTCGGCTTGATCACCACCGGTAGGCCGATCTCGCAGGCGGCGGCCCAGGCGTCGTCCGGGTCGCTCACCACGCGCCCCATCGGCACCGGCACGCCGGCCGCCTGCAGCAGGCGCTTGGTCAATTCCTTGTCTTGCGCGATGGCTTCGGCGATGGCGCCGGTGCTGTCGATCTCGGCGGCCTGGATCTTGCGCTGGCGGCTGCCCCAGCCGAACATCACCAGGCTGCCATCGGTCAGGCGGCGGAAGGGGATGTTGCGCGCCACGGCCGCCTGCACGATGGCGCCCGTGCTCGGCCCCAGGCGCACATCCTCGTCCAGCTCGCGCAGGCGCCGCAGGGCGTCGGCCAGGTCGAAGGGGGCGTCGTCGAAGGCGGCGCGGCACAGTTCCAGCGCCAGTTCCAGCGCCAGGCGGCCGACGGCTTCCTCGGTGTATTCGACGACCACCTGGAAAATGCCCAGCTCCAGGGTCGGCACGGTGTGGCTGAAGGTGACCGGGCAGCCGGCTTGCGCCTGCAGGCCCAGCGCCGCCAGTTCCAGCACGTGGGCCATGGGGATGGCGTCGTCGTGGCCGGTCGGCTGCAGGGTGCCGATGTGCGGGAAGCGGGCGCGCAAGCGGGTTTCAAAGTCGGCCAGGGCGCCGACGCACAGTTCGCCCGAGGTGCAGGCGACGATGGCTTCGACGGAGGTGTGGTGGCTCCATAGATTGGGGCCGCGCAGGGCCCGTACGCGTGATACTTCCATAAACCGTCATTCCTTTGTGATGACGCGCCCCGCGGTTGCGGGTCGCGCTTGGCCGGCGAGGCCGGCCGTGCATGAGTTCACCGGCGCGGGCGACTGCCGCCTGCCCGCGCCGGTACGTGCCAGTGGGCGCTAACCCGGCGCGGGCATCCCCTTACAGCTTACCCGGCTTGCCGCCGGGCGCCGGATCGTAGTTGCGCAGGGCGGCGCACATCAACTCGGGCGACACGTTCAGCGCCCAGGCCGCCGCCACGGCCGCCAGCAAGGCGCCCACTTCGGCGACGACGCCGGCTTTCAGGGCGGACAGGCTGAGCAGCGAGACTTCCTCGGCGCCGCTGGCCAGCACGATGCAGTCCGCGTACAGGAAGACGGCGCGCTCGCCGGCCGCGCGCTGGCGCACCAGGGCGGGCAGGCTGGCGTCCAGGCCGTAAAAAATCACCTTGCCGTCGCACAGTTCGGCCAGCGCGGCGACGGCCGGATCGGCCGCGTTCAGCACGGCCGTACCGTCCGGCAAGATTACGTCGACCTGGGTCCGCACCACCTTGCTCATGTCGGCTTCGTCGCGCAAATAAAATTCACCGAGATCGGCCAGGCCGTCCATGTCGGTGACGATGCCGACCGCGCACTTGTCGTAGGCCAAGCCCTCGGACAATATCATGCGGGCGTCGTTTTCGCAGACGGCGGCTTGTACCGAACGGTTCATCAGCAGGCGCTGGCCGGCGTCCCAGTTGACGCAGTCGGCGCCGCTGGCCTGGCGCCCGTCGAGGTAGAGGCCGTCGCGGCAAGCCACGCCGGTGTGCCGTCCGGACAGGCGCAGCAGGCGTCCGACCAGGCGCGCCACCCGGGCCGCCTCGCGCCCGCCGGTGACGCCGACCACCGGGATGCGGCCGCTGTCCTCGGCGCCGAACAGGTGGCCGACGATGGCCGTGCCGACCGGGCGCGGGCGACCGTCGGCCGGTTGCAAATGGGCCAGCAGGCCGGGGCTGGCATTCACTTCGATGATGGCGCCGCGGCTTACTTCCAGGGGCAGTGAAATGTCTTGCGTGACCAGGTCGACGCCGGCGATGTCGAGACCGACCACGCGCGCGGCCAGGGCGGCGGCGAAGGCCACGGAGGGATGAATCAAGTCGGTGACGTCGTGCGAGACATTGCCGTTGGGCTGGATCAGCACGCGCTGGCCGGCCAGCGGCACGGAATACGCCGTCAAGCCCTGGCGTTCCAGCTCCAGGATGATTTCGGCGCCATGTTGCGGGGCCAGCGCGTTCAGCGGCGAATTTTCAGCGCTGCCGCGGCGCGGATCGGTGTTGATCTGGCTGTCGACCAGGCCGATGATGTCGGCCACGCCGTCGCCGGTGATCCACAGCGACTCGCCCTTGGCGGCCGCCACCACGTGGCGGCCGACCACCAGCAGGCGGTGTTCGTCGCCCGCGATGTAGCGCTCGACGAGCACGCTCGCGCTGTCGCCCTTGCGGCTGGCCAGGTGATAGGCCGCCTCGACGTCGGCGCGCGTGTTCAAATTGAGCGAGACGCCCCGCCCGTGGTTGCCGTCGTAAGGCTTGAGCACCACCGGCAAGCCGATGTCCTGGGCTTCTTCCCACGCTTCCTCGGCGCTTTTCACCAGGCTGCCCTCGGGCACGGGCACGCCGCAAGCCTTGAGCAAACCCTTGGTCAGATCCTTGTCGCTGGCGATGCTTTCCGCAATCGCGCTGGTGCGATCGGTTTCCGCCGTCCAGATGCGGCGCTGGCTGGCGCCGTAGCCGAGCTGCACCAGGTTGCCGTCCGTCAGGCGGATGGCGGGAATCTTGCGCTCGGTGGCCGCTTCCACGATATGCGCCGTGCTGGGCCCCAGGCAATGCTCGTCCACCAGTTCGCGCAACTGTTCCAGGCGCGCTTCCAGGTCGAAGGGAAGATCGGCTATGGCCGCCAGCAACAGCTCGCGCCCGGCCAGCAGGGCGGCGCGGCCGACCTGTTCCTGGCGCGTGCGGAAAGCCATCTTGTAGACGCCGCGCACATCCGTCGAGCGGGTCTTGCCGAAACCGGTGCGCATGCCGGCCAGGTTTTGCAGTTCCAGCACCACGTGTTCCAGGATGTGGCCGCACCAGGTGCCTTCGCGCAAGCGCTCCAGGAAGCCGCCGCGCTGGCCGACGCCGCAGCGGTGCTCGATCAGGCCGGGCAGGGCGGCCAGCAGCCGCTCGTACAGGCCGGGCAGGGTGTTCGATGGAAAATCTTCCAGTTCGCCGATGTCGAGCCAGGCTTCGATGACGGGCCGATAGGTCCAGATATTCGGTCCGCGCAAATGGCTGACGCGGAGAAATGCTATGTCTTTTGTCATGTAAATAATTTTTCGATAACAGGCTCGGCGCTTTCCGCACCACTTAATATTCAGAGGCGCTCATTCAAGCGCCGCCTTGTGCAACCATGTTCGCCGCCGCCGCGGAATGCCACTCCCCTTTTATTACATGGCATTTCGAAAAATGATCACTTCATGCTTCCGTTCCGGCGGGTGCTGCCGTACGATGTTTACCGCAGTCTTGCCGGCTTCCTGAAGCGCATCATGTTGTATATACTTCCGGAAACGAAGCTTACCGCGCGGAACGTGTTTCTGCCAGTCTGTATTGATACAATACAATACAGTACCCTCCATGATACCGCCGCCCCGAGCGCATCCGCAACCGTCAGACCGGCGGAATCGATCGGACAGCCACCATTTTTATCAGAATCCCTGCCTGTAACGGGCTTGGCCTTGAGCCGGAATACGTTTTACGATGACAACTGAACAACTTGCAATGCCAGCCCCGGCGATCAGCCTCTTACCCGAACACTGGCAAGCGGAGGTCGCGAAAGCACTTGTATCCGGGGAGAACGTTTTAACCGGCGTGGAGGTTGACCTCGACTCCCGATTACGCTTTAAAAAAGGTCTATTGGTGCTCACCGAGCGCCGCCTGCTGGCGCGCGCGCCCGGCGACACCGTGTGGCACGACTGGACTTATCGGCCGGGTCTGGAGCTCAAGCACTTTGACCACGCCGGCGTCGGCCACCTGGAATTGCAAGATGAGCAAGGGCGCCTGGCCAGTTGGCGCTTCACCCTGGGGCAAAACCTGCACGCGATGCGCCTGCTCGATCAATTCCGCGAACGCCAGCACAGCCACGTCAGCGGCCAGGCGCCCGTGCCCAGCGAACAAAACATTTGCCCCAGTTGCAAGGCCCCGCTCGACCCGGAACTGGACGAGTGCCCCATTTGCACCAAGGTGATCCACACGCCGCCATCGACCTGGACCCTGTTCCGCCTGTGGCGCTTTGCCGTACCCTACCGGGGCCAGTTGGCGGCCGGCTTCACCCTCATGCTGCTCAGCACGGCGGCCCACATGATCCCGCCGTACCTGACCAAGCCGCTGATGGACAATGTCCTCATTCCCTACCAGAACGGGGTGAAGATCGACCCGATGCTGGTGGTCTGGTATATGTCGGGTCTGCTCGGTTCGGCCGTGCTGGCCTGGATACTGGGCTGGGGCAAGACGTATATCCTGGCCGTGGTGTCGGAACGCATGGGCGCCGACTTGCGCTCGGCCACCTATGAACACTTGATGAAGCTGTCGCTCGAGTACTTCGGCGGCAAGCGCACGGGCGACTTGATGTCGCGCATCGGCAGCGGCAGCGACCGCATCTGCGTGTTCCTGTCGCTGCACCTGCTCGACTTCGCTTCCGACGTGTTGATGATCATCATGACCGGCCTCATCCTGTGGAATTTGAATCCCTGGCTGGCCGTCATGACCCTGGCGCCCTTGCCCTTCATCGCCTGGATGATCCATATCGTGCGCGACCGCCTGCGCACCGGCTTTGAAAAGATCGACCGGGTCTGGAGCGAAGTGACGAATGTCTTGGCCGATACCATCCCCGGCATCCGCGTCGTCAAGGCTTTCGCCCAGGAAAGGCGGGAAGCGGCCCGTTTCCGCGACGCCAACGCCCACAACCTGGCCGTGAACGACAAACTCAACAAGGTGTGGTCCCTGTTTTCACCCACCGTGTCTTTCTTGACCGAACTCGGCCTGCTGGTGATCTGGTGCTTCGGCATCTGGCAATTGTCGAAGGGCGACATCACGGTCGGCACCCTGACCGCCTTCCTCGCCTACAGCGGACGTTTTTATGGGCGCCTCGATTCGATGAGCCGTATCGTCTCGGTGACGCAAAAGTCGGCTTCGGCGGCCAAGCGCATCTTCGACATCCTCGACCATGTGTCGAGCGTGCCGGAACCGGCCCAGCCGGTCCGCCTGGAGAAGATCGAAGGGGGCATCGAATTGCGCGAAGTCGGTTTCCGCTACGGCAACCGGGCCGTCAACCGCAGCATCAGCCTGAGCATCCGGCCCGGCGAAATGATCGGTCTGGTCGGCCACAGCGGCTCCGGCAAGAGCACCCTGGTCAATCTGATTTGCCGCTTTTACGACGTCTCGGAAGGCGCCATCCTGCTCGACGGCGTCGACATCCGTTCCTTCGCCGTCTCGGATTACCGGCGCAACATCGGCCTGGTGCTGCAAGAGCCCTTCCTGTTCTTCGGCACCATCGCGGAAAACATCGCCTACGGCAAGCCGGACGCCAGCCGCGCCGAGATCATCGCCTCGGCCCGCGCCGCCCACGCCCACGAATTCATCCTGCGCCTGCCGCAGGGTTACGATTCCATGGTCGGCGAGCGGGGCCAGGGACTCTCGGGCGGCGAGCGCCAGCGCATCTCGATCGCGCGCGCCCTGCTGATCGACCCGCGCATCTTGATCATGGACGAGGCCACGTCCTCGGTCGACTCCGAGACCGAGAAGGAAATCCAGAAAGCGCTCGACAATCTGGTGCAGGGCCGTACCACGATCGCCATCGCGCACCGCCTGTCGACCCTGCACCGGGCCGACCGCCTGGTGGTGCTCGACCGCGGCGAAGTGGTGGAAGTGGGCAGCCACGATGAATTGATGGCGCGCGAAGGCGCATATTTCCGGCTCTACGAGGCGCAGGCGCGCAATGTGGACACCGATATGGACGACAAGGAATGAGCATGGCGAGCACGACCTTTCAATTGAGCCGCAACGGCTTTGGCAAGCTGGTGCTGACGACCGCCGAGGGCGTCGTGCACGAGGGCGTCGTGCCGGTGCGCGCCTTTCCGATCCAGGCGCCGGAACACGGCATTTCCCTGGTGTTGCACGACGGCCAGGAAGTGGCCTGGATCGTGTCCATCGCCGACTTGCCGACCTCCATCCGCACCCTGGTGCAGGATGAGCTGGAAGGACGCGAGTTCATGCCGGAGATTATGCGGATCGTCGACGTCAGCAGTTTTGCCACGCCCTGCACCTGGCACGTCAAGACCGACCGCGGCGATACCCATTTCGTTCTCAAGGGCGAGGAAGACATCCGCCGCATCGGCGCTGACGGCTTGCTGGTGGCGGACAGCCACGGCATTCATTTCCTGGTGCGCGAGGTGTTGGCGCTCGACAAGCACAGCCGCAAGATCCTCGACCGCTTCCTGTGAGCGCGGCGCCGGCGTCATCCGGACTGCGCCGCGCTGTTGCCCTGCCAATTAGTTTATGTCGCGGTAGAATAGCATCTGGAGGCGGCGTTCCGGCGCGGCCTTGCCCATAATGGCGTTTGCGGGAAAGGGGTCGGATGAGAACAGCTCAAGTAGAGTCACCACGTCCCGGGCCGCGCAGCATGTCGGGCGCCGCCCCCGCAGCGCGGCACCCGAAAGCGGAGCGCGGCATGGCCATCCCATGACGACGCCGGATGCTTCTGCCGAGCTGCGGCGCGTGCGGGAACAGTTACGCAGCATGGAGCGCTGCCTGCATGTGGGCAGCTGGGAGTTGCGCGCGGACGGCCGCTTTGGCCGCTGGTCGGAGGAGGCCAGCCGCATCCTCGGCCTGGCCCCGGGCCGGGCGCCGGCCGGGCTCGAGGATTTCCTGGCCCTGGTGCACGCCGGCGACAGGGCGGCCCTGGCGCGATGTTTCGAACAAGCCCTGCGCGGCGGCGCCGGCGTCGATCTGGAGCACCGCGTGCTGCTTCCGGACGGCGCCATCCGCGACGTCCACACGCGCGCCGAACTGCACCTGGAAACGGCGGTGCCGGCGCGCCTGCTGGGCAGCATGCTCGACGTGACCGAGCGCACCCAATCGGCGAGCGCCGCCGGGCGCCTGGCCGAACGCATGACGGCCACCCTGGAGAGCATCACCGACGGCTTCTTTACCGTCGACCGCGACTGGCGTTTCACCTATCTGAACCCGGAAGCGGCGCGCCTGCTGCACCGCCGGCGCGAGGATTTGCTGGGCGCCGTGGTCTGGAACGAATTCAAGGAAGCCATCGGCGGCACCTCCTACCTGGAATACCAGCGCGCCCTGCGCGAGAATTGTCCGGTCGCCTTCGAGGAATTCTATGCCCCCCTCGATACCTGGCTGGAGGTGCGCGCCTATCCCTCGGCGGAGGGACTGGCCGTGCATTTCCGCGACATCAATGAACGCAAGCAGGCGGCCCTGGCGCTGACGCGCTCGAACCGCGCCCTGCAACTGCTGAGCCGTTGCAACGAAGCCCTGATACGCGTCGGCGACGAAGCGGACTTGATCAGGCGGATTTGCCACATCGCCGTCGAGGTCGGCGGCTACCGCATGGCCTGGGTCGGCTACGCCCACGACGACGCCGGGCGCTCCATCAGCGTCGAGGCGCACGCCGGCAACGAGGAAGGCGCCGCCTATCTGCGCTCGATCGGCTTGAGCTGGTCCGAGCGCGACGCGGCCGGGCGCACGCCGGCCGGGCGCGCCATCCGCGAAGGCGTCCCGTTGCTGTTGGAAGACATCGCCCACGACGCCAGCCTGGCGCCGTTTTACGCGGCCGTGGAACAATACGGCTACCACGGCGCCGTCTACCTGCCGCTGGCGCACGAGGGCCGGCCCTTCGGCTTGCTGGCCCTGTACGCGGGCGTGCCCTTGACGGAAGCGGGCGAGGAAATCAGCCTGCTGCAAGAGTTGGCCGACAATCTGGCCTTCGGCATCAGCAATATCCGCGTGCGCGACGAACGGCGCCGCATCGAATCGGCGGTGTTGAAAGTGGCGGCCAGCGTCTCGGCCAGCACCGGCGCGCGTTTTTTCGAGCAACTGGCGCGCAATATGGCGGAAGCCGTCGGCGCCCAGTCGGCGATGGTGGCGCGCCTGTTGCCGGGCGCGGCCGGCGCGCCGACCGAAGCCCGCACCGTCATCGCGCTGCAGGACGGCGCCCGCGTCGCCAATTTCAATTATGCGCTGCGCGGCTCCCCCTGCGAGGAAGTGCTCAAGCACAAGCAATACGTGGTCGCGGCCGCGCTGCCACGGGAATTTCCCGACTCGCCCATGGCCGTACTGGGCGCCGAAGCCTATGGCGGCTGGCGCCTCGACAATTCCGACGGTGAGCCCCTGGGCCTGCTGTTCGTGCTGTTTCGCGATCCCGTGAAACGCTCCGACTTCATCGTCTCCACCCTGCAAATCTTCGCCGCCCGCGCGGCCGCCGAGCTGGAGCGGCAAGATGCCGACGCCCACATCCGCGACCAGGCTTCGCTGCTCGACAAGGCCCAGGACGCGATCGTGGTGCGCAGCATCGAGCACCGCATCCTGTTCTGGAACAAAAGCGCCGAGCGGCTGTACGGCTGGACCGCGGCCGAGGCGCTGGGGCAGCCGGCCGACAGCCTGCTCGGCGACGACACGGCCGCGCTGCGGGCGGCGGCGACGACGGTGCTGCGCAGCGGCGACTGGAGCGGCGAGATCACCCGGCGCGACAAGAGCGGCAAGGCGCTGACGGTGGAAGTGCGCTGGACCCTGCTCAACGACGACGCCGGCCGGCCCAAGGCGATCCTGTCGATCGATACCGACATCAGCCAGCGCAAGGCGGACGAGCGCGAGATCCGCCACCTGGCGTTTTACGACGCCCTGACCGGCTTGCCGAATCGCTTGCTGATGCTCGACCGGCTGCGGCACGCGATGGCGCTGGGCGGGCGCGGCCGCCGCACCGGCGCGCTGCTGTACATCGACCTGGACAATTTCAAGACCCTCAACGAAACCCTGGGCCACGACCGCGGCGATCTGCTGCTGCGCCAGGTGGCGGCGCGCCTGCTGGCGGCCGTCGACGAGGGCGATACCGTGGCGCGCTTCGGCGGCGACGAATTCCTGGTGATGCTGGAAAACCTGAGCGCGCACACCGAAGAGGCGGCGGCGCGCACCAGGAGCGTGGGTGAAACCATCCTGGCGGCGCTGAACCGGCCCTTCCTGCTGGACGACTACGAACACTTCAGCACCAGCAGCATAGGCGCCACCCTGTTCGACAACGAGCAGGGCACGGTGGGCGAATTGCTCAAGCGGGCCGACCTGGCCATGTACCAGGCCAAGGCGGCCGGGCGCAACACCATGCGCTTCTTCGACCCGGAGATGCAGACGGCCGTGTTGCGGCGGGCGGGGCTGGAAGCCGATCTGCGCCAGGCCATGCCGCTCGGCGAATTCCGCCTGCACTACCAGCCGCAGTTGCGCAGCGATGGCCGCGTCACCGGCGCCGAGGCGCTGCTGCGCTGGACCCATCCGCAGCGCGGCCCGGTGTCGCCGGCCGTCTTCATTCCCCTGGCCGAGGACAGCGGCCTGATACTGCCGCTCGGGCGCTGGGTGCTGGAGACGGCGTGCGCGCAACTGGCGCAGTGGGCGCGCGAACCGCACACGGCGCAATTGAGCGTGGCCGTCAACGTCAGCGCGCGCCAATTGCGCCAGCCCGGCTTCGCCGACGAAGTGCTGGCCGTGCTGGCGGCCACCGGCGCGCCGCCGCACAAGCTCAAGCTGGAGCTCACCGAGAGCTTGCTGGTGGACGACATCGAAGTGACGATCGCCAAGATGAACTTGTTGAAGAAATCCGGGGTCGGCTTTTCGCTCGACGATTTCGGTACCGGCTATTCCTCGCTGGCCTACCTTAAGCGGCTGCCGCTGGAACAGTTAAAGATCGACCAGTCCTTCGTGCGCGACCTGCTGAGCGATCCGAACGACGCCGCCATCATGTGCACCATCGTCGCGCTCGGCCAAAGCCTGGGCCTGGGCGTCATCGCTGAGGGTGTGGAAACGGACCCCCAGCGCGCTTTCCTGGAGCGGCACGGCTGTCACGCCTATCAGGGTTATCTGTTCAGCCGGCCGCTGGCGGCGGATCAATTCGCCGTCTTCATGCAGGGCCGCAACTGCGACGCCGGGAGCGGGTCCGGCGCCTGAGCGGGGCCGCTCGAAGCGCCGCGGCCGGACTGGCGCCGGCTTTCCCTTTCCATCCACCGCTCAGCGCTGGGCGCCGAGGTCGGCGGCAAAAGCCTCGATCAGGCGCGTCAATTCGTCGAGCCGCTCGATTTGCGGCAGGTGGCCGGCGCTCTCGATCACGGCAAATTCGGCGCCGGGGATGTTGGCCGCGTAGCGCCTGCCGTAATCGAGGTCGACGATCCGGTCGCTCTCGCCCCACGCCACCAGGGCCGGTATGCCGATCCCGGCCAGACGGGCGCGCAGGGCCGGGTCGTGCATGTAGGGGGCGCCGCCGTAGACGTGCAGGGTGGCCTGGTTGGCCGCCATCAGCGCCAGCCGGGCCGGCGTCGGAGCGGCGCCGGCGAAGCGCTGCGGCGCATGAAAGGCCAGCGCCATCCGCTCGGCCGCCGACATGTGCGAAACGTCCACGATGCGGCCCGCGCCGGCATCGATGCCGGCCGCGTTCACCAGCACGACGCCGGCCAGGCGGGGCGATCCGCGCACGGCCATCTCGGCCGCGATCCAGCCGCCGATCGAGTTACCCACGACAATCACCTCCGACAAGTCCAGCTCGTCGAGCAAGGCCAGGTAAGCCATGGCCAGGTCGCCCACGCTGGCGAACCAGTCGGGCCGCGGGCTGCCCTCGAATCCCGGGTGGGACGGGACGATGGCGCGCGCATGCGTGGCCAGGGCTTGCGCCAGTCCCAGCACCGAGGCCGGCCCCGCGCCGCCGTGCAGGATGAGGATGGGGCGGCCCTGTCCTTGCGTGGCTACGCTGACATCGACACTGCCGGCGGGCAGGAAAATTGTGTGGGTATGGGTGCTGGGCTGAGTCATGGAAGCTCCTTGTGGTTGATATAAACATATTGATATCAACATATTGATATGTCAAGCTGTATTTTCGAGAAAGAGATTTCTGTATTCACAATGAATATCACTGTGGGAGCGGGTCGCCGGCCGTATGCGCGACAGTTGGGACTTGACATGCCGGCGTCCTTATATAAATATGTTGACATGAATATTTCAATCGAAGCACTTGGCTTGCTCGTCAAGAAAGCTCAATACCGGCAACATCGCGCGGTCGAAACGAAGCTGGCCCCGCTCGGCGTCAGTCTGGTGCAGTGGAATGCGCTGCGGGAAATCGAACGCAATCCGGGTGTCTCGCTGCACCGCCTGGCGGAGCTCACCTTCAACTCCGACCAGGCTTTCGGCACGCTTGCCGCGCGCTTGCTGAAACTGGCGTTGATCGAGCGGCGGGCGGGACTGGGACGCGCCACCATCCATCAACTCACACCCAAGGGCGCCGACATTCTCGGCCAATGCGGGCCGCTGGTTCAGGAAGCCGTGGCGGACGCCTTCGCGCCCTTGTCCGAAAGCGACAGGGTGGAGCTGTCGCGCCTGCTAACCACGCTGCTCGACGCTGCCCCTAAGTTACCCTAAGCAACCATGAGAGGCCATAAGCGGCCTTCAGCCCGGCCCTGAGCCGCCCTCAATAATGCACTGAGGCACATATTTACGGCGTTTTCCGGCATCCAGACCATGCGCGCAAGGCGCAAACGGTGTAGATTGTGTCTTTTCGACTTGATTGCATAAACATGACTATCACAGCCATCCGCGACCTCTCCCTGCCGATGCGGCACATCGTCCACGTCCGCAACCACATCCTGTCCGCCGACGGTTCGCCGGAAGAGGGCGGCAGCGATGCCGGCCCGTCGCCGCACGACCTGTACGACGCCGCGCTCTGCGCCTGCAAGGCCCTGACCGTGGTCTGGTACGCCAAGCACAAGGGCATCCCGCTTGAAAACGTGGAAGTGAGCACGGAGCGCGACGCCAGCGAGGAACGCAAGGGCACCTATCGGCTGGCCGTCACGCTGCACCTGAGCGGCGACTTGAGCGAGGCGCAGCGCCAGGAATTGCTGGCGGCCGCGGGAAAATGCCCGCTGCACAAGCTGATGACCG
>DMYQ01000119.1:5191-32484 GCA_003482555.1 Janthinobacterium sp. | reverse complement strand
CTCAAAAGCCATGAAAAAGACCTGGGCGGCGGCCTCGTGGTGCGCCGCCTGCTGCCTTCCGCGCTCAAGCAAGCCGTCGGCCCCTTCATCTTCTTCGACCATTTCGGCCCCATCGACGTGGCGCCGGACGCCAACCACGACGTGCGTCCGCATCCGCACATCGGCCTGGCCACGGTGACCTATCTGTTCGAAGGCGCGATGGATCACCGCGACAGCCTGGGTTCCTTCCAGCGCATCGAACCGGGCGCGATCAACTGGATGACGGCCGGCAGCGGCATCGTCCATTCCGAACGCACGCCGAAGGATCTGGCCGGCACGCCGCATCGCACGCACGGCCTGCAATTATGGGCCGCGCTGCCGCTCGAGCACGAAGAAGAGGACGCCAGCTTCACGCACACGCCGATGGCCGCCATCCCGGTGGCGACCTTGGACGGCTTTGTCGCGCGGGTCTTGATCGGCAGCGCCTTCGGCCTCACCTCGCCGGTGCGCACCTACAGTCCGACCCTGTACCTGGACGTGGAACTGGCGGCGGGGCGCGAACTGGCGCTGGCCGACTTGCCGGCCGAGGCGGCCGTCTATCCCGTTAGCGGGGCGCTGGAAATCGACGGCGTCGCGCTGGCGCCGCACACGATGGCCCTGCTCGACGGCGCCAATGCGCCGCTGCTGCGGGCCGCCTCCGACGCCCACTTCGTCGTCATCGGCGGCGCTCCCATCGGCCCGCGCTTCATCTACTGGAATTTCGTTTCCTCGAGCCGGGAGCGCATCTCCCGGGCGGCCGAGGACTGGAGCGCGCAGCGCATGGGGCAGGTGCCCGGCGAGACCGAGTGGATTCCGCTGCCGAAGCCGCCGCGCTGAGGGTCGCCGGCGTCACGAGCACAGGGGCAGCGCGCGCAGGTAGGCGAGCGCCCTGAGCGCGTGCACGTCGCTGAAAAACACATGGTCGGCCACCAGGGCGGCGCAGCTCCAGGCGGCCGCCACGACGATGATGTCGCAGCGGCCGCTCTTCCACAGCTTGAGCGAATGGCGGCCGACGATCCAGGGCACGCCGAGCGGATTGGGCCAGTCGGCCAGCAAATGCATGATGCCGCCGCCGGCAAAGCCGAACAGCAGCGGCGCCCAGAAACGCAGCCGCAACTCGACATAGGAATAGCCGAGCAGGGCGAGCCAGGCCAGGCCCCAATGGGTCCAGGTGCGGTGCGTGATCCACAGGCGATGGCGGGACGACCACCACGCCACCTCGAGCCAGTCGGGCGCGGTGCCGCCCAACACGCCGGCGACAAACGTCAAAAAGCTCGACAGATAGTACGGCCCGCCGGCACCGGCGTGCGCCACCAGCGCCGCAGCGATGACGCCGGCGGCCCATCCGGTCGCGTGGTGCGCTTTATTGGATGCCATATGATCGAACGGGCGCTGCGGCGCCATCAAAGTGAGCGAAAAGTGGCGATAAAAAAGAACTGGATGAATATACAGTAAATGGCCTTCTTCATGGGAGGATATCTGCACCCGGCAGGGAAAATGCACCGAATTGTGCCGCGCCCAGCCCGGGAAATAGCTGCAAGTTGTTGTATTGTCTAAGTTATACTGCTTGCCCCGAATGCACAAGGCCAGCAATCATGGACAAGCAGCTCCTCTTTATTTGTTTTCTCACCTTTGTCATCCACCTGATCGGGACCCTGGCGTATTCGGTGCGCATCGCCGGTATCCGCACCAAGCGCATCGCCGTCTCGCTGGCACTGTTCAGCATCCTGACTCTGGTTTCGCGCACCTCGAATTCCTTCCTCAGCCCCATGCTGGCGAAGCGGGTCGAATCGAATCTCCCCGGGCATGGCACGCTCGATCCGCTGCTGACCGATTTCCGCTGGCTGCTGCTGGCGGCCAGCGTCGCGACCCTGGCCGGCGCCATCCTGATCCCCACTTTTCAGCGCGTGTTTTGCCGCGCCGTCGTGCATTTCCAGGTGCACCGCTCGGTGCCGAAACTGATATTGCACGCCTTCTTCAAGGGTGGCCTGTCCTATGTGCGCGACGTCGCCAGCCTGCCGCGGGCGGCCAACGTCAGCAATGCCCGCAAGGGCCACGGCGTGTCGCTGCGCATCACCCTGCTCAACGTGGCGGCCATGGCGCTGTGGACGGTCGGCGTCTTCGCCGCCCTGTACGCGGGCGTGCTCGATCCATCCGTGCGCGTGACCTCGAGCACCCTGTCCTCGATCATCAACGGCGGCGCCACCGTCGCCATGGCCGTCTTCATCGATCCGCACATGTCGGGCATGACGGACGACGTCGTGGAAGGGCGGGTCAGCGAAGCGCAATTTCGCAAAGCCGTGGTCTGGCTGGTCGGCAGCCGCCTGGCCGGCACCGTCCTGGCGCAGGCCCTGCTGGTGCCGTCCGCCATCCTCATCGTCCACGTCGCCCGCTCCCTGTAAGTCGCAACATTGTTGCCAAGAACGCAGCCAGGACGGAAGCAATCCCCGCGCGGCCCGTCCAAAGGAAGTGGAGCAAGTTTCCAATCCTGAAGGGGGATAGCATGAAAATTCCAAAAGAACTCAGAATACCGGCCCTGGTTTTTACCCTGGAAGCGGTGATGTTGATCGGTTTGTCGCTGATCTTCCTCGTGCTGGCGCCCCGTTAAGCAAGCTCGCGCGTGCGCGACCGCGCCGCTGGCAACGCCTTCAGCAAGCTTGAATGATTCAAGCGGTCAGCATGGAAGGCTGGGCCGGGGCTAGCGTGCTGTGCCCGTTGCCGCCGTCATTGCGGATGATCCAGGATTCCGGATAGGGGGTGGCGGCGAAGCGGCTGTGCTTGGCGACCCGGGTCAGCTTGTCGAGCGAGGCGCCCGGGTCGAGCGCCGTTTCCTTGCCCGTCAACTGATCCAGATGCCAAAAACCGCCATCGTGGTGGAACATCAGCGGCAGCGCGGCGGCGTTTGACGCGGCGATAAAGTTCGGCAGGGGATAGCCGGGGTGCTTGTCCGGGGCCAGCAAGTAAAAACATTCGGCCGGCGCGCCCAGGTCGATGCGATGCAAGATGACGCCGTGCGGCATGATGGCCGTGACGGACAGCACGGTGATGCCCTTGATGCTGGCGCTCAGTTCGATGCGCATGCCCAGGCGTAGCGGCGTCGGCTTATGCTTGCCGGGCCAGACCCCGTCGAGCAAGATGCCGTAGCGGGAAATGTCTTCGATTTCAAATCCGTTGTTGCCGCGCCGAATGACGGCGTGGCGGCCCGACAGACGCCGCGTCAAGCCATTCGTGTCCTGGCCGTCGGCGCCAAAATGACTGAGCAAAATATCGGCTTCGGGATCGACCAGCTCAAAGCGGCCCAGCACGCATTCCTCGAGCGCGAACAGGCGCACCTGGCGCTGCGCGCCCGCTTCCGGGGCGGCATTCACCAGGCAGGCGGCGCGGCTCGGGTGCGGGTGGGCCCGGCTGGCACCCGGCACGTCGATCTCGATCAATTCTTCGTCCCACGCGATGGTGGTGAAACCCATGTCGATCTTGCCCTGCGGCGCGCTCAGGTCGACCTGGGCGATGCCGGCGTTGCGCGCCGTGACGTCGAGGTCGAAGCTGGCGCCCGCTTGCGTGCTGACCCTGGCGATCGAGGCGTCATCGGCCATCACGCGCACGTTCTTGTGCGTGCTGAGGAAAATCTGATGGATTTCGGTCAGGGTGGCGTCCAGTCGCGGCACCAGGATGACGAAGGTGCAGACCCATTTTTGCGCCGCCTTGCCCTCGGCCTGGCTGCGCACTTCGACCTCGATCTGGTACTGGCCGTGTTCCTTGTCGCGCGAGGAAAACTCGACGAACACGGGGCGCCAGTCGCCGCGCGTGGTGCGCACGAATTGCTGGCGCGCGGCGCCGTGCGGGATCAAATCCGATTGCAACTGCATCGTGATCTGCGGCGCACAGCCGTTCGGCATGCCGCGCAATTCCATTTTGAGGGTTTGGCGGCCGCCGGCGGCGCGCGGGTCGAAGCCGCTGATGTGCAGGTGGGCGTGGCCCTTGGCTGCCGCGTCCCGGGCCGGCGCGCCCGCGCCGCCAAGCGCCGCCGCTGAATCGGCGCGGGCGCCGCGCACGCCCCTCAGTAAATCATAGCTGGATGGCGCTGGCGCCGTCTGCGCGTGGCCGCTGGCGCACGCGACTTCCCCAGGTACGACCCATAAGGTGCAGTGCGGGTGGGACGGGTTACTGCATTTTTTCATTGTTGACTCGCGGGGGCGCCAAGCCCCTCGCAATAAGCAGAGCTTACGCGCATTAGGTGGCGCGTGGCAACTTCTTGCGCAAACGTGGAGCATATATTTTATTGCAGATCGCTGCGAGCCCAAATGTACAACAATTTTCCTTAAAAAACAGGGAATTCGGCGGCGTCCGGTAGTGCCGTTTCGTCAACGGTGGACGGCGTGAAGCGCAGGGCGATGGCGGTAAGGTTGTCGATGTGCAATCCGGGCGGCGGTGTCTTCATGAAGATGGAAAACAGGCGGTCGATGGCGGCGGCCGCGCCCAGGCCGGCCAGCAGCGCCGGCCACTGCGCCACCCAATCGGCCGGTTTGGCGCAGGCCCAGAAGCCGTCGGTGGCCAGCAGGTAGAGCGCGTCGGACCGCACTTCGAGCGCGCGGCGGTCGCCCAATGCGCGCAGGAAGAATGGCAGATTGTCGCCGTTCAAGGGAAACAGGGGGCCGGAAAGCACGTGCGGGTCGCTGATGGCGTTGCCGAGGATGAAAGCTTGCGAAATTTGCGCGCGGTGTTCGCCGTGCACCTGCTGTTGCCATTCCCGTTCATTGAGCAAGCCGCGCATGGCGAAGGTGGTGGCCGGCACGTGGTCGACCGTCAGGGGACGGGCTCGTTCGGACGTGATTTCGTACAGGCGCGAGTCGCCCGCGTGGTAGAGCATGGGCGCCTGATTCGGGCGCAGCTCCAGCAGGGTCAGGGTGGTGCCGGGACGGCGCGCCGTGCCGCTCTCGTCGGGCTGGACGAAGTGCGCCTGCAGGCTGTCGTGCAAGGCGTCCAGGCGGCCGTTGAGCTCGTCGAGGTTGGCGCAAGCCAGTATGCGCAGCAAGCCCTCGGCCACCGCCTCGGCCGCCTGGCGTCCGTTGCCGTGGCCGCCCATGCCGTCGAGTACGGCGATGCGGGCGTGGCCGGGCGGCCAGTCGGGCAAGTGCACGGTGCGCTGGCATTGGTCGCGCATGAAGACGGCGCGGCCCTTGCCGTCGATTAAGACGAAATTGTCTTGGTTTTCCGGTGTCTGCAATGCGCTGGCGCTGGCGCAACTGTGGGCCGCGACGTCCAGGCCGGGGCCGAAGTCGAGTGTGTGAATCAGTGATGTCATTGTGGCAGGATCGTGGTGGCGCGTGGTTTACCAGCGATAGCTTAGCCGAAAAAGCGACCGCGGCACGGGAAATGTCGGCTTTATCTGGCTGGCGCCGCTTCATCGATGCGCCGCAGCCACAGACTGCTGGTCCAGCCGATATGCGGATGGCCGGGGGCGCCGGCGTCGACCTGCCACCAGTCGCCGTCGCGCATCCCGGTGGTCCGTACATTCGCTCCGCCCGGCACGACGGCGATGCGGGCCGAGTCGACGCCGGCGGCGGCGCGCAGGTTCAAGTCGCGGTGGGCGCGGTAGGCCAGGCCGGCGCCTACCGTCGTGCCCGGCGCCAGCGCCGGCACCGGTGTCCGTGGCATGGGCGCTGTTGGCGGCGCGGCGGACGGGAGCGGCAGCCAGGCCAGCAGCAGGGCGCCCAGCGCCCAGGTGCCGCCGGCCAGGATCAGCAGCGCGCGCGCGGTCGGACGCCGCCACCAGCCTGGCGGCGTCAGGTGCGCGGCCAGGATCAGGGTCAGCAGCAGGGCCGCCGCATAGGCGCCCGCCATGTACAGGTGTTGTTGCTGCATACAAGCTCCCCAGGCGCACGGCGCCGTCACACGTCAAAGCGCAGCACGTAGGGTCCGGCCACCAGGTGATGGCCGGGCGGCAGGGGGTAGGGCGCTTCGGCGTCTTCCAGCGCGGCGACGAATTGCAACTGCTCGTCGAGGTGGTAGAGGGCCTGTGTCGGCGCCAGGCGGCCGATCTTGAAACCTTGCGGGCCGGCCTCGAAGCTGAAGGCATTGCGCGACAGGCCGATGCGATCCGCGCTGGCGCCGTCGGCGCCGCCCTCGCGCCGCAGGAAGCGGGGCGAATCGAGCAGGCGCAGCGCGGCCAGGGCCGGCGCGTTGCGGCCGAAGACGAGGCGGGCGCCGCCGGCCACCGGCGCGCTCGGCGCTTGCGCCAGGCACAGGATGGCGCAATAGCGCTCCTGCATTTCCGGCGCCGGCGCCAGCAGACGGATGGCGCGCGCGTCGACCGGGGTGAAGCTGGCCGGCGCGCTGATGCGTTGGCGCCCCGCCTTGGAGTGGGCGTGCAGTTCGTCGGCCCGGTTGACGCTGAAGCTGATGGCCGGGTCGGGCGCATCGGACAGTGCCAGGGCGCGGTCGAAGGGAATGTCGAGCGCGCTGGCGCCGGTGTCGCGGTAACGACTCAGGCGCGGCAGGGCCAGGGCCACCAGGCTGACGCTTTGCCGTGCCACGGGCGCATAGGTGGCATCGCCCTCGGGCGGGCGCGGGCGATGGCTGGCCGGCAGCGCGGTCGGGTCGTCCGCCACGCGCGCGCCCGGTCGGCTTTGCCAGACGGCCGGCCTGGGCGAGGGCGCCACGCCAGCCGCGCCGGCGCCGCCAGGCGGGGCGATTTTCAGCAGCAGGCGCGCGTTGCCGCCGTCGGCGCGGCGCGTCTTGATCGTGTAATAGCCGTTCTTCGGGTCGAAAGCGCAGTCGAAGGCGTCTTTCGGGCGCATCTGCAACTGCGGCGGCGCGTCCGGGCCGTCGTTGATCAAGAGGGCGGCGGCGTCTAGGCCGAAGGGCCAGCCGGCGACGGCGACGCCGGCGTGGCCGCCAGCGGCGCCGATCAGGGCCAGGCGTTGGCCCGGGTAGATCGGGCAGACCGGCTGCCACACGGCGCTGTCGCGCGAGGCGCTGACGTGGTACAGGATTTTTTCTTCGGGCGCCGGCAAATATACGGCGTGGCCGAATTTGACTTCGATCTGGCCGGCGCCCAGCGCCTCGGTGCCGACCACGTCGTAGCGCACCTGGTCGGCGCCCAGCAAGTCGCCAAAATCCTTTTGGTGCAGGGCGGTGAGGGTCTGCGCCAGGTCGCGCGCCCTGGCGCCGCGGCTCAGGTGGTAGTCGTCGTCCACCTCTTCCTGCGGCAGCAGCAGGGTGACATGGGAAAAGCAGCGCGTGGCGGCGCGGCCGCGCTGCTCGCGCGGGCTGCGCTCGAGCAGGTCGCGCAGCAGCGGTCGGCGCGCGAACAGGGCCAGGCCCGGCGCCTGCCAGATCGCCTCGCCGTTGAAGACATCGGGGATTTTGACTATGACTTCGTGCTGGACATAGATCGGCATGATTCGTTCTCCTCTAAAGATAGTGCGCTGACCGCACAGAAGGCTAGCAGGGGGCAGAGGAAAAACAGCAGGTGGCTGCCGCCGGCGGACAGGAAACTCATGGGCTGGCCCATGATGGGGAAGATGGCCAGGTTGGTGCCCCAGGACAGCAGGAAGTGGCCCATGACGAAGGCGGCGCCGCCGCAGATGAAGAAATAGCGGAAGCGTCCCAGCCAGGCCTGGCGGTGGTCGCGCGCGCGGGCGCCGGCGGCGTGGGCGCGCAGAGCCAGGCGCAGCAGGCCGACCAGGAAGGCGGCTTGCGCGCCCCACAGCAGCAAGGCGCCGATCAAGCCGTGGCGGTTGAGGAAAAACGCGGCCGCGAAGTCGTCCTGCACGGCCGGGATGCGCAGCACATTGCCGGCCGGCTGGCCCAGGCTGGCCAGTCCCAGCCAGCGATCGCCGCCCCACCAGCCGCCATCGGCGATGGCGCGCGCGCACAGCAGCAGTTGCTGGCCGGTGTGGGGATGTTCGCCCGGATCCAGCCAGACCAGGAAGCGGTCGGAGTAGAAGCCCCATTCAATCAAGTCGTCGCCGCCGGCCCAGCGCAGCCAGACGATGGCGCCCACCACGCTCAGTACCAGCGCGCCGAGGACGGCGGCCAGCAGCCGCTGTCGCGTCGCCAGCGCATACGCCAGCGCCATCGCGGTGCTCCACACCAGCAGCAGGATCAGGGGCGAATAGTCGTCCACCTGCACCAGGGCCACGCCCAGCAGGGCCAGAAACAGCAGGGCCGGGGCCAGCAGGCGCAGGCAGCGCGCGGCGCGCCCGCCCGCGCGGGCGCCGGCTTCGTGCCAGCCGAGCCGCAGGGCCAGACAGTGGGCGCTCAGCGCGGTCAAGGCCAGCTTGGCCAGTTCCACCGGCTGCAGATCGAAGACGCCCTGTTCGTCGCCCCACAGCACTTGTATGGCCAGGGCCGCCAGCGCCACGGCTGCGTAGGCCGCGAGTGTCCATTCGACGCCGCGCTGGCCCGCGAAACCGGGATGACGCTGGCGCCACAAGTGCCACAGGCCGGCCAGGGCCGCGCCGCAGGCGAGCAGGGCGGCGCTCTTCTGGTAGTAGCGCAACCACGACGATTCCATGCCGCCCAGGCCCAATTCGAGCTGCATCAGCAAGCCGACCGAGAGCAAGACGAGGGCGGCGGCGGTGGCCAGCGGCAGCCGCGCCGGCAGAGACAGCCACAGGCACAGCGCCAGGGCGCCCAGGGTCGTGGAACAGGCGGCGGCCGGCGGGTGTCCGGCGCGTTGCAGCAGCAGGGCGGCGGCGCCGCCAAGCAAGAGCAGCAGTGCCGCCAGCGCGCCGGCGTGCCAGCGCCACGGCGCGCGCGCCGCGCCGGCGGCGATCAGCGCGGCGCCGGCCAGGCCGAGGATCAGCCACAGCGGACCCTGGCCCGGCATCAGCCACAGCGCGCGCTGGCGCCACTGCCAGGCGATGGCCGGCGCCAGCGCGACATCGGGCGCGCTGTACAGGCTCACGCGCCGGCTCGGCACCATGCTCAGGCTGCCGCCCAGGCTAGTTAGCTGGAAGCGGGTATGGCCGACCACCAGCGCCCGCACGCCGGCCAGCGCCCGCTCCTGGCGGCGCAAGTCGACGTCGGCGCCGTCGACCGAGACGGCCAGCGCGGCCCGTTCGCCGTCCGAATTGCCGGCCGACAGGCGCAGGCGTCCATCGGCGCGCGCCAGGTAGGCGGCGCCGGGCGTGACGTCGGCCAGGCCGAGGCGGTTGTCGCAATACAGGTTGCCGCCGAAGGAAAGGGCGTGGGCGATGCTCAAGGGCGTCGGCGCGGCGCGATTCCACAGCGCCATGGCGCGCGTGAGAAAGCGGGCCTCGGGGCAGCTGGCCTGGGCACGGCCGTCGCGGTACAGCAGCGCGCCGTCATAGCGCCAGCGGTGGCCGTCGCGCGTGAACGTGACGGAGCCGTCGTCCGCTTGCTCGACCTCGAAGCGCGCCGCGCCCACCTGGAATGGCTGTTGCGCCCGTAATTCGGCGCTGCCCATGCGCCGTTCGCCGTCGGCGTTCTGGAATACCACTTGTTTGCCCGCGCTCAGATTGCGCAACCACCACGCGCCCCGGGCGTCGCGCCGCAGCGCGATGTGCTCGCGGTCGGCCTGCGGCGCCGCCAGCTCGCGTTGCCCCAGCAGGGCGCTTTCACCGGGCGCCAGGCTGACCGTGATGGCGGCTGGATACCAGCTGGCCGGAGCGCGCCACAGGCACAGCATTTGCAACAGGCAAAACAGGGCCAGAATGGCGCCCGTCAGTGGCCGGCGCGCCTTCACGGCCGGGCCCCGGACATGGCCTGGCCCTGGGTCGGCGCGTGCAAGGTCAAGGCGGCGCGTATGGGCGCCAGCAGGCGGCTGATGTGCAGGGCGTGGCGTGGGCGCGCGGCCGGCGCCGCGTCCAGCAGGGTGCGCAGCAAGGCCAGCGCCTCGCGGCCGCAGGCGGCGCCGGCCGACGAGGCGACGCGGCGCGCGAACAGCGCTTCTTCGGGCGCCAGCAGGGTGGCCGGGATGGCGCCGTCGCCGCGCCGCAGCAGCAGGCCGGCGCCGGCCGTGTGGTGTTCGCGGTAAGCCTGGCCGCAATCGCTGCAAAAGCGCAGCGCGGCGCCGGTGACGAGAAAATAGAATAGCGCGCCGAGGGCGAAATAGTCGCTGCGGGCCTCGGTGGCGTAAGCCTCGTCGGGGCCCGGGAAAAACTGTTCCGGCGCCTGCCAGCTGGCGGTGCCGGCATAGGAATGCGGCTGCGTTTCGGCGGCGGCCCGGTTGCTGCCGAAGTCGGCCAGCTTGACGCCCTTGCCTTGCGGGTCGAGCAAGACGTTGGCCGGCTTCAGGTCGAGATAGCGCCAGCCGTACTGGTGCACCTTGGCCAGCGCCTGGTTGATTTGTTCCACCCAGTCCAGCACCTGGGCGAAGGGTGGCGTGGCGCCGGCGCGTTTCAGGCGCGCCATGTGCTGGGCCAGGTCGCCCGCCATCAATTCCAGGGCCAGCACAGGCAAGCCTTCGTGCACGCCGCTGTCGAGCAGGCGCACGATATGCCGTCCATCCCACTCGCGCAGTGAGCGCAGGAAGGCGATTTCATTGCCGGCGCTGGCGACCCAGCGCGCCCGTTGCGCCGCCGCGGCCAGCGCCATCTGCTCCCGGTTGATCAACTTGAGCGCGACTTCACGCAGCGGGCCGGCGGCGCGCCAGATCACGCCATAAGCCGAGCCGGCGATTTGCTCGCGCAGGCGGTAGTGGCCGTGTTCCAGTGTGATAATCGCGCCCGCTGTGAGCATGCTTCCCCCGCTGTGCTGATGGGGGGCTCGCCCGCTGTGAGCATGCTCTCCCGCCATGATGATGGTGGATCGCGTGCCGTGAACAGGCTTCCCCGCCGGGCGCCGACGGCGCCGTCACCCAGATGTAGCGGGGGGAAGTGCAAAGGCCCGGGGCGGGTGAGCGCCTCGGGCCTTGGTCAGGAAATAGCTGTCGGGATGGGCTTAACGATAGCCGCGGTGGCCTTCATAATAATCGTGGCGGCCTTCCCAGTGGCGACCGTGCTCGTAACCCCGTGCGCGATAATAGCCGCGCGACGGTTCCACGTAGACGACGGCCGGCTCTCTGTAGTAACGCGGGGCGGGCTCGTAATACACGGGGGCCGGCTGCTCGTAATATACGGGGGCTGGTTGCTCGTAATACACGGGAGCGGGCTGATAGCTGCGGGTTTCGTAATAGCCGCGGTTGTAGGAGCGGTTGTCGTTGCTCAGGCTGTTGCCGACGGCGGCGCCCAGCACGCCGCCCACCAGGGCGCCATTGCGCCCGCCCGTATTGTGTCCGATGGCCGCGCCGACGACAGCGCCGGCGACGGTATTGAATTCACGGTCGTCCGCAACCGCCGCCGATGAGACGGCGACCGTGGCCAGCAACACCGCACCCAGGATTTTCTTGTTCAACATGGCGTTTCCTTCACTCCGGCGAAGTCACAATGACCTCTTCATGGACTTCACTATATCCGGCCCGGCGCGGATCACCATGCCTTATACACATTCTTACATGTGGAACGCACTTGGTAACAACTCGAGGTGACAACTCGAGATCAAGCCTTGGCCGCTTGCCATTCCGGACGCAGCAGGCTATAAGTCTTGGTGTCGCGGATGGCGCCGTTGATGAAAAACGCCTGGCGCATGGTGCCTTCGTAGGTGAAGCCGCACTTCTGGGCGATGCGCTCCGAAGCCAGGTTGAGCGGATCCATCAGCAGTACCAGGCGGTGGAACCGCTGATGGGTATTGAACAGGTGGTCGACGAGCAGCCGGGTCGCCGCGCTGATATAGCCGCGCCCGGCCAGTTCCTTGTCAAACAGGCGATAGCCGATTTCGCGGCACAGCGGCGTGCGTCCCGAAAAGTGATTGATGGTGCCGATGATGTGGTGGCAATTGTCTTCGATGACGAAGCATTCCCTGTCCTCTTCGACGAAGCCGGTCAGCATGAACTCCTTGCGTATCGCTTCGGGCGACTTGAAGTGCGAGGAAAAGAATTCGCCGCGCGAGGCCAGGTCGTTGGAGAGCGCGATGAAGGTGTTCAAATCGGCGCTGACCAGGTGGCGCAGGGTGCACAGGGGGCCTTTTAACATGGCGGCTTTCAAGGAGGGAGAAGAAAGCTAATGTTAATCGAATGAAAACAACAAAGCAATCGGGCCCCGTTCACCGGAAAAAAGCGCTGCGCAAAATTGCTAAATGCGCTATCGTTTGTCTCCCCTCGCGCGACGCCAGGGTGCCACCGCTACTCTCATATTTAGGATACGCATGAAATCCCTCTTCCCGCATCCCCGTTCCACCTTGAGCCTCCTGATTGCCTGCCTGTTCAGCTCTGCCGTCCAGGCCAGCGCGCCCGGCAACGATCCGGCCGCGCTGGCGCAGATCCGCGACAGCGCCATGCATAGCGACTGGGCTTACGAGCGCCTCGCCGATTTGACGGATTTGATCGGGCCGCGCCTGTCCGGCTCGGCCGGCGCGGCGGCTGCCGTGGAACAGGTGGCGGCCGCGATGCGCAAGCTGGGCGCCAAGGTCACCCTGCAGCCGGTCAAGGTGCCGCACTGGGTACGCGGCGCCGAGACGGCCGAACTGGTCGACTATGCGGGCCGCCCGAACGGCATCAGCCAGCGCGTGGTGCTGACGGCCCTGGGCGGCTCGGGCGCCACCCCGGTCGCCGGCTTGACGGCGCCAGTGCTGGTGGTGCGCAGTTTTGAAGAGTTGCAGGCGCGCGCCGCCGAGGTCAAGGGGCGCATCGTCCTGTTCGACGTGGCCTTCGACCAGGAGATGGCCGAGCGCGGCCAGGCCGGCATGGCCTACGGCCAGGCCGGCAAGTTCCGCTTCGGCGGCCCGAAGGCGGCGGCCAAGCTGGGCGCCGCGGCGGCCCTGGTGCGCTCGGTCGGCGGTGCCGACTACCGTATCGCCCACACCGGCGCCACCGGCATGATCGAAGGCCAGCGCATTCCGGCCGCCGCCGTGACGGCCGAGGATGCAATGCTGATGAGCCGCCTGGCCGCGCGCGGGCCTTTGAAGATGCACCTGACCCTGACCCCGCAAATCCTGCCCGACGTCGACAGCTTCAACGTCATCGCCGACCTGCCCGGCAGCGACAAGGCCGATGAAGTGGTGGTCGTTTCCGGTCACCTCGATTCCTGGGATCTGGCCACCGGCGCGAACGACGACGGCGCCGGCGTGAGCGGCGCCATGGGCGTGCTGGAAACCCTGAAAAAACTCGATTTCCACCCGCGCCGCACGATCCGCATGATCGCCTGGATGAACGAGGAAAACGGCAGCCGTGGCGGACGCGCCTATTTCGACGCCAACAAGGGCGCGCTGGACCAGCAGTTCGGTGCCATCGAAAGCGATTCCGGTTCCGGCCGTCCATTTGGCATCATCGCCAGCGTCGGGCCGAAGGCCGAAAAACTGTTCGCGCCGCTGCGCGCCGCGCTGGCGCCGATCGGGGCGCAGGCGTTCAGCCGCCGCGACGCGCTCGACACGGGCGACTTGAGCGTACTGGAGAGCGGCGGCGTGCCGAGTTTCGAGCCCCTGGTCGACAACCACAATTATTTTGATTACCACCACACGGCGGCCGACACGCTCGACAAGGTGGCGCCGGAAAACCTGCGTCGCCACGTCGCCGTCATGACCTCGCTGGCCTGGTTCCTGGCGAACATGGAGGAGCCTATCGGCCGCGCCCCGGCGCAAGTCGAGTAAGGGCCGCCGTCCCTCAGATCGCGTTGAGCGGTATCTTCAGGTAGCGCACGCCGTTTTCCTCCGGTTCCGGCAAGCGTCCGGCGTTGAGGTTGACCTGGATCGCCGGCAGTATCAGGGTCGGCATTTCCAGGGTCGCGTCGCGCGCGCCGCGCATGGCCACGAAGTCTAGCTCGCTGATGCCGTCGCGCAGGTGGATGTTGCTGGCGCGCTGCTCGGCCACCGTCACTTCCCAGCGCGGCGCGCGGCCGGCCGGCGGATAGTCGTGGCACATGAACAGGCGCGTCTCGGGCGCCAGGGCCAGCAGGGTTTGCGCGGAGCGGTACAGCATGCTGGCGCAGCCGCCCGGGAAATCGCAGCGCGCCGAACCGAGGTCGGGCATGAACAGGGTGTCGCCGACGAAGACGGCGTCGCCGATGCAGTAGGCCATGTCGGCCGGGGTGTGGCCCGGCACGTGCAGCGCGCGCGCCTCCAGCGGGCCGATATGAAACACTTCGTCGGGCGCGAAAAGGTGGTCGAAGCGGGCCTGCGCCGGCGTGCGCGTGAAGATAGCGGCGAAGGCTTGCTGCACCTCGCTGATCGCCGCGCCGATGCCGATCTTGCCGCCCAGTTCCACTTGCAGGTAGGGCGCGGCCGACAGGTGGTCGGCGTGGGCGTGGGTTTCCAGCAGCCAGCGGCAGTGGAGGCCATGCGCGCGCACGAAGGCGATCACCAGGTCGGCCGCGCGGGTCGCGGTGCGGCCCGACTTCGGTTCGTAGTCCAGCACCGAATCGATGATGGCGCAATCGCCGCCATCGGCTTCAAAGACGACATAGGTCACGGTGGACGTGGCGGGATCGAAAAACGCTTGAATCTGTGGCTGCATGTCGGTGCTTGCCTAATCGAGGGCGGGAGGGCGATAGCCCGTATTATAGTGACATTTTTCGGCGCCGCGGCGGGCTTACCAGCGGCCGCCGCCGGTGCCAGCCTCTGGTGTGCGTGCGCGCACGGGCGCCGTGCTACTCTGTTCCCATCACAGGAGAAATGAAATGAATGCGCAGAAACAGGACTATCGCGGCTACACGATCGCCGTCACCGCGGCCAAGGATCATGACGACCTCTGGGATTTCGAATACCACATCGCCAAGGACGACGCGACGGTGGCGCTCAAGCGGAGCGCCGATGTCACCCGCAGCCAGACCATGGGTGGCCATGCGACGCCCGACGTGGCCAGGCTGGCCGGCTGGGAAGTGGCGAAGACGGAAGTTGACAATCTGCTCGCGCTTGACGAAAAATAAACTATTTAGCAATTTTTTTCTCGCGCTGTCAGCGTGGCGCGCAAGGCTTCGTGCTACGATTTCCATTATTGACCAGGAGGCGCACATGAACGGCAGTTCGAAGATGCATTACAAAGGCTGGGAAATCGTGCCGCAGGCGCTGCCGATCGGCGACAGCAAGTGGACGGCCAGTTGCGACATCGAACGGGCCGGCACCGACGGCGTCGAAGTCTTCGAGGGCGCGACCATGCAGTTCGTGCGCGAGAGCGAGGATGACGCCATCGCCGCCGCCTGCGAAGAGGCGATCCGCCAGATCGACAATCTGATCGCCAATCCCCTGGTGCGTCTGGCCTGAACTCCCGTCCTGCGCTTTTGCCGCCTCATTTGGCCACGCGCCGAGACGCGCTGCGGTGCGCTTGGCGCTGGGAATGCGCCCGACTCGCATCGTAGACGCCAGCGCCGGCGGTCCGATTTCTCGGCCAACCGTACCGCCCGGAAAAGGCGTTCAGCGATGGGCCGAATGGTTCACAGAGACAGATGTCTGTAGACTTTCACCATGGCGTCACCTTGCAGGAAGAGGTGTTGCACTTGGTCTTTGAGAACGTCCGATCAAAAAAATAATGCGAATTCTCATAGCCCCTGGCGTCCATTTGTTTGTCGATATAGAGGGCGCCGGTCTTGTCCCGGACGGCGCCGTGATGCGTGAAAAACCGACGCTCATCCTCCTTCACGGTGGACCTGGTTATGATCATTCCAGCTTCAAACCGGCGTTCTCTCAACTGACGGACATCGCACAAGTCATCTATTATGATCATCGTGGTCATGGCCGAAGCGATGCCCGTCCCAAGGATGAATGGACACTGGACACCTACGCTGACGACGTGGTGCGGCTGTGCGCCGCTCTCGGCATTCGGAAGCCCATTGTTCTCGGCCAATCGTTCGGCGGATTTGTCGCGCAGCGTTACATCGCGAGACATCCCCGGCACCCGGCAAAAGTGATCCTGTCGAGCACCTCGGGAAAACTTGGGCTTGAACGCAAGCTCGCCATGTTTGAAAGGCTGGGAGGGAGCGAAGCTCGCGATGTCGCTGAGCGATTCTGGACAGCGCCAAGCGAAGCCACCTATTCCCCGTACAAGAAAATTTGCAAGCCACTGTACTCCACCATTGCGCCCGCAAATGGCGACGCCGCGCTGCGCGCCAACTTGGATAAGGAAATTCTCTTCACTTGGGCGGGTGGGGAGCAACAAAACATGAATCTGCTCCCGGAATTGTTCCGGGCACGCTGTCCCGTACTGGTTCTCGCGGGAGAGTTGGATCCTGTATGCCCTCTGGAAGACGCGCGTGATATCGTTGCCGCCTTGCCGGAAAATTTGGTGCAATTCGAACAGTTTCCCGGATGTGGTCACGGTGTCTGGAGAGATGCCCCCGATGTTGCGTTTTCCAGGCTTCGCCGGTTCATTGAGGAATAGTCATCGTTGGACGTAATCTGAGGCAATCCCAGCGATTAGAAATGAAAAATAGTAAAGAGCTGGAGAAAACCAGCAAATTCCTTTGCCTGGTGCTCAGGCACGATCCTGAAAAGATCGGCCTCGCGTTGGACGGCAGTCGATGGGCGATCATCGATCAGTTGCCGCAGCGGTTGACGGCGCATGGCCATGCGATGACTCTTGAGCAGTTGCGCGAGGTCGACAGCGTACTTGGGAGCCTGGTGGGTGCCGGCTTGGCGCGGCTTGTCGCCAGGAGCAAGCCGGCCTCGATCACATCCTTGCGCGCAAATGGAGCGGCAGCATCTTGTGGGTATGCGAGAGCCCGTACGGGAAGATGCACAAAAGGAAAAATTGCTACTTGAGCGGTGCCGCTTTTGCTCCGCCAAAGGTAGTGCCCGAGAGCGGAGAATTTCCTTATGAAGCCACGCGGGCCTCGGGCCCCGGTGGCCAGCACGTCAACAAGACCGATAGCGCGATTCGGGCGACCCACGTTGCGTCAGGTTTGTCGCTGAGAGTCCAGTCGGAACGCAGCCAGCATGCCAACAAGAGGCTTGCTGGCCAGCTTTTGGCCAGTAAATTGGCCGAACGTGCGAAGGCTGCGGAGGAAAAAACAAAGGCCAGCGTCATATGCGGCATCACGAAGCGGAACGTGGAAATGCCGCACGTGTCTTCGCCGGGCCCGGTTTCGTCGAGCGCCTGTCGGAGACTTTCAGCGCAGCAGTTGCAGCAGGTGCTGGGCGTCGAAAGGGGCCCCGACCTTGACGTCATTATTGAAATAATAAAAAACATCGCGGCCGCTGCGTTTCGCGGGCGGTTGCGACGAGACGCGCCTGGCGTCGCCGGGTTCGGCGCCAGCCCGCCAGGCGGCTATGCGCGCGGCCCAGCGCCGCAGCGCTTCTTCGGTATGGCCGCTGGCATACAGTTCCTTGTCGCCATGCAGGCGCAAATACATGAAATCGGCCGTCGCGTCCTCGCAATACGGCCATTTTCCAGCCGTGTCCGCCACCACCAGGGCCACCCTGTATTTGCGCAGCAATGAAGGACGGATCGGCGAAGCTGTCGTGGCGCACTTCCATCGCGTGGCGCGGCGGGCCTATCTGATCGATGTCGAGTGCGCTGCGCGCGCATGCGCTCATGGCAACGGCGCGCCAGTTCCAGCGCCTGCCCTGTGTCGTGCGGCAACAGGCTGAAAAATCGCTCGACCAGGTCGGCGTCGTAGCGGAAGCTGGGAGGAAACCGCCACAGGAAAGGCCCGAGCTTTTCCCGCAGATTGAAGACGCCCGAGGCGAACACACTGGCCAGCGGCGTTTCGACGTCGCGCAGGCGCAGGATATGGGTGAGGTAGCGGTTGCCTTTGTGGCTGAAGACGAAGCCCGGCGGCGTGGCCGCGTACCAGGCGGCGTAGCTGTGCGGCCGTTGCAGCGCGTAAGACGAGCCATTGATTTCGATGCTGGGCAGGGCGCGCGCAGCCAATTCCAGCTCGCGCGCCTGGGCCAGCCCGGGCGGATAACACACGCCTCGCCACGGCGCATAACGCCATCCCGAAATGCCGATGTAGACCTTGCCCATGGTGCATCCGCGCGCTGAAATTCGTTTCATTCGCGTGCAAGCGTTTCACATTGAAACAAAAAATGAAACAAAACGCGGCAGCCGAAGCGCTATTTTAATGCCCCGCGTGGCGCTTCCGTTTATCTTAACTCATTGATATGCATGATTATTCGCGGAAGGTTCACCCTGCAAGAGGCGCGCCCGGCATCGGTGGCACGGTGCTTGCGATGCTCTCTGGACTTCGTGGCCGGCGCATTCTCTTGCAACCGGCCGAGTCGGCCAAGGGGCGCTTGCCAGCCCCGTCGCCGTCGATCGGAGCGGATTTTTTACGCATCACATCAACGGAGGGGACATGAATTTCGCAGATTTCTATCAAGAGTCGATCGACCGGCCACAAGCGTTTTGGGGCAGGGAGGCCGGCCTGATCGACTGGCATCAGCCGTTTTCCGAGGTGCTCGACTATTCGCGGCCGCCATTCGCCAAGTGGTTCGTCGATGGCCAGACCAATCTGTGCCACAACGCGGTCGACCGCTGGGCCGCCAGCGACGGCGAGCGGGTGGCCTTGATCGCCATCTCGACCGAGACCAAGGCGGAAAAAACCTATACCTTCACCGAGTTGCGGCGCGAAGTCGAACGCTGCGCCGCCATCCTGCAAGCGCTCGGCGTGACGCGCGGCGACCGGGTGCTGATCTACATGCCGATGATCGCCGAGGCGGCCTTCGCCATGCTGGCCTGCGCCCGCGTCGGCGCCATCCACTCGGTTGTTTTCGGCGGTTTCGCGGCCAACAGCCTGGCCAGCCGCATCGAGGATGCCAAGCCGGTGTTGATCGTTTCCGCCGACGGCGGTTCGCGCAACGGCAAGGCGGTGCCCTACAAGCATCTGCTCGACGAAGCCATCGAAAAGTCGGTCTTCAAGCCGCCCAAGGTGTTGCTGGTCGACCGCGGTCTGGCGGCCATGGCGCTGGTGGCCGGGCGCGACGTCGACTACGCCAGCCTGCGCGCCGCGCACATGGAGGCGCGCGTGGCGGTGACCTGGCTGGAATCGAACGAAGCCTCGTACATCCTCTACACTTCGGGCACCACCGGCAAGCCGAAGGGCGTGCAGCGCGACGTCGGCGGCTACGCCGTGGCGCTGGCGGCGTCGATGAAGTACAACTTTTGCGGCAATCCCGGCGAAACCTTTTTCGCCACCTCCGACATCGGCTGGGTGGTGGGCCACTCTTACATCGTCTACGGCCCGCTGATCGCCGGCATGGCGACCATCCTGTACGAGGGCTTGCCGGTGCGCCCGGACGCCGGCGTCTGGTGGGACATCGTCGAAAAATACAAGGTGACGCGCATGTTTTCGGCGCCCACCGCGATCCGCGTGCTGCGCAAGCATGGCCCCGAGTTCATGCGCCGCCACGACCTGTCTTCGCTGAAGGCGCTGTATCTGGCCGGCGAACCGCTCGACGAAACCACCTCGGAGTGGATTTCGGGGGAGCTGGGCGTGCCCATCATCGACAATTACTGGCAAACGGAGACCGGCTGGCCCATCCTGTCGATCGCCAAGGGCATCGAGGACAAGCCGACCCGGCTCGGCAGCCCCGGCGTGCCGATGTATGGCTTTCGCGTCAAGTTGCTCGACGAGTCCAGCGGCGCGGAATGCGGCGCCAACGAAAAGGGCGTGCTGGTCATCGACGGCCCGCTGCCGCCCGGCTGCATGCAAACCGTGTACGGCGACGACGCCCGCTTCGTTGACACGTACTGGTCCACCTTCAGCGGCCGGCAAGTGTATTCGACCTTTGACTGGGGCGTGCGCGACGCCGACGGTTACTACTTCATCCTGGGCCGCACCGACGACGTCATCAACGTCGCCGGCCACCGCCTGGGCACGCGCGAGATCGAGGAAAGCATCTCGACCCACGCCAATGTGTCCGAAGTGGCCGTGGTCGGCGTGGAGGACAAGCTGAAGGGACAGGTCGCGGTCGCCTTCGTCATCCTCAAGCACGCCGAGCCGGCCGAGACGGCGAGCGCGCGCGCGGCGCTGGAGCGCGACATCATGGCCGTCGTCGAGCACCAGCTGGGCGCGGTGGCGCGGCCGGCGCGCGTGTACTTCGTCGGCCAGTTGCCGAAGACGCGCTCCGGCAAGCTGCTGCGACGCTCGATCCAGGCCATTTGCGAGGGCCGCAATCCGGGCGACCTGAGCGCCATCGAAGACCCGGCCTCGCTGCGCCAGATCGAGGCGGCGCTGACGGCGTGAACGGAGTGGGGCGTGAGCGGCGCCGCCCGCGAATCTGGGCGCGAAGGTGCGCGCTTGTCAGCAGGCGGTAGGGCGGCGGCTCTACTGTGTGGGCCGGCGCGCGCGGCCGGTGTACCCGCCAGAGCTGCTATCGAACCCGGCACGTCCACACACTGACCCAGCTTTGCTTTTATGAACTGCGCCGGCAAGGGTGAGGACTCTTGAGTGCAAGCTGCGGTCTCCCGAATGATTGATAGTGAAGTTCATGGTAAAGGTTCAAGCCGGCCCAAATGTCTTTCTCGGACTCGAGTCGACCGGGCCGGCAGGCATGAAGCGGCGCAATTGTCTCAGCGGCGATGCCTCTCCCGCTGGCGTGCGACGCATGCGCCAGGCACCCAGAGCCGCTTCGACAATCGTATTGGATACCCGGGAAGGGTCGGGTGCGCCGCTGACAGTATTGGCGACCGCGCGCGCGGCCAGATCGGGTTCGCGGTCGTAGTCTGGAATTCTGGATTTGGCCTGGGGCGAATTGGCGTCCAGATTGGTTTTGGTGAAGGACGGCGCGACCAGTGTGACGCGGATGCCGAACTGGCGCACTTCATGGTCCAGGCTCTCGGACAGCCCTTCCACGGCATGCTTGGAGGCTGAATACAGCCCCATGTATGGCGCCGGCAAAATGCCGGGCACCGAGCTGACGTTGACGATTCTTCCCCGGCCCTGTGCTCGCATGTGCGGGAGCACCGCCCGGCTTGTGCGCAAGATGCTCAATACATTGGTGTCGAACAGCGATGCGGCCTCGCCGGTGGTGGTTTCCTCCACCGCGCCGATCCGGTTCATGCCCGCGTTGTTGATCAAGACGTCGATGCGGCCGGCCTGACCGAAGACCTGGTTGATTCCCCGTTCAACTGACGCTTCGTCGCGCACATCCATCTCGATGAGTGTGACGCCTGGCAGCGGTGTGGTATTGGCGATATTGCGCACGGTGCCCAACACCTGGCATCCCTGGTCGGCGAATTTTTTCTGCGGCGGCACGTCCGATGCCCGATGACACGCCTGTAATAACGACAACAGTAGTTTTTGACATGGTAAATCCTTTCGATTTGTATGAATAGCCAAGAAGAGCAAATCAGTGCGCCGACAGGCGTGCGGGCCGCGGTGTGGCTGCGCTTTCGCGGTCGGAGCGATCTTGAACTAAATGGAATACATGGCTGGCAGGAACACCAGAGTGAGCACCGTCCCGGCGAAGGTTCCACCGATCAGCGTATAGGCGAGCGTGCCCCAGAACACTGAATGGGTCAGCGGAATGAGTGCCAGGATCGCCGCCAAGGCGGTCAGGATCACAGGGCGAGAGCGCTGCACGGTGGCCTCGACCACAGTCTGGAATGGGTCCAGCCCCGCCTGTTCGTTATGGCCAAGTGCTTCGTCGGCGGCCAGCCGCCCGCGAATCGGCGTGCGAATGTGCACGCTGTAAGGCGGCGGTAAGGCGGCGGCTTTAATGTGGAGGCTGCTAGGACAATAAAACAAAAACCACAGGAGACCGCAATGCAACAAGACCTCATTCATCTGCTCAAGGTGAATCCCGACTACCAGAAACTGGTGGCGACACGTTCCCGTTTCGGCTGGACCCTCACCTGGATCATGATGGCCGTCTACTACGGTTTCATTTTGCTGATCGCCTTCGACAAGGAATTTCTGAGCACGCGCATCGGCGACGGCGTGATGACCTGGGGCATGCCGCTGGGCCTGTTCGTGATCGTCTTCACGGTGCTCATCACCGGCATCTACGTGCGCCGCGCGAATGGCGAGTTCGACGAACTGACGGCGGCCATCCGCAAGCAGGTGCTCAAATGAAGAATCTGTTCCGATGCTTCGCCGCCCTGGCCTTGTTCGCAGGCGCCGGCGCCGCCCTGGCGGCCGGGGTCGATCTGGGCCAGACTGAAAAGCAAGCCACCAACTGGACCGCGATCTCCATGTTCGCCGGTTTCGTCATCTTCACACTCTTCATCACCAAATGGGCGGCCAAGAAAACCAGGTCGGCCGCCGACTTTTATACGGGCGGGGGCGGCATCACCGGCTTCCAGAACGGCCTGGCGATCGCCGGCGACTATATGTCGGCCGCCTCCTTCCTGGGTATTTCCGCGGCCGTGTTCTTGAACGGCTACGACGGCCTGATCTACGCCATCGGCTTCCTGGTCGGCTGGCCGGTGATCACCTTCCTGATGGCGGAGCGCCTGCGCAATCTGGGCCGCTTCACCTTCGCCGACGTCGCCGCCTATCGCTTCAAGCAGGCGCCGATCCGCATCTTTTCGGCTTCCGGCACCCTGGTCGTGGTGGCCTTTTACCTGATCGCACAGATGGTCGGCGCCGGTCAGTTGATCAAGCTGCTGTTCGGCCTGGAATACTGGATCGCCGTCGTCCTGGTCGGTTCACTGATGATGATCTACGTGCTTTTCGGCGGCATGACCGCCACCACCTGGGTGCAAATCATCAAGGCGGTAATGCTGCTGGCAGGCGCTTCCTTCATGGCCTTCGTCGTCATGGCCCAGTTCAACTTCAGCCCTGAAGCCCTGTTCGCCAAATCGGTGGAAATCCACGCCAAGAAAAGTGCCATCATGGGACCGGGCACCTTCATCAAGGATCCGATTTCCGCCATTTCCTTCGGCATGGCGCTGATGTTCGGCACCGCCGGCCTGCCGCATATCCTGATGCGCTTCTTCACCGTCCCGAGCGCCAAGGAAGCGCGCAAGTCGGTGTTCTGGGCCACCACCTGGATCGCCTATTTTTATATCCTCACCTTCATCATCGGCTTCGGCGCGATCGTTCTGGTCAGTACCAATCCGGAATTCAAGGATGCGGCCGGCAAACTGCTGGGCGGTAACAACATGGCGGCCATCCACCTGGCCAAGGCTGTCGGCGGCAACGTCTTCCTCGGCTTCATCTCGGCCGTGGCCTTCGCCACCATTCTCGCCGTGGTGGCGGGCTTGACGCTGTCGGGCGCCTCGGCCGTGTCGCATGACTTGTATGCGACCGTGTTCAAGAAAGGGCAAGCGACCAGCGCCAATGAATTGCTGGTGTCGCGTATGACCACCGTGGTGCTGGGCATCATCGCCGTCGTGCTGGGGATTTCCTTTGAGAAGCAAAACATCGCTTTCATGGTTTCGCTGGCCTTCGCCATCGCCGCCTCGGCCAACTTCCCGGTGCTGTTCATGTCCGTGCTGTGGAAAGACTGCACCACCCGCGGCGCCACCATCGGCGGCTTCCTCGGCCTGGGCACGGCCGTTGGCCTGACCGTGGTGTCGAAGTCGGTCTGGGTGGACGTGCTGGGCCATGCGAACGCCTTGTTCCCTTACGCTTCGCCGGCGCTGTTTTCGATGACGGCCGGCTTCGTCGGTATCTGGCTGTTTTCGATCTGCGACAAGAGCGAGCGGGCCCGCATCGACCGGGCCGGTTACGAGGCGCAATCCATGCGCTCCGAAACGGGCATCGGTGCGGTCACCACGGCCAGCCATTGAACCTGTCGTCAGCCACTCGGTAGCCAGCCATTGGCCGGCCATTTGCCGGCCATTGGGCGCTCACTGAGCGGCGCGCCTTCCCAAAGCCCCGGACAGCGATGTCCGGGGCTTTTTTGCTTGGGCTTTTTGCCGCGGCGGGTTTGCTCCGGCGCGCGCCACCCCGGCCACGCGAACCCTGCCGTCGGAACAAATAAAAGCCGCCGCCCTCTAAGAAAGGTAGTGACGCGCCAGCGTGCCACCACGCCGGCCATATCAATTCTTTTCAATGGAGCATGTGATGAAACTGAGATTGCTTCTTCCCACAGTCGCCGTGCTGGCCGCCGCCTGCGTGGCGCCGGCCCACGCGGCATTGCCCACCAAGTTGATCGGCGAGCCGGCGCCCTTGTCGTCCGCCACGCGTACCATCTGGATCAATCCCGGCACCAGGTGGGTCAACGTGCAGGGCGGTGAAACCGTCAAATTTGTCGTTGGTAACAGCGCTTTTGCCTGGGATTTCAATGGCGCGACCAATGCCGGCTCCTTCGACTTGAACCAGATCGCGCCGCGCGGCGCGCTGCGCCGCCCGCTGCGGGCGTACCTGGCGCCCGATCCCCTGTACCTGGACTAGGCGGGATGCGGGCGCGGGAGGGACCGACTCTGACATGGGGCGCCGCGCCACCCGCGATGATGGCGCGGCGGCGGGCGGGAACGGATTTTGTGGGCCAGGCAAGCATATCAGAGTCATACTGCTGTCATTTTTGCCATGTACCATCGCACGCTGTTGTATTATTAGTACATCACTCCAGCGCGACGAGGCCATGACTAACATGCTGAGAACCACATTGATTGCAAGCTTGCTGCTGTGCGCCGTCGGCGCCCATGCCCAGTCCGATATCGCCACCCTGGCCGCCGCCGCCAAGAAGGAGGGCGTCGTGCATAGCCTGGGCATGCCCGACACCTGGGTCAACTGGAAGGAAACCTGGGCGCAGATCGGCAAGGTGTACGGGGTCGCGCATCAAGATATCGACTTGAGTTCGGCCCAGGAAATCGCCAAGTTTGCCGCCGAAAAAAACAACGCCACCGGCGATATCGGCGACGTCGGCCAGGCTTTCGGCCCCATCGCGCTGAAAAAAGGCGTGACCCAGGCCTACAAACCCAGCACCTGGAACGATATCCCGGCCTGGGCCAAGGATGCGGACGGCCATTGGATGCTGGCTTATATGGGCACCATTTCCTTTATCAGCAACAATAAACTGGTCAAGAACCCGCCCAAGACCTGGGACGATCTGCTCAAGGGCAAGTACAAAGTGACGGTGGGCGAGGTCGGCGTGTCGGCCCAGGCCAACAGCGCCCTGCTGGCGGCGGCCATCGCCAAGGGCGGCAGCGAGAAAAATCTCGATCCCGCCTTCAAGTTCTTCGCCGAACTGGCCAGGCAAGGGCGGCTGTCGATGACCGACCCCAGCGTCGCGAATATCGAAAAAGGCGAAGTCGAGCTTGCGGTGTTGTGGGATTTTAATGCCCTCGGCTACCGCGACAAGATCGATCCCACCCTGTACACGGTCGCCATTCCCGCCGACGGCAGCGTCAGCGCCGGTTACACGACCATCATCAACAAGTATGCGAAGAACCCGAACGCGGCCAAGCTGGCGCGCGAGTACATCTTCAGCGATGCTGGCCAGATCAATCTGGCGCGCGGTTACGCCCATCCGATCCGCGCCAACGTCGTCTTGCCGCGAGACGTGAAAGACAAGTTGCTGCCCGCCGCGCAATACCAGCACGCGCGGCCGATCCAGGATTTTGCCGGCTGGGAGGCGAGCACCAAGGCCATCCCCCGCCAATGGCAGGAACAAGTCATGATTTTCAATCAGTGATTTCCCCTGTCTTGACGGTGGCGCCGTTCGCCGTGCATGCGCCCGTGGCGCGCGCACGGCACTGGCGCGCGGCTCTGCTGCTATTGCCTTTCCTGATTCTGCTGGCCATGTTTTCGCTGGCGCCGGCGGCCTGGATACTCGTTTCCAGCGTGCAGGTCGAGGAAAGCTGGTCGCTGGCGAATTTCCGCGACATCCTGGGCTCGGCTTTCTATCGACAGGCCTTCGCCAACAGCCTGTGGATTTCCATCTGGTCCAGCCTGGCGGGCCTGGGCATCGGCCTCTTGGCCTCGGCTTCCCTGAAGCGCGTCGATTGCGCCCTGCGCGAGCTGATGGTGGCTTTCACCAGCATGGCCAGCAATCTGAGCGGGGTGCCGCTGGCCTTCGCCTTCATCATCTTGATGGGCAGCAACGGCGCCGCCACCTTGCTGCTGCGGCGCTGGGGCTTGCTGGGCGACTTCAATCTGTACTCGCAGGCGGGCTTGACCCTGATCTACAGCTATTTCCAGATTCCCCTGGCGCTGCTGCTGCTGTATCCAGCCTTCGACGCCTTGCAGGACGACTGGCGCGACGCGGCCGCGCTGCTGGGCGCCAGCCATTTCACTTACTGGCGCCGGGTCGCGCTGCCGGTGCTGATGCCGGCCGTGCTCGGCACCTTCATCCTCTTGCTGGCCAACGCCCTGGGCGCCAACGCCAGCGCCTACGCCCTGATGACCTCGAACTACAATCTGGTGACGATACGCATCTCCAGCCTGGTGGCGGGCGACATCGCGCTGGAACCGAACGTGGCGGCGGCCCTGGCCGTGATGCTGATGGCGCTGCTGGTGCTGGTGGTGGCCGTCAACCAGTTCTTGATGAAGCGGAGCTACCATGCGCGCTGAACACTATCACCGGACGGTGGTGCTTGGCTTGATGTTGTTGCTGAGCGCACCCGTGCTGGCGACCCTGCTGTATTCCTTTTCCAGCCACTGGGGCGCCACCATCCTGCCCGACGGCCTGACCGTGGACTGGTACGCGCAACTGTGGCGCGACGCGCGCTTCTTGACCGCCTTCGGCCACTCGCTGGCGATCGCGGCCGGCAGCCTGCTGCTGAGCACCGTGGTGATCGTGCCGGCCGTCTTCGTCGTGTTTTATTACTTTCCGCGCCTGCAACGGTGGATGGATGTGCTCAGCCTGATGCAATTCGCCGTGCCGCCCGTGGCGTCCTCGGTTGGCCTGCTGCAAATGTACGCGGACGGGCCGTTGCCGCTGGCGGGTACGCCGTGGATCTTGCTGGGCTGCTACTTCACCATCGTGCTGCCCTTCATGTACCGCGCCCTGGCTTCCGGCCTGCAGGGCATCGACGTGCGCGACCTGATGGATGCCGCCCATTTGCTTGGCGCCAATACCTTTTCCGCTTTCCTGCGCGTGATCTTGCCGAATATCCGCAAGGGTTTACTGGCCTCGCTGTTTCTGTCGTTCGCGCTACTGCTGGGGGAATTCGTGTTTGCCAACATCCTCGTCGGCAGCCGTTACGAAACCCTGAACGTGTATCTGTATTCCGTGCGCGCCACCAGCGGCCATTTCACGAGCGCCGTCGTGATCACTTATTTTAGCTTTGCGCTGGGCGTGACCTGGATCGCCAGCCGCCTGAGCCGTTAGGACGACGCCATGACTTATCTCGAAGTAGACAATCTATCCAAGCGCTTTGGCAAGACGCCGGTGTTCCAGGACATCCATTTCCAGATAGCGGAAGGCGAGTTGGTCACCTTGCTGGG
>DMYQ01000119.1:4574-5057 GCA_003482555.1 Janthinobacterium sp. | reverse complement strand
CGGCGACGACATCAGCGGCGTGGCGCCGCAAAAGCGCGGCATCGGCATGGTGTTCCAGAGCTATGCGCTGTTTCCCAACCTGACGGTGGCCGGCAACATCGCCTTCGGCCTGAAGATGCAGGCCGTGCCAAACGAGGAGATCGCGCGCCGGGTCGCCGAAGTGATCGCCCTGGTCGAATTGGGGGGGCACGAACACAAATTCGTGCACCTGCTGTCGGGCGGCCAGCGTCAGCGCGTGGCCCTGGCGCGCGCCTTGGTGGTGCGCCCGCGCATCTTGCTGCTCGACGAACCGCTGTCGGCGCTGGACGCGCGCATCCGCCGCAACTTGCAGGAAGAAATCCGCCGCATCCAGTTGCAACTGAAGCTGACCACGATCTTCGTCACCCACGACCAGGAAGAGGCTTTGACCCTGTCGGATCGCATCTTCGTCATGGATGGCGGACGCATCGTCCAGCAAGGCAGCGCGGAAACGATTTATACCCG
>DMYQ01000119.1:0-4353 GCA_003482555.1 Janthinobacterium sp. | reverse complement strand
GGCCCGCATCTGGGCGCGCCCTGCCAGGCCGTCGTGCGCCACCACCAATTGCTGGGCAATGTGATCCGTTACCACGTCACGGCGCAAGGCTGCGACTTGATGCTCGACTTGCTCAACCGCAGCTCGGCGACCTTGCTGCCGAACGGCGCCGTGGTCGATCTGCTGTTCAATTGGGACGAATTGCAGGAAGTGGCGTAAGGGTTTGCGCGCCACCCGCGCGCCGCGCCCCTTTATGCTGTAGGCTGGGATGCTTCGCCGGCGCCATCCCGCGCCAGCGCCATCCACTTTGGCTGACATGAATTCCACTGAACTACCATCCTACGATGTCATCGTCGTGGGCAGCGGCCCCGGCGGCGCCACCGTGGCCCGTGAAATGGCGCGCCGGGGCGCGCGCGTGCTGATACTCGAGCAGGGCGGGGCGGCGCCGCTGCGCGGCACCCTGGGCCAGATGGCGTCCATGGCCGCCGTGCCCGGCCGCGGCGCCTACTTCAACCAGGACGGCTCGCTGCTGGTGAGCGCCGTCGCCGCCGGCGGCAGCTCGGCCATCAACTACGCCACGGCGCTGGCGCCGCCCCTGCCGATGTTTGACCGTTACGGCATCGACTTGCGCCCGGCGCTGGCGGAATTGCGCCTGGAAGTGCCGATGCTGCCCCTGCCGGACGCCCTGGTCGGGCCGATGGCGATGCGCATCATGGACGCGGCGCAGGCCCTGGGCCACGACTGGCGCAAGCTCGACAAGATGATTTACGCTGACAAGTGCCGCAGCGGATGCTGGCGCTGCACCTATGGTTGCCCCTTCGGCGCCAAGTGGACGGCGCGCAATTTCATCGACGAGGCGCTGGCCCACGGCGCCGAGCTGCTGGTCCAGGCCAGGGTGGTGCGCGTGCTGGTCGAGGACGGCCGCGCCGTCGGCGTGGAAATGCGGCACGGCGGGCGCATGCGGCAAGCCTTCGCCGGCAGCGTCGTGCTGGCCGGTGGCGGCATCGGCAGCCCGCGCCTCCTGCACGCCTCCGGCCTGGCGCCCGGCGGCGCCCGCCACTTCAGCGACCCGGTGATCGCCGTCATGGGCAGCGTCGACGATATGCGCGATGCCGACGGCGGCGCCGAGGTGCCGATGGCGGCCGGCATGCAGCTGGACGGGGATGGCATCGTGTTGGCCGACATGACCTTGCCGCGCGCGATGTACCAGGCCTTTGCCGCGCAGGTGGGGCGCTTCGACCGTTTGCTGGCGCATCGCCGCACCCTGACCGTGATGGTGAAAGTGCGCGACCAGCTGGGCGGCGCCATCGGCCCGCGCTGGGTCAACAAGACCCTGCAGGCGACCGACAAGGCCAAGCTGGGCCAGGGAGTGCGGCTGGCGCGCGCGATCTTGCGCCAGGCCGGCGCCCGGCATGTGTTCCAGAGCTGGCACTTCGCCGCGCATCCGGGCGGCAGCGTGCGCATCGGCGAGGGCGTCGACCGGCGCCTGCAAACATCGCTGGAAAATTTGTACGTCTGCGACGCCTCCGTCATTCCCGAGGCTTGGGGCTTGCCGCCCACGGTGACCTTGCTGTGCCTGGGGAAATATCTGGCGGCGCATTTGTCCGCGCAAGGGGGCGGGGCGCACGCACAGTCGCGGCATTCGCCCATCTTCCTGCAAGAGGCGCGCAAGGGCGTTGCATGAAAACGACGCCCGGGTTTGCGCCAGCGCAGTCACTGTACGCTAGCGTACAGTGTGGATAGGCAAAGCGCGTTATTCTACAGTGATGAACAATTCCAAGAAAATTGCCGGCGTGGCCGGTGTGGCAAGCATGTTGTGGTTGGCTTTGACGTTGGCGGTGGCGGCCAATCAGCGCCGCCTGGTATTCAATCCAGCCGTCAAGCGTGATGTCGACAGGCCGGTCAGCAGCGCTCACCGCACGCGCCCCGTTGTCTTGCGCTCGAAGGATGGCACGCGCCTGTCGGGCTGGCTGATGACGCCGACGGCGCCCGGCCCCCATCCCGGCGTCGTGTATTTCGGCGGCCGCTCGGAAGAAGTGTCCTGGGTCGCCCGCGATGCCGGTCAATTATTTCCGGGCATGGCGGTGCTCGCCGTCAATTACCGTGGTTATGGCGATTCGCACGGCGATCCGGCCGAGTTGCACATGGTCGATGACGGCTGCATGCTGTTCGACTGGATGGGCGAGCACGCCCATGTCGATCCCAAGCGCATCGCCCTGGTCGGGCGCAGTCTCGGCTCGGGCGTGGCGGTGCAGGTGGCGTCCGCGCGCGAAGCCCATTCCGTGGTCCTCATCACGCCCTACGATTCCATCCTGGCCATCGCCAAGCGGCGTTTCCGCGCCCTTCCGGTGGGCTACGTGCTGCGCCACCGCTTCGAATCCGTCAAATACGCGTCCAACCTGAAGGCGCCCACCTACATATTACGGGCCGCCTCCGATGACGTGGTGCCGCATTCGCACACGGATCTGCTGGCCGCGCAACTGGGAACCTTGCACTCGGACGTCACCATCCCCGATTCCGACCACTTGACTATTCCCCACCTCGAAGCGACACAGTCGCGCATCGCCACCTTCCTGACCAGCCAGTTCAGCCAGGCGCGCGCCTGAAAGGCGCCTGAGCAGCGTCGCCGCTCCCATCGCGCGCCGGGATCGGAGCCGCTCTCGGCTTACACCCGCGAGCGCGCGGTGCGGCGCGCCAGGCATCCCAGCAAACCAAGGCCGGCCAGCAGCATGGCGTAGCTTTCCGGCTCGGGTACGGCGCTGACGCTGCCCCCCACCCGGAAGGCCGCGCCGTAGCCACCGATGGGCAGACCGGCCTTGAAATTGAACTCGCTCGAACTGCCACCGGCCGTATAACCAGGCACGCCCATGGCGTAGTCGTCGTACCAGCTCATATAGTAAGTGCCGGCGCCAAGGGACAGACTGGGCAGGTTGACATGCACCATGCTCACATTGTTGTCCAACGGGCTGAGCGCGTACGAACCCGGGGCGAAGGTGTTCACGGCGATCTGCTGCAGACCGGCGCTGTAAATGCCGATATGAATGTTCCAGTTCGAGCCGTAATCGCTCTGGATGGCGAAGTCGGTGCTCTTGACCGTGCTGGCCAAGCTCAGCGTGAAGCGGTCGCCGATAATTTGTCCGTCACCGCAAGTCGAGCACCAGGCATTTTGCTCGGGATGGACCGCGTTGGCATAATCGCTGGACACGTACAGGGCGGTATCGGCCATCGCTGCGGATGAGGAAGCAAACAGAACAACGGCAACTGTACCGCTGGCGATACGAAAAAAATTTTTCATATGCGATCCTTGGTGGGTGGAAGCAGGGGATATGTACTGTCAGAAAGGCACTTAATTGTCGCACAGTGCATTTTAATTGTCATTGAATAATTAAAATAACTGCAATATTGACAGGGTTTGTTGTCGCCGCGCCAGCGCAACGGGCGCCAAGCGGGCGCGGCAAAGCGCGCCGTCGCGCCCGGCGCGCGTCAACGGGGAAAGGAGTGTGGAAAGCGCGGTCTAGACGATGGCGGGTGCGTGGCTGTCGACCGACACCCGTAGCGCGTCGTGACGCCAATATTCGCGGTCGCAATCGATGACGCGGCCGTGTTGATCGTAATTGATGCGGATGATCATCAGCAGCGGGCTACCCTCGGCCACCGTCAAATGCCGGGCCGCATCGCCATAAGCAGCCGCCGGGAAGATATCGAAGGTGGCGCGGCCACTGTGGATGCCGTAGTGTTCGCGGTACATGGTAGTGAGCGACGAGCTCAGGTCGCGCGTCAAGATATCGGGAAACAGATCCGGTTTCAGGAGGTGCTCGACAAACATGACGGCGCGCCCATCGACGAAGCGCAGACGGCGGATACGGTGCAGGGCAGTGGCGGGCGGCAAGGCCATTTTCATGCACAGCTCCGGGTCGGCCGACAGCAGACGCGTGGCCGGCTGGCGCCCTTGGCTGAGCACCATTTGATTGAAAAACGACTTGGTGGTGGGATCGTAGCTGAGCGGGGGAGGGGTGAGGAACCAGCCGCGCCGGCTTTCCCGGTAAATGCAGCCTTCCGCCTCCAGCCGCAGCAAGGCTTGCTTCAAGGTGATGCGCGAGGTGGCGAAGGCATCGCTCAGATCGCGTTCGGACGGCAGTTTGGCGCCGCTGACGAGGCTGCCGCTGGCGATTTGCGCCAGCAGCGCCTGGCGGATACCGGCAACCTGAGTGGTACTTTTTTCTGTCACGGTGCGTGTCTTACCCTGTTGATTGGGACACGCATCTTACACCACGGGACATCCCTGGCGCCGATTTTTATTGCATTTTTAACATAGTTTCATATGGCAACAATGGGGTCAGGTCTCGCATTGTCGCTTCTGGTAAGCACAGCGCC
>DMYQ01000190.1:1361-4330 GCA_003482555.1 Janthinobacterium sp. | reverse complement strand
CCGGCGTCCCGGCGGCCGGCGCTCCGACACGCCCGGCGGGGGCCGCGCGCGGCGCGCTCAGCAGTGCGGCGATGCCGTCCAGCAGGCGGACGCGGCGCAGCGGTTTGCTGAGGCTGGCGTGCCCGCCCTGCGGGGCGGCGCCGTAGCGATCCAGTATCAGCACGGCCAGCCCGACCCCGTCGACCCGGCGCGCCAGGCTCAGGCCATCCTCGTCGATGGCCTCCATGTCCATGATCAGCGCGCCGTACGGCGCGCCCGCCTCGGCGGCGGCGCGCAACTCGGCCAAGGCGCCGCCGCCGTTGGCGCTGACGAAGCAGTCGACGCCCCGATCTTCCAGTGTTTGCCGGACGAAGCCGCGCACGATGGCGCTGGCGTCCACCAGGAGCACGCGGGCCCCGGCCAGGGCCGGGCGCGGCGTGGGCGCCGGCGCGGCGGCCCACTTGCAGCGGATGGAAAACGTGAAGGTGGTGCCGGCGCCGAGCGCGCTGCTGACGCCGATGTCGCCGCCCAGCAGTTGCACCAGTTGCTTGCAGATCGCCAGGCCCAGGCCGGTGCCGCCGTAACGCCGTGTCGTCGACGGGTCGGGTTGGACGAAGGATTCGAATACATGCCGCTGGGTTTCCGGGCTCATGCCGATGCCCTCGTCGCGCACGTCGAAGCGCAGGCCGAAGGCGGCGCCGAGCGCGGCGTCGGGCGGCGCGGCGTGCGCCGGCTCGTCCTTGAGCAGGCCGACCAGCACGGAAACTTCGCCCCGCTCGGTGAACTTGACGGCGTTGCCGAGCAGGTTGATGAGGATTTGCCGCAGCCGCAGCGAATCGCCGGTGATGTATTCAGGCACGCCGGCCTCGAAAAGATAGCCGAGTTCCACGTTTTTTAGCTGGGCTTGCTTGGCGACCACTTCGATGACTTCCTCGAGCAAGTCGGGCAGGGAGAATTGTGTTTCATCGAGGCTCACCTTGCCGGCCTCCATCTTGGAAAAATCCAGGATGTTGTTGATCAGCTCGATCAAGGTGCGCGAGGAATTCCAGGCCACGTCCACGCATTCCTGCTGGCGCCGGTCGAGGCCCATTTCCTTGAGCATGTCGAGCATGCCGACCACGCCATTGAGCGGCGTGCGCACCTCGTGGCTGACGGTGGCGGCGAATTGCGCCTTCATGCGGGCCATGCTGACGGCGGCGTCGCGCGACTCCTTGAGTTCGGCCTCGCGCTGTTCGAGCACGCTCATCATCTGGTTGAAGGCCGATGCCATCTCGATCAAGTCGCGCGGTCCGGCCGGCGCGGCGCGCAGGCCGGACTGGCCGGCCTCGGCGCGGCGCATCAGGGTCGACAGGGCGTTCAAGGGCTTGATCATGTGGCGCGTCAGCAGGCGCACCAGGATCAAGAGAATGACGGCGAAGGACAGGGTGATGGCGAGATTGCCCAGCAACAGCGATAGCGAGAGGCGCTTGAGCGTGCCCTTGCCGACTTGAACCTGCACATAGCCGATCAGTTGCGGCTGGCGTTCGTGCAAGTCGAACGGCGACGCCTCGCTCTGGCCGCCATACACGGGGGCGCCGAAGCGCCAGGCGTCGTCGCTTTCGCCAAGCAGGCTGGCGGAAACCGGGGCGGCGGCCGTGTCGCCGGCCAAGGTGGCGCCGTCCCTGGCCTGGGCCAGCACCACCCGGTGCCGGGTGTCGCTGATGCGCACGCCCTCGACGTCGGGAAAGGTGAGAGTGGTGGCGACGACGTCGCGGGCGTTTTCGGGCGAATGGAAGAGCAGCGCCAGGGTACTCTGGCGTGCCAGGTTGTCGGCCACGCGCTGGCCCTGGGCGATGAAATGGTCGCGCATGCGCCGGCTCGCCTCCCAGGAATTCATCAGCGAGGAAAACAGGGCCAGGCACATGATGGCGGCCGACACGATGACGGTCAATTGGCGCCGGAAACCCGTGCGGCGTAAATAGTTATGCAACATGGTGGCCTGGAATCGAAGGTTGAACGGGAGCGGCGTCAGGCATCACGGCTCGGGGAAGACGACATCGAAGTTGCGTTGTTGCAGGTAGTCCAGGTTCAGGCCGATGTGGCTGGCGGTGCGCAGATTGATGGCCGATTGCAGTTCGCGCAGCGGCACCACGCCGCGGCGCCGGTTGTCGCCGGCGATCAAGCCCAGCGCGGAGCCGGCCAGGGCGCGGCCCAGTTCCACGTTATTCGGCATCATGGCGAACAGGGCGCCTTTCTTGACATGCAGCACGTTGCTGGAAAAAATCGGCACGCCGCTGTTCCAGGATTGCCGCAACACCAGGGGCAGGATGATGCTTTCCTCGACAGTGGTGGTATCGTGCGGCAACCAGAGGGCGTCGCGGCGGTTGTCGGCGGCAGCGATCAAGCTGCCGTAAAGACGGGCCGCCTCGCCCAAGTCGGCCGCCACATGGGCCGCCAGTTCCAGCCCCTGGGCGCGGGCCGCCTCGCGCGCCAGCTTGATCAGCCAGTCGCTCTTTTTCGGGTTGTAGACGACGATCACGCGGCGCAATTCCGGCAGCAGGGCGCGCAAGCGCGCGAACAGCAGGGCCGGGTCGGGGGTCAGGCTGATGCCCGTCACGTTGTCGCTGTCGGAGAGCAGCAGCACGCCGCCCACCAGCACGGAGATTTCGCGGTCCAGTCCGGCCGCCGCGTTCAAGCCCTGGCGTCCCAGCGCGATGACGACCCGGGTGCCGTTGCGCTTGAGCGTGGCGTTCAGCTCAAAGGCGTCGACCTTGGGATCGAGGGCGTAACTGCGCACGCGCACCCGGGTGCGCTCTTCAATGCCCCGTATCATGCCGATGAAGGCGCTGCGAAACGGTTCGTCGACGTTCGGATAGAGCACGGCGATGCTGCCCTTGCCGATCGAAGCCTGCAGTTCGGGGCGGCGCAACTGGTCTTCCAGCTGGGCCAGGGTGACGGCCCGGAAGGGCGGCCGCTTTGGCTCCGGGTCGGGCGGCAAGTCGGGCGGCAAG
>DMYQ01000190.1:0-1183 GCA_003482555.1 Janthinobacterium sp. | reverse complement strand
CGGGCGGCAAGTCGAGCGGCACGGAGGTGGCGCCGGGAAAGTCGATCAGCAGGGGCGGCGCCACGGTGTGCGGCGGCGCAGTCGTCGCCGCGCACAGGGCCGGCAGCAGCAGGGTGAGCACGGAAATGGCGCGTCTCGCAATGGCGCGCGGGAAAGAATGTAGAGTCATTTGTCAGTCTGATGCGGCGTCGGAGCGGGCCGGTCGGCAGGTCACCGGGCACACGGGTGAGTATAGGCGGTCTCTTGATTAAGAGAAAGACATTTCCTAGCCGCATCAAGGCCGGGGCGGTGGCGCATTGACGAAGGGGGCGCCCGCTCAGGGTTCCTGGAAGAGGAAGTCGAAAGTGCGCTGGCGGCCGGCGCCCACGGCCAGGCCGAGATGGCTGGCGGTGCGCAAATTGAGGGCGCTGCGCACGTCGCGCAGCGGTGTCACGCCCCGTTTCGGCGCCTCGCCGGCGAGCAGGCCGGCGGCCAGCCTGGCCAGGTTACGGCCCAGTTCGACGTTGTTTGGATACAGGGCGAACAGGGCGCCTTTCTTGACGTGCAAGAAACTGCTGGAAAAAATCGCCAGGTTGCGGTTCCAGGATTGCTTGAGCACCAATGGCAAGATGGTGTTTTCGTCGACCGTGGTGGCATCCTGCGGCAACCACAGCGCGTCGTGGCGCGCGTCGGCCGAGGCCAGCGCCGCCTCATACTGGCGCACTGCGCCGGCCAGGTCGCGCGCCTCCAGCGCCTGCAATTCCAGGCCTTGGGCGCGGGCCGCCTCGCGCGCCAACTTCAGCAGGGGTTCATTGTATTGCGGGTTATACACGACGATTACGCGGCGCACCTCGGGCAGCAGGTTTTTCAGCAAGCCGAACAGCAGGGCCGGGTCGGGCGTGAGGCTGATGCCATTCATTTTCTCGGCGTCCGGCACCGAGCTGACGCCGCCCACCACCAGGGTCAGCGAGGTATCGATGCCGGCCGCCGCCTTCAAACCCTGGCGCCCGAGGGCGATGACAACCTTGCCGCCATTGCGTTTGAGCGTGGCCGGCAAGTCGGCGTCCGCGACGGCGCCGACGGGATAGCTGTGCACTCCCAGTTTGCTCTGCTCGGTGATGCCGTCGATGATTTCATTGAACACCTGGCGGTAGGGGGCGCCGATGTCGGGGAACAGCACGGCGATCGCTTCGGCGCCGTGTTC
>DMYQ01000162.1:8021-11800 GCA_003482555.1 Janthinobacterium sp. | reverse complement strand
TGAATTATCTGGTGAAAAATTCGAATACCGGCACCCGTTTGCAAATCCGCATGCTCAACGTGAGCAAGCGGGAACTGGTGAAGGACTTCCAGGCGGCGCTGGAATTCGACCAGAGCGCAATGTTCAAGAAAGTCTACGAAGAAGAATTCGGCACCTTCGGCGGCGCCCCGTTCGCGGCCCTGATCGGCGACTTTTCCATCTCGCGCCAGCCGGAAGACATGTATTTCGTCGAGCAAATGTCGCACGTGGCGGCGGCCGCGCACGCGCCCTTCGTCACCTCGGCCGCACCCGAGCTGTTCGGGCTGGAAACGTACGACGACCTGGGCAAGCCGCGCGACCTGGCCAAGGTCTTCGACACCGTCGAGTACGCGAAGTGGAAGGGTTTCCGGGAATCGGAGGATGCGCGCTACGTCGGCTTGACCTTGCCGCGCTTCCTGGGCCGCCTGCCTTTCCACCCGGTCGACGGCATGAGCGTCGACACATTCAATTTCGTGGAAGACGTGGACGGCAGCGACCACCAGAAATACCTGTGGTGCAACGCCGCCTACGCCTTCGGCACCAAGCTGACGGCCGCCTTTGACGACTACGGCTGGTGCGCGGCCATCCGCGGCGTCGAGGGCGGCGGCCTGGTCGACGACTTGCCGACCCACACCTTCAAGACCGACGAGGGCGAGGTGGCGCTGAAATGCCCGGCCGAAGTGGCCATCACGGATAGGCGCGAAAAGGAGTTGAGCGACCTCGGCTTCATCTCCCTGGTGCACTGCAAGAATACCGCCTACGCCGCCTTTTTCGGGGCCCAGTCGGCGCAAAAGGCCAAGAAGTACAACAGCGATTCGGCCAACGCCAACGCGGTGCTGTCGTCGCAACTGCAATACATCTTCGCCGTCTCGCGCATCGCCCACTACATGAAGGCGATGATGCGCGACAAGATCGGCAGCTTCACGGCCGCCTCCAACGTGGAAGACTTCCTGAACCGCTGGCTGATGCAGTACGTGCTGCTCGACGACAACGCCAGCCAGGAACAGAAGGCCCAGTTCCCGCTGCGCGAAGCGTCCGTGCAAGTGTCGGAAGTGCCGGGCCGGCCCGGCGTGTACCGCGCCGTGTCTTTCCTGCGCCCGCACTTCCAGCTCGATGAATTATCGGTTTCCCTCCGACTGGTCGCGGAGTTGCCGCAGTCGACCAAATCCTGATCATCGCTGATCATTCCACCAACCTAGGAGTAAATAATGGCAATCGACGTATATCTGCAAATTGATGGCATCAAGGGCGAGTCGACCGACGACAAGCACAAGGACTGGATCGAATGCAAGTCCGTGAACTGGAGCGTGGCGCAACCGAAATCAGCCACCTCGTCCACCGGTGGCGGCCACACGGCGGAGCGCTGCGAACACAGCGACATCACCATCTCGAAGCTGGCCGACCTGGCTTCGCCCATCCTGCTGCAGACTTGCTCGGCCGGCAAGACGATCCCGAAGGCGCGCTTTGAATTCATGCGCGCGGACGGGCAGGGCGAGCGCATCAAATATTTTGAAATTGAAATCGAAAACGTGCTGATCGGCTCGGTCAGCCCCGGCGTCGGCGAGGGCGACATCCTGGCCGAAAATGTGGGAATCAAGTTTTCCAAGGTGAAATGGAAATACACCCAGCAAAAAATCACCGGCGGCGCCGGCGGCAACACCTCGGGCGGCTGGGATCTGGCCACCAATAAAACGGCTTAGCGCCGCTTGCGGGCGGATCGCGGCGCCCGCGTCGCGCTTCGTCCCTTCGCCGCCGCCGGATAGGAAACGGTCGGGTATTGGCATCCGTGCCACCCGATCGCTCCCCCTCGATTTGACCGGACATGTCCATTTCGGAATGCATCCGCAAAAATTCTGGCGCTATCACGCATTTATTGCGATGCAATAGCCCGACACACTGTTAGCGCGCTCGCATTCCAGGGATGGCCTTCGATTGCAGACGGGAGCGCCAGCGGCGTGCTAATCTAGCGTCATGAAAACGTGCCCGGCACTTTCCATCTTCAGCCTCGCCGCCCGCGCGCCGCGTCGCGTGCGCTGGTGTAGCCGCGTGGCCGGTGTGCTGGCGGCCATGCTCGGGCTGCCGGTGCCGGCCGCGCCTTCGCCCGCCGCACCTGCTCTGGTGGCTGCTACACCGGCCGCATTGCCGGTCGTCGTCATCTACGCCGACGACAATTATCCGCCTTACTCCTTCGTGGAACACGGCCAGTTGACGGGCATCTACACCCTGATCGTGCAAAAAGTCATCGAGCGCCTGCCGGAATACCAGGTGCAACTGGTGCCGGTGCCGTGGAATCGCGGCTTGCTGTTGCTGGAAAAAGGCCAGGCCTTCGCCCTCTACCCGCCGTATTCCCGTCCCGCCGAGCGGCCCTACATGAAATATTCCGAGCCCATGCTCGGTGAACAGGTCGCCGTCTTTTGTAACGCCGACGTGATCGCGCGGCGCTCGCTGAAGTCCTGGCCGGACGACTACGCGGGTTTGCGCATCGGCATGAATACGGGATTTTTAGTCGGCGGCAAGCAATTCGAGGACGCCGTGCAAGCGGGACGCATCAGCGTCGATGCCGCCCACGGCAGCCGCGCCAACCTGCTCAAGCTGATGCGCGGGCGCACCGACTGCTACCTCAACGACCGCCTCTCGATACAGTGGGAACTGGGGCGCATGCGCAAGGAGGGTTTGCTCGACCCCACGTATTTGCGGTTGGCCGAAACCGCGGAGCTGAGCACGGAGCAGGGTTACCTCGGCTATACCGAACTGGCGCCCGCGCTGTTTCCCTTCCGTCAAGACTTCATCCAAAAATTCAACGCCGCCATCCGCGACCTGAAACGCAGCGGCGAAATCGACGAAGCCATCGGGCATTTCCTCGGCAAATAGGGCGCCGGCATGGCCGCGCGGCCCCGGGGCGGATACAATCGCGCTTTCCCGACCCCGAAAGCGCTTTCATGACAAGCACCAGCAGACGCCCCAGTTGCGCCGCCTGCCTGCGCCCGCTGGCCACCTGCATCTGCCGCTGGGTCGTGCCGCTGCCGCATGCGGTCGAGGTGCTGATCTTGCAGCATCCGCTGGAAGTGGCGAACGCCAAGGGCAGCGCGCGCCTGCTGCATTTGTGCTTGCCGGGCAGCACACTGCTGGTCGGCGAAACCTTCGCGCCGGCCGAACTGGCGCCCTTGCTTGCCGATAAAAATACCGTCCTGCTCTATCCCGACACGGCCGGCGACCGTTCGCTGGGCATACCGGCGCCGCCCGCCCTGGCCCCCGACTGGCTGGCGCGGCCGGCGGCCCTGCGCCTGGTGGTGCTGGACGGCACCTGGCGCAAGAGCCGCAAGATGCTGTACCTGAATCCCTTGCTGCAACAATTGCCGCGCCTGCCGCTGCGCAATATGCCGCCCTCGCACTATCTGATACGCAAGGCGCACGCGCCGGATCAGTTGTCGACCCTGGAGGCGACCTGCTACGCCTTGATGCAACTGGAAAACGATACGGCCCGCTTTCAGCCCCTGATCGACGCTTTCGACGTTTTCGTGGCCCAGCAATTGCGCTATATCAGCTAGCCTGTCCGACGGCGACCGCGCGGCACTTGATATCGCGCGCTTCCCGGCATAAAATACTGTACATGCATACAGTATCAGGGAAAACATCATGTCGGATCACGATGGATATGAAGAGGGGCAAGTCATGCTGCCGCCGCAATCGCTGAAGGCGACGAAGGGGCGCGGCGCCGTCTCGAACTTGCAGGGGCGTTACGAAGTTCACGGGCGGGAGAG
>DMYQ01000162.1:822-7897 GCA_003482555.1 Janthinobacterium sp. | reverse complement strand
GCGCCCACGTGGAAGACGCAGGTCACGGACGAGCAAGCCCGCACCATCTTGACGCGCAACTCATCGCCCGACATTCCGTTCAACGTCTCGCTGAACCCCTATCGCGGCTGCGAACACGGCTGCATTTACTGTTTTGCGCGGCCCACCCACAGCTACCTCGGCCTGTCGCCGGGGCTCGATTTCGAAAGCAAGATTTTCGCCAAGGTGAACGCGCCGGAACTGCTGCGGCGCGAGCTGGCCAAGGCTTCCTACGTACCGGAACCTATCGCGCTGGGCGTGAGCACGGACGCCTACCAGCCCTGCGAGCGCGAGCGCCAGCTGACCCGGCGCGTGCTGGAAGTGCTGCACGAGTGCGAACACCCGGTGGCGCTGATCACCAAGTCGGCGCTGATCGAGCGCGACATCGACTTGCTGGCGGCGATGGCGGCCAAGCGCCAGGCGGCCGTGGCCATCACGGTGACGACGCTCGACCCGGCCATCGCGCGCACGCTGGAGCCGCGCGCGGCCGCGCCCGCGCGGCGCCTGCGCACGATCCGCACGCTGACCGACGCCGGCATTCCCGTCGGCATCAGCATCGCCCCGGTGATACCCTTCGTCACCGAGCCGGATCTGGAGCGCCTGCTCGAAGCGGTGCGCGACGCCGGCGCCATCCACGCCCATTACGTCGTGCTGCGCCTGCCGTGGGAAGTCAATCCCCTGTTCCAGCAGTGGTTGCAAACGCATTTCCCGGACCGGGCGCAGCGCGTCATGAACCGGGTTCGCGACATGCGCGGCGGCAAGGACTACGACAGCAGTTTTGCCTCGCGCATGCACGGCGAGGGCGTCTGGGCCGACCTGATACGGCAGCGCTTCGAGAAAGCCGTCGCCCGGCTGGGAATGAATGAAAGGGCTGGGCGCTTCAAGCAGCTCGACGCCTCGCAATTCAAGCGCCCGCTGGTGATCGCTCCTATGGGCGCCAGGGCGAGGTTCCGTTCGGAGGGCCAGCTCGATCTGTTTTGACGGTGAGCGCGGCGGCTTGGGCGCCGGCCGCCGCCAATTGCGCCAGAAAGCCTTCGATGGCGAACACGTGGGGATCGCTTTTGCCCAGCTCGCGCAGGGCGGCCGCCAAGTGGAGAAGATACTCGCTGTTGGGCCCACTGGGCCCGCTTGCGCCGGCGATGTGGCGGGCGATGTCCAGCTCGGAGGCGGCGCCGAGAAAGGCGGCATTGTCTTCGGTGGCGATGTAGACCAGGCCCTCAACCCGCTCCTCGTCCTCGAAGCGGATGTCGGTACACAGGCGCAGATAACCGTTTTTTTCGCGGTGGTCGAGGTGGGTGAACACCTCCGGCGTGACCAGATAGGCCATGCCGTCGCACACGGCGCCGGCCTGGGGCACGATGGTGGCGACCCGCCCCGGCGCGGCCTCGGTGCCGCGGTGGTCGTGCGAGCCTTGCCAGAAGCGCCGCGTCCAGCCGGCGATGCTGGCCGGGCGCCGTTCGATGAAGGTGAAGTCGGCCTTGTAGATCAGCGAGCCGTAGCCGAACAGCCAGACGCTGTGGTGGCCGTCGAATTTGTCCATCAGCTTGTTCGCTTCGATGGTGTTGGCAGTCATGCTTGCTGGCCTTGTGTGGAATGAAGAAAAAACCGCTGCGGAACGCCGCTGCCCCCAATTATAAGGCGCCCTGGCGATATGGAGGCGGCGGCGGTGGCGGGGCGCGCCCCCTTGCGCGCGCGTGCGGAAAGCATCGTTCGCAGACTTGGGAGGGAGTGTCGACATTTTTGGCATTTCGTCGGCGCCTATTTCCGGAGGAATGGGCCTTGCCTCGGCAGCATTTAATATTGCATTGACAATTTTAGTGTGGCAGCATGCCGGGACGGGCGATGTCCGGCGTCGCTACCGTGGCCACTCGCGCCGGCCTTGCGTTGACGGCGCCAAGCTTTTCACTGCTCACTCTCTGCTCACTATGCCTACATCCATTTCAGTCACCGTCGTCAACGCCTTTGTCGATGGAAGCGAGGGCGGCAATCCCGCCGGCGTGGTCTTGCACGCCGATTCCCTGAGCGCGCAACAAAAGCTCGCTCTGGCGCGCAAGATCGGTCTGTCGGAAACGGCCTTCGTGTCGCGCTCGGAGCGCGCCGCCTTCAAGCTGGAGTTCTTTACGCCGAGCTGCCAGATCGCCCATTGCGGGCACGCCACCGTCGCCGCCTTTTCCCTGTTGCGCGCGCGCGGCTTGATCGGCGACGGGCCGACGTCGAAAGAAACCATAGACGGCTTGCGCGCGATCGAGGTCGAGGCCGGCATGGTATTCATGGAGCAGCGCGCGCCGCGCTATGCCGAGCTGGCGCCGGCGGCCTTGCCGCAAGTGCTGGCCTCGCTGGGCGTGGACGCGGCGGCGCTGGCGGCCGATGTGGCGCCGTGCGTGGTCGATACCGGCAACCCTTTCCTCTTGCTGGCGCTGCTCGACCAGGCCGCTTTGCTGGCGCTGCGGCCGGACTTTGCCGCCATCGCCGCCGCCTGCGAAGCGGCCGATTGCGTCGGCTACTATGTCTTTTCGCGCGACCCGGGCGCGCCGCAAAGCCAGGCCGTCGCGCGCATGTTCGCGCCGCGCTACGGTATCGACGAAGAAGCGGCCACCGGCACCGCGGCCGGGCCGCTGGCCTGCCTGCTGCACGCGCGCGCCGGCCAGACGCGCACGCTGATGCGGATCGAGCAGGGCCGGTTGATGGCGGCGCCGTCGCCAAGCATCCTGAATGTGCGCCTGAGCCTGGATGCGGGTGGCGCCATCGAACGGCTCTTCGTGGGCGGCGCCGCGCGCGTCGGCGCGGCCCGCGAGATGTCCGTGTAAGCTTGGCCTTGCTTCAGCCTGCGCGCGCCACCGTCACGTTCCACTCGTGCCCGACAACGAAGGCGGACAGGAAGGCGATGAAGCTCTCGGCCGCCGGCGACGGCGAACGCGACGCCTTGGTGTAGACGAAAAAGCGGCGCGTCAGCTCGGGATCGTGCAGCAGGCGCATCTGCAGGCCGTACAGTTTCACCATCGGCTCGGCGTAGGGCAGGCAAACGGTGACGCCGAGCCGGGCGCTGACCATGGCCAGCGCCGTCGTCATGAAGGTGACTTCGTTATAGGGCTTGAGCGACAGTTCGCGGAAGGAAATATGCATGTCGCGCAACAGGCGCTCGGTGAACTGGCCTTGCAGCGCGATGAAGGGATAGTCGTTGACGTCGGCCCAGCTCAGGCGCGCCTTTTGCTCGAGCGGATGGTTGTCCGGGAACACCAGCACGAAAGGCATCTCGAACAGGACCTGGGCCGCGATTTCCGCCGTCGGGTCGCGCTCCGGGCCGATGCCGAAGTCGACCTCGCCGCTGAATACGCGCGCCGACACATTCTCCACCGGACAGTCGACCAGGCGCACCTGCACCTCGGGATGGGCCAGGTGGTAGGCGGCGATCACCTGCGGCAGCAGGGTACAAGACATCATTTGCGGCGCGGCGATGCGCACCATGCCGGTTTTCAGGGCCTTGCGGTTGGCGATGTCGACCATCGCCCCGTCCAGGTCGACGATCATCTTGTCGAACAGCGGATACAGCTCGCGTCCGATTTCCGACAATTGCGTCTTGCGCGTGCTGCGCTCGACCACGCGCACGCCCAGCACTACCTCAAGTTCCTTGATCAAGCCGCTGAGCGCGGACTGGGTCACGTGCAGATACTCGGCGGCGGCCGTGAAACTGCCGGTCTTGGCGAGGGCGACGAAGGCGCGCATCTGGCGCAGGCTGGGACTCATGAGTTAATCCGATAAATCAGTTGAAAAATATTGTTTGTATGATAGCTGGAACTCGATTCTAATAGTGAAAAAAGCGCACGCCGACAACCGCGCGACCACCCCACCGGAGACGATCATGAAAATCAAGCAAATCCACCACGTGGCTTACCGCTGCATCGACGCCAAAGAGACCGTCGACTGGTATGTCAAGCACCTGGACATGGACTTCGTGCTGGCCATCGCCGAAGATGAAGTGCCGTCGACCAAGGCGCCGGATCCCTATATGCACGTGTTCCTGGACGCCGGCCACGGCAATGTGCTGGCCTTTTTCGAACTGCCGACGCAGGCGCCGATGGACCGCGACCGCAACACCCCGGCCTGGGTGCAGCACCTGGCGCTGGAAGTGGAAAACATGGAAGAGCTGATGGCGGCCAAGGAACGCCTGCTGGCGGCCGGCATCGACGTGCTGGGGCCGGTCAACCACACCATCTTCCAGTCGATCTATTTCTTCGACCCCAACGGCCACCGCCTAGAACTGGCGGCCAACACCGCCACCACCGAGATGAAGCGCCAGCTCGACGACGTCAAGTGGGCCATGCTGGAAGAATGGTCGCGCACCCGGCGCGCCCCCAAGCACGCCGCCTGGCTGCACGCCCCAACCGAAAAACAAGGACAACAACAATGAAACTGGCCACCCTGAAAAGCACCAGCCGCGACGGCGCCCTGATCGTCGTCAGCCGCGACCTCACGCGTTACCTCGACGCGGCGGCCGTGGCGCCCACCCTGCAGGCGGCGCTGGATGACTGGGACGCGCTGGCGCCCCGCCTGGAACAACTGTACGCCACCCTGAACGCCGGCACGGCGCCCGAGGCCCGCCCCTTCGACGAGCGCCTGTGCCACTCGCCGCTGCCGCGCGCCTACCAGTGGGCCGACGGTTCCGCTTACATCAACCACGTCGAACTGGTGCGCAAGGCGCGCAAGGCCGACATGCCGGCCTCCTTCTATACCGATCCGCTGATGTACCAGGGCGGCTCGGACAGCTTCATCGGCCCGCGCGACCCCATCTTTGCGCTGACGGAAGAGTGGGGCATCGACCTGGAGGCGGAAGTGGCCGTCATCACGGGCGACGTTGCCATGGGCGCCGACGCGGCCCAGGCGGCGCGCGCGATCCGCCTGCTGCTGCTGGTGAACGACGTCTCGCTGCGCAAGCTGATCCCGGGCGAACTGGCGAAGAATTTCGGCTTTTTCCAGTCCAAGGCGGCCAGCGCCTTTTCGCCCGTGGCCGTCACGCCCGACGAACTGGAGGGTCACTGGAGCGACAGCAAGCTGCACCTGCCGCTGCTGGTGGAGTTGAACGGGCATGCCTTCGGCAAGCCGAACGCCGGCGAAGACATGACCTTCAACTTCGCCCAGTTGGTGGCGCACGCGGCCAAGACGCGCGAACTGGCGGCCGGCACCATCATCGGCTCCGGCACCGTCTCCAACAAGCAGGGCAATCTGCACGGTTCCAGCATCGAGAACGGCGGCGTCGGCTATTGCTGTGTGGCCGAGGTGCGCATGTATGAAACCATCGAGCATGGCGCGCCGCGCACGGGCTTCCTGAAATTCGGCGACCGCGTGCGCATCGAGATGCTGGACCCTGCCGGCGCCAGCATCTTCGGCGCCATCGAGCAAACCGTTGCCGTCTATCCGGGCCGCCACTGAGATGAAGCTCTACACCTACTTCCGCAGTTCCGCCGCCTACCGCGTGCGCATTGCGCTGAACCTGAAGGGACTCGCCTACGAGGCGATCCCGGTGCACCTGCTGCGCAACGGCGGCGAGCAGTTGCAGGACGCGTATCGTCAAGTCAATCCGGCCGCCCTGGTGCCGGCCCTCGACGACGACGGCGCCATCTTGACGCAGTCGCTGGCGATCCTGGAATATCTCGACGAGACGCATGCCGGCACGCCGCTGCTGCCGGCCGACGCGCGCGGCCGGGCGCGCGTGCGCGCGCTGGCGCTGACGGTGGCCGCCGACACCCATCCGCTGACCAATCTGCGCGTGCTGAACTACCTCAAGCAGACCCTGGGCCTGTCCGAGGAGGCGAAAATGGAGTGGTATCGGCACTGGATGCGCGAAGGCATGGCCACCTTCGAGGCGCACCTGGCGCGCGACGCGCAAACGGGCCTGTTTTGCCACGGCGACGCGCCCTCGCTGGCCGACTGCTGCCTGATGCCGCAAGTGTTCAACGCGGAGCGTTTCGCGCTCGACCTGGCGCCCTATCCGACCATCGGGCGCATCGCCGCCCACTGCGCCGGGCTGCCCGCCTTCATGGCGGCGCACCCGTCGCGCCAGCCCGACGCGGAATAGGCAAGGCGCGATCCGCTGGCCGCCGGGTACGGGCCGGCCCATTCGAACGGACGTTAACTGGGAAAACATCGGCCGGGAATAATCTTTTTCAAAAAAGAGCCGTTACACTGTAAGGCAAGGGCGAGTTCTCCGACTCAGTACGATGCGGGGCAGCGGATGGCTGCGTCAACAGGGGGGGGCTATGGTGCAGGCAATCGGGGGAGCGGCGGGATCCGACACGAAAAACAAGGATGGGGCGGCGGCGGCCGCCAGTCTTGAGGCGCAACTGCTGCGTTACCAGAAGCAATTGTCCGATTGCGTCAATTGCGACTCGTCCAAGACGCCCGAAGGCAAGGCGCAAATCCAGGCCATCGCCAGCAAGATCAGCGAAGTCAAGGATCGCATCGACCATTCCACGGACACGAAGGTTGATGGCCGAGCAGGCAAGCTTGCCGGCGATGCAAGCAAGGACGGCAGCGTGGATGGCGCCGCATCGACGCAACCGGGCGCCGCGCCGGCGCCGAAGGCCGTCGACGCCAGCGCCACCGTCGGCAGCGTGGTCGACGTGTACGCCTGACGGCGCGCCGGGCGGGATGGACGCGTGCGGCGGCCTGCGTCGTCACTTGTCATTACGTATCAGGGTATCAATGCGCTTGTGTGGTGCCTTTGCGTCATCCAGGTGCGCTTTACGGATGCCGGGCACGCGCCGCCACTGGCGCCAAAATCGCTTGCGTTACAATCGCCAGTTATCCTCGCCTTTGACCGCCATGACCGCCCTTGCCATTCCCGCCAGTATCCTCGCCGCGCTGACCCTTGCCGACCCATCCTGGCGCCCCATCCTGTTGGCCGGCCTGGAGGCGGTCGCCGCCGCCGACCCGGCCTATTTGCCGGCCCTGGCCGTGGACGACTACCTGCCCACCGAGGGGCGCCTGTTCGCCGCCTTCGCGCTGCCGATCGATGCCGTCGAGTACGTGTTGGTGGGCGAGGGGCCGTATCCGCGCGCCG
>DMYQ01000162.1:440-684 GCA_003482555.1 Janthinobacterium sp. | reverse complement strand
CGAGGGGCCGTATCCGCGCGCCGCCAGCGCCACCGGGGTCTGCTTCATGGACGGCGCCGTCGGCGCCCTGTGGTCAGAAGCCGGCCTGTCGAAGCCGGTCAACCGCGCCACTTCGCTGCGCAACTTCATGAAGATGCTGCTGCTAGCGGACGGGCAACTGGCGCTTGATGCCACCTCGGGGGCGGCGCTGGCGCCGGTGGCGTCCCGGGCGCGCGCCGACGGTGGCGGCACGGTCCAGACCCTG
>DMYQ01000162.1:0-187 GCA_003482555.1 Janthinobacterium sp. | reverse complement strand
CAATCTGAGCGGCCACGGTTTTCTGCTGCTGAACGCGGCGCTGGTGTTCCGCGCCCACGTGGCGCCGGTTCGCGACGCCAAGGCCTGGTTGCCCTTCTTGCAAGTGGTGCTGGCGGCGCTGGCCGAACGGGGTGGGCGGGGTGGGCAGGGTGCTGTCTCTTATACACATCTCCGAGCCCACGAGACA
>DMYQ01000269.1:2202-4617 GCA_003482555.1 Janthinobacterium sp. | reverse complement strand
GACCCGCGGCGGTCCCGATCAGCACAAGATCTACGCCGCCTTCAAGGTGGCGCAGGAACACAAGGGCCAGCCGACCGTCCTCCTGATCAAGACGGTCAAGGGTTACGGCATGGGCAAGTCGGGCGAAGCGCGCAACACCGCGCATCAGACCAAGAAGCTCGACGACGAGGCGATCCGCGAAATGCGCGACCGTTTCGCGCTGCCGATCCCGGACGACCAGCTGGCCGATATTCCCTTCTTCAAGCCGGCCGACGACGCCCCGGAAATGATTTACCTGCACGAGCGTCGCAAGGCGCTGGGCGGCTACCTGCCGCAGCGCCGCATGAAGGCTGAAGAGGCCCTGCCGGTGCCGCCGCTGTCGGCTTTCCAGAACGTCCTCGACGCCACCGCCGAAGGCCGTGAAATCTCGTCCACGCAATCGTATGTGCGCATCATCTCGACCCTGCTGCGCGACCCGGCCCTGGGCCAGCGCATCGTCCCGATCCTGGTCGATGAATCGCGCACCTTCGGCATGGAAGGCCTGTTCCGCCAGATCGGCATCTTCAACCAGCAAGGTCAGTTGTACGAGCCGGTCGACAAGGACCAGGTCATGTACTACCGCGAAGACAAGGCCGGCCAGATTCTGCAGGAAGGCATCAACGAAGCGGGCGGCATGAGTTCGTGGATCGCGGCGGCCACCTCGTATTCGACGAACAACCGCGTCATGGTGCCGTTCTATACCTTCTACTCGATGTTCGGCATGCAGCGCATCGGCGACCTGGCGTGGGCGGCGGGCGACATGCGCGCGCGCGGCTTCCTGATGGCCGGCACGGCCGGACGCACGACCCTGAACGGCGAAGGCTTGCAGCACGAGGACGGCCATAGCCACATCGTCGCCGCCACCATCCCGAACTGCGTGCCTTACGATCCGACCTTCGGCCACGAACTGGCCGTCATCATCCAGGACGGCTTGCGCCGCATGATCGCCGAGCAGGAAGATGTGTTTTACTACATCACGATCATGAACGAGAACTACCCGCATCCGGGTCTGAAGGCGGGCCAGGAAGCGGCCATCCTGAAGGGCATGTATTTGCTGTCGGAAGGCGACAAGGCCGCCAAGCTGCGCGTGCAACTGATCGGTTGCGGCACCATCCTGCGCGAATCGATGTTCGCCGCCGAGCTGCTGGCCAACGACTGGGGCATCGCCGCCGATGTCTGGTCGGCGCCGTCGCTGACCCTGGTGGCGCGCGAAGGCCAGGACGCCGAACGCTGGAACATGGTCAATCCTTCGCTGCCGCAGCGCGTGCCATACGCCACCCTTTGCCTGCAAGACAGCGTCGGCCCGATCGTCGCCACCACCGATTACATGCGCGCCTTCGCCGAACAGATCCGCGCCTTCGTGCCGAAGGGCCGCAGCTATAAAGTGCTGGGCACCGACGGTTTCGGCCGCTCGGACAGCCGCGCCAAGCTGCGCGAATTCTTCGAAGTGAACCGTTACTATGTGACCGTGGCCGCGCTCAAATCGCTGGCCGACGAAGGTTCGATCGAGGTGTCGGTGGTGGAGCAGGCGATCGCCAAGTATGGCATCAACCCGAACAAAGCCAACCCGGTCACCCAATAACGCGGTTTTGACGAACAGAAAAACGGAGCAAACGCTATGAGCATTGTGGAAGTCAAAGTCCCGGATATCGGTGATTTCAAGGAAGTGGAGATCATCGAGCTGATGGTCAAGCCGGGCGATACGATCAAGGTCGATCAATCGCTCATTACGGTCGAATCGGACAAGGCCAGCATGGAGATTCCCTCCAGCCACGCGGGCGTGGTCAAGGAAATGCGCGTCAAGGTCGGCGACAAGGTGCATGAAGGCTCCCTGTTGCTGATACTCGAAGCGAGCGACGATGCGGCAGTTGCCGCGCCGGCCGCCGCTGCCGCCCCGGCTGCTGCCGCTCCGGCTGCGGCCGTTGCCGCCGCCGCGCCGGTGGCCGTCGTGGCCGCCGCGCCGGTGGCTGCCGCCCCAGCCGCCCCGACCGTCGCCCCGGCCGCCGTCGGCGCCGGTCTGGCGCACGCCTCGCCGTCGATCCGCAAGTTCGCCCGCGAACTCGGCGTCGACCTGTTGCGCGTGCCGGGCTCCGGCCAGAAGGGCCGCATCACCCAGGAAGACGTGCACAATTTCGTCAAGGGCGTGATGGCCGGTTCGGTCGCCAGCGGCGCCGCGCCTGTCGCCGCCGGCAAGGGCGTGGGCCTGGATCTGCTGCCTTGGCCTTCGCTCGACTTTGCCAAGTTCGGCGCCACCACCTTGCTACCGCTGTCGCGCATCAAGAAGATCAGCGGCCCGAACCTGCATCGCAACTGGGTGATGATCCCGCACGTGACGCAGTTCGACGAAGCCGACGTGACGGAGCTCGAAGAGCTGCGCGTGTCGGTCAACGCCGGCAA
>DMYQ01000269.1:0-2004 GCA_003482555.1 Janthinobacterium sp. | reverse complement strand
TCCGTCGCGGCGCTGAAAAAGTACCCGGCCTTCAACGCCTCGATCGACGCCACCGGCGAAAACCTGATCCTGAAGCAGTACTACAACATCGGCTTCGCGGCCGATACGCCGAACGGCCTGATGGTCCCGGTCATCAAGGACGCCGACAAGAAGGGCGTGGCGCAGATCGCGCAAGAGATGGGCGAACTGTCGGCCCAGGCCCGCGAAGGCAAGCTGAAACCGCCCGACATGCAGGGCGCGACCTTCACCATATCGTCGCTGGGCGGCATCGGTGGCACGGCGTTCACGCCTATCATCAATGCGCCTGAAGTGGCGATCCTGGGTCTGTCGAAAGCGGCCATGAAACCGGTCTGGGACGGCAAGGCCTTCCAGCCGCGCCTGATGATGCCGATGTCGCTGTCGTACGACCATCGCGTCATCGACGGCGCCATGGGCGCGCGCTTCTCCGTGTACCTGGGCGAGGTGCTGGCCGACTTGCGCAAGACGCTGCTGTAAGCCGACAGCGGCGCGGCGGCCTTCGGGACGCCGCGCCGTGATTCAGGGCAGGCCGGGCGCGCGGGCGCCGCCTGCATTCCTCATTTTTTTACCCAGCGCCGGCGGCACCGCGGCGCGGGGAGCGATGGAGCATGCGATGAGTACGATCGAAGTGAAAGTGCCGAATATCGGCGATTTCAAGGAAGTGGAAGTGATCGAATTGATGGTCAAGGTGGGCGATACGGTCAAGGTCGACCAGTCGCTGGTGACGGTCGAGTCGGACAAGGCGAGCATGGAAATCCCCTCCAGCCACGCCGGCGTGATCAAGGAATTGAAAGTCAAGATAGGCGACAAGATCGCTGAAGGCTCGCTGTTGCTGGTGCTGGAAGAGGGCGCCGCGTCCGCGCCGGCCGCCGGCGCGCCCGCTGCCGCCGTCGCCCCCACAGCCGCGCCGGCCGCCGCTCCTGTCGCCGCCGTTGCGCCGGCGGCCGCGCCGGCCGGCGCCAGTTACGCCGGCAAGGTCGACGTCGAATGCGATTTGATGGTGCTGGGCGGCGGGCCGGGCGGCTATTCGTCCGCCTTCCGCGCCGCCGACCTGGGCCTGAACACCGTCATCGTCGAGCGTTACGCAACCCTGGGCGGGGTCTGCCTGAACGTCGGTTGCATCCCCTCGAAGGCGCTGCTGCACGTGGCGGCCGTGATCGACGAGGCGGCCACGATGAGCAAGCATGGCGTGACGTTCGCCGCGCCGCAGATCGACATCGACGCCGTGCGCGCCTACAAGGAAAAAGTCATCGGCAAGATGACCGGCGGCTTGAGCGGCATGGCCAAGGGCCGCAAGGTCAACGTGCTGCGCGGCGTCGGCCAGTTCCTCAGTCCCTTCCATATCGAAGTGACGGCCGACGACGGCGCCAAGCAGGTGGTCCAGTTCAAGCAAGCCATCATCGCGGCCGGTTCCTCGGTGGTGAAACTGCCCTTCGTGCCGGAAGATCCGCGCATCGTCGATTCGACCGGCGCGCTGGAATTGCGGGCCATCCCGAAACGCATGCTGGTCATCGGCGGCGGCATCATCGGCCTGGAAATGGCGACCGTGTACTCGACCTTCGGCGCCCGCATCGACGTGGTGGAAATGCTCGACGGCCTGATGCAGGGCGCCGACCGCGACATGGTCAAGGTCTGGCAAAAGTTCAACGAGAAGCGCTTCGACAACATCATGACCAAGACCAAGACGGTGGCGGTGGAAGCGCTGCCTGAAGGCATCAAGGTCACCTTCGAAGCGGCCGAAGCGGGCGCCGTCGCTCCCGCGCCGCAAATCTACGACATGGTGCTGGTGGCCGTGGGGCGCAGCCCGAACGGCAAACTGATCGGGGCCGACAAGGCCGGCGTCAATGTCGGTGAACGCGGTTTCATCGGCGTCGACGGCCAGATGCGCACCAACGTGGCGCATATCTTCGCGATCGGCGACCTGGTCGGCCAGCCCATGCTGGCGCACAAGGCGGTACACGAAGGCCATGTGGCGGCGGAAGCGGC
>DMYQ01000268.1:18636-19347 GCA_003482555.1 Janthinobacterium sp. | reverse complement strand
GCTCGACGTCAAAGCCGACCGCGGGGAAGGCGTGGCAATTCCTGCTGAACGGATTTTCGAAAATGGTATCGAAGGCGATCTGCACGCCCTCGCACTCGAAGACATAGCCGGCGTGGAGGATGCGGGAGATTTTCAGCTTCATGGCCTGGCAAAAATGGTGTCAATTGCAAACAATGGGGTCAGGTCTCGCATTGTCGGTTTCTGTTTCTATCGGCAACACAATACCGGGATCTGGCGCATCATACCGCACGCCCCAGCGCTGGTGCAGGATCAGGTAGGCCACGCCACCCAGCACCAGGCTCCAGAACGCCGCACCCAGGCCGAGCAGGCTCATGCCGGAGGCCGCCACCAGGAAAGTGATGATGCTGGCGTCCCGGTGTTCCGCATGGCTGACCATGCCGACCAGGCCGGTCGTGATCGAGCCGATCAGGGCCAGCCCGGACAGGGTCATGATCAACTCTTTCGGCAGCGCCGCCATCAGTTGCGCCAGGGTGGCGCCAAAGACCGCGATCACGATATAGAAAACGCCCGCCGCCAGGCCGGCCACGTAGCGCCTGGCCGGATCTTCGTGCGCCTCGCTGCCGGTGCAGATCGAGGCGGCGATCACCGAGGGATTGATCGCGTGCGCGCCGAAGCAGGCGAACAGCAGCGAGACGCAGCCGTTCAGGCTGACCAGCAGGCGCGCCGGCGCTTCGTAGCCGGATGCCTTCA
>DMYQ01000268.1:17527-18531 GCA_003482555.1 Janthinobacterium sp. | reverse complement strand
GTGCCACGACCACTCGGGCGCGATGAAGACGGGCCGGGCGACGCTCAGCGCGACCTGCGCCAGGTGGTTGTCGCCGCGCCCCAGTACCAGGGCGGCCCCCAGCGCCACGGCCAGCGCCGTGGCGTAGCGCGGCGCCAGCCGCTTGCCGAGCAAAAACGCCAGCAGCACGCACAGGACCAGCGCCGGGCTGCTTTGGATAGCGACGAAGGCTTGCACGCCGAAGTTGAACAGCACGCCCGCCAGCATGGCCGCGACGATGCCCTTCGGGATGTGCCGTATCAGGGTCTGGAAGGCGCCGGACAGGCCCAGCGCCAGCACCAGCAGGGCCGCCACGATGTAGGCGCCGACGGCCTGGTGAATGCCGATCGTGGGTAGCGACACCACCAGCAGGGCCGCGCCCGGCGTCGACCAGGCCGCGATGATGGGCATCTTCAGGCGATAGCTGAGCAGCAGGCCGGCGCTGCCGCTACCCATGCCGATGGCCCAGATCCAGGATGAGGTCAGCTCGTTCGACAGGCCGGCCAGCCGGGCCGCCTGGAACACGATGGCGACCGGCCCGGCAAAGCTGATGAAGACGGCCAGGAAGCCGGCCACCAGCGCCGACAGGGAAAAATCTTTGATGTNNGCCGATTGTGACCGTCACAGTGGCCAATGAGGGCAACTGTGACGGTCGAATTGGCGCCGAATTGTATTTCGCCGCCGCGCCCTTAAATCCCGCCCATGCACAGGTATTTGACGACCAGATAATCGTCCATGCCGTAGCGCGAGCCTTCGCGTCCCAGGCCGGATTGCTTGACGCCGCCGAAGGGCGCGATCTCATTCGATATCAGCCCGGTGTTCACGCCCACCATGCCGCACTCCAGCCCTTCGGCGACGCGCCAGACCCGGCCGATGTCGCGCGAATAAAAATAGCTGGCCAGGCCAAACTCGGTGTCGTTGGCCAGCGCCAGCACTTCTTCTTCGCTGTGGAAGCGGAACAGCGGCGCCAGCGGGCCGAAGGTTTC
>DMYQ01000268.1:16832-17317 GCA_003482555.1 Janthinobacterium sp. | reverse complement strand
CGCTTGCCGCCGGTGAGCAGGCGGCCGCCCTTGGCGAGCGCGTCGGCGATGTGCTCTTCCACCTTGAGCACCGCCTTCATGTCGATCATCGGCCCCTGGGTGACGCCGGCTTCGCGGCCGTCGCCGACGCGCATCTTTTCGACCGCCGCCACCAGCTTGGCGGCGAAGGCTTCGTAGACGCCGTCCTGCACGTAGATGCGGTTGGCGCACACGCAAGTCTGGCCGGCGTTACGGAACTTGGACACCAGCGCGCCCTCGACGGCGGCGTCCAGGTCGGCGTCGTCGAAGACGATGAAGGAAGCGTTGCCGCCCAATTCCAGCGACAGCTTCTTGATGGTCGGCGCGCACTGCTGCATCAGGATGCGCCCGACCTCGGTCGAGCCGGTGAAGCTCAACTTGCGCACCGTCGGGTTGCCCGTCATTTCGGCCCCGATGGCGCGCGAAGAACCGGTGACGACGCCAAAGACGCCGGCCGGAATGCCGGC
>DMYQ01000268.1:16244-16726 GCA_003482555.1 Janthinobacterium sp. | reverse complement strand
CCGGCCGCCAGCGCCGGCCCGGCCTTGCGGGTGATCATCGCGGCCGGGAAGTTCCACGGCGTGATCGCGGCGCACACACCGATCGGCTCCTTCACCACCAGCAGGCGGCGATCCGGCCACGGCGACTCCAGGGTTTCGCCGGCGACCCGCTTGCCCTCTTCCGCGAACCACTCGATGAAAGAGGCGGCGTAGGCGATCTCGCCCTTCGATTCGGCCAGCGGCTTGCCCTGCTCGGCCGTCATGATGAGGGCCAGATCGTCGGCGTTTTCCAGCATCAGATCGTTCCAGCGGCGCAGGATGGCGCCGCGCTCCTTGGCCGATTTCTTGCGCCAGGCGGGCCAGGCCGCGGCGGCGGCGGCGATGGCGCGGCGCGTCTCGTCGGCGCCCATGCAGGGCACGCTGCCCAGCAGCTCGCCGCTGGCGGGATTGTGCACGGCCAGGGTGGCGCCGCTGTCGGCGTCGCACCAGGCGCCGTTCAGGTA
>DMYQ01000268.1:8374-16014 GCA_003482555.1 Janthinobacterium sp. | reverse complement strand
GTCGAAAACACGATCAAGATGGTGGCCAGCGCGGCGATGGTCGGGCTGATGTTTTCCCGGATGCCGGTAAACATTTGGCGCGGCAAGGTGGCCTGGCCGGGGCCGGCCAGGAACAGCGTGATCACCACTTCATCGAAGGAAGTGGCGAAGGCGAACAGCGCGCCCGAGATCAATCCCGGCGCGATGACCGGCAGGGTGATGCGGAAAAAAGTCATCAAAGGCGTGGCGCCCATGCTCAGGCTGGCCCGCACCAGGTTCTGGTTGAAGCCCTGCAAAGTGGCGGAAACGGTGGTCACGACGAAGGGCGCGCCCAGGGCCGCGTGGGCCAGGATCAAGCCGGTGTAACTGTCGGACAGGCCGATCTTGGCGAACAGCAGATACACGCCGACGCCGACCACCACCACCGGCACCACCATCGGCGAAATCAGCACCGCCATCAGCAAGCCCTTGCCGGGGAAGTCGGCCTTGTTCAAGCCCACCGCCGCCAAGGTGCCCAGCACGGTGGCGATGACGGTCGCCAGCGGCGCGACGATGAAGCTGTTGCGGGCCGCCCGCATCCATTCTTCCGACTGCAGCAGGTTCTGGTACCAGCGCAGCGACAGGCCGGGGATCGGGTAAGACAGGAAGCTGCTGTCGGAAAACGAGAGCGGAATGATCACCAGGATGGGCAGCATCAGGAACAGCAGCACCAGCACGTTAAAGCCGCGCAGGGCGAAAAACCAGGCTCGTTCCGGCACCGAGGCATAGGGGGGAAACAGGGGCAGGGATGTCTTCATGGCGGCTCCTTACATGCTCACGTCGATTTTGGCGAAGCGCCGATACACGCCGTACAGCACCAGGGTGGCGCCGAACAGCAGGGCGCCCAGCGCGCACGCCATGCCCCAGTTGATCGTCACGTTGGTGAAGTAGGCAACGAAGTAACTGACCATTTGCTCGTTCGGCCCGCCCAGCAGGGCCGGCGTGATGTAGTAGCCCAGCGCCAGGATGAACACCAGCAGCGCGCCGGCGCCGACGCCGGGATAGGTTTGCGGCACGTAGACGCGCCAGAAGGCGGCGAAAGGGTGGCTGCCGAGCGAGATCGCGGCCCGCATATAGGTCGGCGGGATCGCTTTCATCACGCTGTACAGCGGCAATATCATGAAGGGCAGCAGGATGTGCGTCATCGAGACATACACGCCGAAGCGGTTGAACAGCAGTTCCAGCGGCGCCTGCGTCAAGCCCAGCGCCATCAGGGTCTTGTTGACCAGGCCCTCGGACTGCAGCAGCACGATCCAGGCCGCGACCCGCACCAGGATCGAGGTCCAGAACGGGATCAGCACCAGGATCATGAACAGGTTGGCGCGCCGCTCCGGCATGGTCGACAGCCAGTAGGCCAGCGGATAGCCGAGCGCCAGCGCGCACAGGGTGACGACCAGGCTGATCCAGAAGGTGCGGCCGAAGATCTTGCCGTACGCGGATTGTTCGGGATCGGCGCGGAAGACGTGGCCGAAGGCGTCCTGCTTCAAGTCGACGGCCGCCAGCAGATAGTAGGGGGAATAGTAGGAACTGTTCTTGGCGATGGCTTGCCAGTACTCCGGCTTGCCCCATTCTTCGTCCAGTTCGATCAGGGCCGGCTTCAGCAGGGCCGGCGCCAGCGGCTTGCCGTCGGCGTCTTGCAGCGGCAGCGCGCGCATGGTCTTCATGATCACCGAGCGGGCGCCCGGCAAGTCGATATTGATGCGCCGCGCCAGCGCGCCGGTGCTATTGTTTTCCTTGCTGGCGGCCAGATCCCCGGCCAGCGCCGCGTAGGCCGCGGCGGGCGGCACGCCATGCCGGTCCCAGCCGGTCAGCGCGGCCACGGTTTTCGGCAAGGTGCCGACCACCTCGGGATTTTCGACGGCGCGCATGAGCAGGGCCGCGATCGGCACCACGAAGGTCAGCATCAAAAAGATCGCCAGCGGCGCGATCAGGGCCAGCGCCGCGAGGCGCTTGCGCGTCTGCGCCTTGCGCAGGTCGCGCTTGAGCTGCGTCGGCGATGATTCGGCCGGAACCTGGGCGGGGTGGTGCGGGGCGGCGGAGGCCATGGCGGTCATAGGATGGGCAATATCGGAAAGGGGAATGCGGGGAAGACGGCACGCGGCGCGCGCCGTCCCAAGTCAAGACAATATTACTTGGCGGCCCAGGCCGTGAAGCGCTGTTCCAGGTCTTCGCCGTGGTCGGTCCAGAACTTCAGATTGTTTTGCACCGCGTCTTTCGAATTGGCCGCCGAAGTGGGCAAACCGGCCAGGGTTTTCGCGTCCAGCAGTTTCAGCGCCGTCACATTGGCCGGGCCGTAGGCGATCTTGTTCGAATACGCCTTCTGGGCCTCGGCCGAACTGGCGAAGGCGATGAATTTCTCGGCCGCGGCCTTGTTCGGCGTGCCCTTCGGGATGCTCCAGTAATCGAGGTCGTAGATGCTGCCGGCCCAGATCACTTGCAGGTTCTTGCCTTCGCGCTGGGCCGAGTCGATGCGGCCGTTGAAGGCGGTCGACATGACGACGTCGCCGGCCACCAGGAATTGCGGCGGCTGCGCGCCCGCTTCCCACCACTGGATGTTCGGACGCAGCTCTTCCAGCTTCTTGAAGGCGCGGTCGACGCCGGCCTTGGTGGCCAGCACCTTGTAGACGTCCTTGGTCGGCACGCCGTCGGCCATCAACGCGAACTCCAGGTTGTAGCGGGCGCCCTTGCGCATGCCGCGCTTGCCCGGATACTTCTTGGTGTTCCAGAAGTCGGCCCAGTTCTTCGGCGCCGTCTTCAGCTTGTCGGCATCGTAGGCCAGCACGGTCGACCAGACGAAGACGCCAACGCCGCACTCGTGTATCGCTTCCGGCATGAAGTCGGCCTTCTTGCCGATCTTGCTGAAATCGATTTTCTCGATCAAGCCCTCTTCGCAAGCCCGGCCGATGTCGCCGGATTCCATTTCCAGCACGTCCCAGCTGGTTTTCTTGGCCTCGACCATGGCCTTCAACTTCGCCATTTCACCGTTGTATTCCACCATCACCACCTTGTTCGCGCCATCCTTTTGGAACGGTTCGATGAAGGCCGCCTTTTGCGCCGCGCCGTTGGCGCCGCCGAAGTTGACGACCGTGATGTCGGCCGCCTGGGCCATACTGGCGGCGATGCTTGCGCTGAGCAGGGTAAACAATAATTTCATTTCAATTCCTCTAGTCTTATCGATGGAAACAACGGTCAAATGAAAACACGCAAATGGGCCGGATCGATGTCCAGTTTGACTTGCGTGCCTACGGCCAATCCCGCCAGGGCGGGGTCTTTCAAGGTCAGCTTGATGAAGCAATCTTCCTGTTGCGGCAGGGCGCAGCGCACGCGCACGTGGTCGCCGAAATAAATCAAGCCGCTGACCGTCACCGGCAGCGCGTTGACGGCGCCCGCCCCCGGCGCCAGCAGGGCGATGCGCTCGGGACGGATGCAGGCCACGGCCGCGTGGCCTGGCGGCAAGCCGTTGGCGTTGACGCCGGCCAGCACGGAACCGTCCGCCAGGCGCAGGCGGCAATTGCCGCCGTCCAGCGACTCGACCGTGCCGGCGAAGCGGTTGTTGTCGCCGATGAAGCCGGCGACGAACTGGTTTTCCGGCTTTTCATACAGGCGGTCGACGGCCGCCAGTTGCTGGATCACGCCATGCTCGAAGACGGCGACCCGGTCCGACATGGTCAAAGCCTCGCTCTGGTCGTGGGTGACGTAGACGAAGGTCACGCCCAGGCGCTGGTGCAAGTCCTTCAATTCCAGTTGCATGCGTTCGCGCAACTGCTTGTCGAGCGCGCCCAGCGGCTCGTCCATCAGCACCAGCTTGGGGTCGAACACGAGGGCGCGCGCGAGGGCGATGCGCTGCTGCTGGCCGCCCGACAACTGGGCCGGATAGCGGTCGGCGAACTTGCCCATCTGCACCATGTCGAGGGCGCGCTTGACCTTTTCGGCGCGGGCGCCCGCCTCCACCTTGCGCACCTGCAAGGGATAAGCCACGTTCTGGCCCACCGTCATGTGCGGAAACAGCGCATAGTTTTGAAACACCATGCCGATGTCGCGCTTGTGCGGCGGCACCTTGTTGAGCAGCTTGCCGTCCAGGCGAATTTCCCCGCCGGTGGGAAATTCAAAGCCGGCCAACATCATCAGGCAAGTGGTCTTGCCGGAGCCGGAAGGGCCCAGCAAGGTCAGGAATTCGCCCCGCTCGATGTTCAGGTCGAGATGCTTGACGACCAGGTTTTCCCCGTCGTAGGTTTTTTGAACGCCGCGAAACTCGACCAGAATGTCGCGCTCCGCCCCGCTTGTGCTTGATTGTTCCAACTTGTCTCCCTGTCCCTGTTCCTGTCCCTAAGCGCTGAAGCGTCCCCGCCGCGCGCCCATTTATTAGTCTTGCATGGCCTGGCTCAGGATCGCCAGCGCTTCCTCCATCACCGCGTCTTCTATGGTGAGCGGGAACAGGAAGCGGATCACATTGCCGTGCACGCCGCAGGTGAGCAAGAGCAAGCCCCGCTCCAGCGCCCGCGCCTGCACCCGTTTGGTGAAGGCGGAATCCGGCTCGCGCCCGCCCGGCTGCATGAACTCGACCGCCATCATGGCGCCCAGGCCGCGCACGTCGGCGATCTGCGGCACCTTGCCGCGCAAGCCGTTCAAGTGTTCGCCCAGGCGCCGTCCCAGCGCGGCGCCCCGCTCCACCAGGCCCTCGCGCTCGATCACGTCGAGCACGGCGTGCGCCGACGCCACGGCCATGGGATTGCCGGCGTAGGTGCCGCCCAGGCCGCCCGGCAGGGGCGCGTCCATGAGCTCGGCCCGTCCGCACACGGCCGACAGCGGCATGCCGCCGGCCATGCTCTTGGCCATCGTCATCAAGTCGGGCAAGACGTCGTAATGTTCCATCGCAAACAGCTTGCCGGTGCGGCCGAAGCCGGTCTGCACCTCGTCCACGATCAAGAGGATGCCGTGCTCGTCGCACAGGGCGCGCAGGGCGCGCATGAATTCGGGCGGCGCCGCGTAAAAGCCGCCCTCGCCCTGCACCGGTTCGAGGATGATGGCGGCCACCTGGCGCGGATCGACGTCGGCCTTGAACAGGGTGTGCAGCGCCTTCAGCGAATCGGCCGGGCTGACACCGTGCAGGGCGATCGGAAACGGCACGTGGTACACCTCGGCCGGGAAGGGGCCGAAGCCGACCTTGTAAGGCACCACCTTGCCGGTCAGCGCCATGCCCATCATGGTGCGGCCGTGGAAGGCGCCGGAAAAAGCGATGACGGCCGGGCGGCCGGTGGCGGCGCGGGCGATCTTGACGGCGTTTTCGACGGCTTCGGCGCCGGTCGAAAAGAGCGCGGTCTTCTTGGCGTGCGCGCCGGGGGTGATGGCGTTGATGCGCTCAGCCAGGCTGATGTAGCTTTCATACGGCACCACCTGGTAGCAGGTATGGGTGAACAGGTCCAACTGGGCTTGCATGGCGGCCACCAGGGCCGGATGGCGGTGGCCCGTGTTGAGCACGGCGATACCGGCCGCGAAATCGATGTAGCGCCGCCCTTCCACATCCCACAATTCCGCGTTCAATGCGCGCGCGGCGTAAAACTGGCACATGACGCCGACTCCGCGGGGGGTGGCGGCATCTTTTCGTTGTTGCAATTGCGCATTGTTCATCAGGCTTCCGATCACTCGATATGGGATAAATCATTCTTTTCACACGACGAGTCATACTAAGGCCGTGATGGCACTACAATACAGAGCCACTTTGATTTTTCTCATGGAGCCACTTTGCGCATCGCCTCGCTCGCCGACTTTCTCTTGCAACGCATAGACCGCGGCTTGGGCGCGAACGGCCAGCGCCAGCCCGTGAACCGGCAGATTTATCACGTGTTGCGCGAGGCAGTCTGGTCGCACGCCCTGCCCGTCGGCCTGCAATTGCCCTCCTCGCGCTACCTGGCGCTGGAACTGGCCGTGTCGCGCAATACCGTCACCTACGCCTATGAACAACTCATTTCCGAGGGCTATCTGGAAGCGCGGCCGGGGGCCGGCACCTTCGTCGCGGACACCGTGCCCGACCGTATTCCCGGCGGCGCCGACAGCGTCCCCGGCCCGGCCCGGCAGGGCGACGCCATCGGCCTGTCGCGCCGCGGCGCCACCCTGCTGGGCCAGGCCGGCGTCAACAATCTGCAGTGGGGCGCCTTCATGCCGGGCATTCCCGATGTGACGTTATTTCCCAACAAAATCTGGAGCCGCCTGCAAAACAAGCACTGGCGCCGCTCCCGCGCCGACATGCTGACCTATGCCCAGGGCGGCGGCTACCTGCCGCTGCGCGAGGCGATCGCCGATTACCTGCGCGTGGCCCGTTCCGTCAATTGCACGGCCGACCAGGTGATCGTCACGACCGGCATCCACCAGTCGATGGATCTGGCGGCGCGCCTGCTGGGCGACGTCGGCGACCGCGCCTGGGTCGAAGATCCCTGCTACTGGGGCACCCGCAGCGTACTGCAATCGCTGGGCATTGAAACGGTGCCGATTCCCGTCGACGGCGAAGGCATGCAATTGCGCCCCGAAGACTTGCGCCACCCGCCCCGCTTCATCGTCGCCACGCCCTCGCACCAGTATCCGCTGGGCACCGTGATGAGCCTGTCGCGCCGGCGCACCCTGCTCGATTACGCGGCCGCCCAGCAAGCCTGGATCATCGAGGACGACTATGACAGCGAGTTCCGCTACGGCAGCCGGCCGCTGCCCTCGCTGCAAGGCATGGACAGCCGCCAGCGCGTGCTCTACATGGGCACCTTCAGCAAGACCATCTTTCCCGGCCTGCGCATCGGCTATCTGGTGGTGCCGGAGGCGCTGGCGCCGCTGTGCGCGACCGGCTTGTCGGAGCTGTACCGGGGCGGCCAGATTTTCACCCAGGCCATCCTCACCGATTTCATGAGCGAGGGCCATTTCGCCTCGCACATACGGCGCATGCGCATGCTGTACGCGGAACGCCTGCTGCTGCTGCGCGCCGCCATTCAGGAACATTTCGGCGACACGCTAGGCACCAGCGGCGGCGAGGCCGGCCTGCACCTGGCGCTATGCCTGCCCGACGACTGCGACGACCGGGCCATTTGCCAGGCGGCCGGCGCGCAAGGCTTGATCGTGCGGCCGCTGTCGCGCTACTACATGGATACGGCCGGCGGGCGGCGCGGCCTGATGCTCGGTTATGCCAGCGTGCCCAATGAACAGATCGGCCCCGCCTTCGCCCGCCTGGCCGCCATCATCCGGGCCCACTGGCCGGCCGCCTGAACCAACCTCGGCGAACCGCGGCCGCCATTGACGGCGATAGCCGCTTGCCGTTTCCGCAAAACAGGAATAACATGTGAACATCTCTTCATATGTTATTTCATGACCCATCCACTCGAAACCGATAGTTCCATCGCCCAACTGGCCGACCTGTTCCACCTGCTGGGCGACCCGACCCGCTTGCGCATCGTGCTGGCTTGCCTGCTCACGCCGATCGCCGTCAGCGACATCGCCGCCGCGCTGCAACTGAGCAGCTCGCTGGTCAGCCACCACCTGCGCCTGCTGCGCGCGGCGCGCATCGTCAAGTCCGAACGGCATGGCAAACAAGTATTTTATTCAGCCGCCGATGCCCACATCAGCGGCGTACTGGCCGATATGCT
>DMYQ01000268.1:0-8257 GCA_003482555.1 Janthinobacterium sp. | reverse complement strand
CCACGAACACGGCGCCGCCTGCGCGCACGGGCACGGGCCCAAGGCCAGCGAACAGAAACACGAGCACAAGCACGACCACGGTCATGGTCACCACCACCACGGCGACCCCACCAGCCACGGGCGCGCCTTCGCCATCGCCATCATCTTGAACTCGATTTTCGTGGTGGTGGAATTCGCCTACGGCTTCATCGCCCATTCGACGGCCCTGATGGCCGACGCCGGCCACAACCTGTCCGACGTGCTGGGCCTGGGGCTGGCCTGGGGCGCGGCCATCCTGGCGCAACGCAAGCCGGACAGCCGCTACACCTATGGATTGCGCAGCACCTCGATGCTGGCGGCCCTGTTCAACGCCATGCTGCTGATGCTGGCCTGCGGCGCCATCGCCTGGGAAGCGGTACAGCAATTACTACACCCGAGCCCGGTGGCCGGCGCCACCGTCTCGGTGGTGGCCGCCATCGGCATCGCCGTGAACGGCATCTCGGCCTGGTTGTTCATGGCCGGCAGCAAGGACGACTTGAATATCCGCGCCGCCTATCTGCACCTGGCGGCCGACGCCGCCACCTCGCTGGGCGTGCTGCTGGCCGGACTGGCCGTGATCTACACGGGATGGAACTGGCTCGACCCGGCCGCCAGCATCGTCATCGTGGCAATGATCATGCTGGGCACCTGGGCCCTGCTGCGCGATTCGCTGCGCATGATGCTGGCGGCCGTGCCGGACAATGTCGACGCGCCCAAGGTCGAGCAATTCTTGCGCGGCAGCGCGGGCGTGAGCGGGGTGCACGACTTGCACATCTGGTCCATGAGCACCACCGAGACGGCGCTCACCGCCCACCTGGTGATGCCGGCCGGCTACCCCGGCGACCTGGCCATCGACGCCATCGGCACCCAGCTCAGGGAACGGTTTTCCATTCAGCACAGCACCCTGCAAGTGGAGCTGGGCACCACCGAACACGCCTGCGCGCTGCATGCGTGAAGGTGTACGGCCGGCTCAATCGAGGCCGGCGAAGAGCGGCGTGCTCAGATAGCGCTCGCCGAACGAGGGAATGATGGTGACGATGATCTTGCCGGCGTTTTCCGGCCGCCGTCCCACTTCCAGCGCGGCCCACAGGGCTGCGCCCGAGGAAATCCCCACCAGCAAACCCTCTTCCTGGGCGGCGCGGCGCGCGGTGGTGAAGGCGTCCTCGTTCTTGACGCAGACGATTTCATCGTAGATGCGCGTGTTGAGCACGTCCGGTACGAAACCGGCGCCCAGGCCCTGGATGGGATGCGGGCCTTTCAAGCCCATCGACAGCATGGGCGACGCTTCCGGCTCGACGGCGATGCAGCGCAAGCCGGGGCGGCGCTCCTTGAGCACCTCGCCGATGCCGGTGATGGTGCCGCCAGTGCCGATGCCGGCCACCACGATGTCGACCTGGCCGTCGGTATCGCGCCAGATTTCCTCGGCCGTGGTCTGGCGGTGGATGGCGGGATTGGCCGGATTGGTGAATTGCTGCAGCATCAGATAGCGCGGGTCGGACGCCACCAGCTCCTCGGCCTTCTTGATGGCCCCCAGCATGCCTTCGCTGCCGGGCGTGAGCACCAGTTCGGCGCCATAGGCGCGCAAGAGCATGCGCCGCTCGCGGCTCATGGTGTCGGGCATGATCAGGGTGCAGCGGTAACCGCGCGCCGCGCACACCATCGCCAGCGCGATGCCGGTATTGCCGCTGGTCGGTTCGAGGATGATGGTGTCGGGTTTGATCTGGCCGGCCGCTTCGGCCGCCGCGATCATGGACAGGCCGATGCGGTCTTTCACGCTGTGGGCCGGATTGGTGAATTCGAGTTTGGCCAGGATAATGGCCGAGTTGCCTGCCGCCATCCTGTTGATGCGAACGAGGGGCGTGTTGCCGATCAGTTCAGTGACGTCGTTGGCGATATTCATGCTGGATCTCCGCTGGGCAAGTGGGCTCTACACTAGTGTAGCGCTTAGTCTACCTTTTTTTTGCGCGTGCGGGGGTGGCGTTGCCGCAAACGAAATGACAACGCCGATTTACTGCCTGAAGCGCTTACTTCATGCGCTTATTTAACGTCCAGCAATTCCACGTCGAAAATCAGGGCTGAATTTGGCGGAATGTCGCCATTGCCGGCGCCGCGCGGGCCGTAAGCCATGTCGCTCGGGATGATCAGGGTGCGCTTGCCGCCCACTTTCATGCCGGCCACGCCCTTGTCCCAGCCCTTGATCACTTGACCGGCGCCGAGCGCGAAGTCGAAAGGACCGCGGCCGATCGAGCTGTCGAACTGCTTGCCGTGGAAACCCTTGGCCATCGGACGGTACAACCAGCCCGTGTAGTTGACGACGACGGTGGTGCCGGCGGTCGCTTCCTTGCCGGTGCCGACCTTGCTGTCGGTGACGATCAGCTTTTCAGCGGCCGGGCCGGGCGCGGCGGAGCCGACGACGACTGGTGCGGCGACCGGATCGGCCGCTTGCGCCATCGAGGCTGCAACGGCGCAAATGAAAGCGAGTAAAACGGAACAACGTATCATGATGGTGTCTTTCAATGAGGTTCTGAAGATCCCTGCTTACAGATTCGAAGCAAAGCGCGGCATCATGATAGCAAAGTCGGCGTGAAATGAGGACAGCGGCACAAGGACAGCGGCTTTTTTTTGCGCTCTGGCCGGACGCGGCCACGCGCGCCGCGCTGGCGCGCCCGCAGGCGGGACTGGGCGGCGGCCCGACGCCGCCAGAGAAGTTGCACCTGACCCTGGCCTTCCTCGGCCAGCGCCCCGACACCGACCTGCCCGCCTTGACGCGCATCCTGGCGCGCCTGCCGGCTCGCGCAATGACGCTGGAAATCGACACGCTCGGGTATTTCGCGGGCCGGCGCATTGCCTGGGCCGGCATGCGCGCGGCCCCGCCCGCCCTGCTGGAATTGCGCGCCGCCCTGATGGACGAACTGGCCGCGCAGCAATTTTCAGCGCGTTTCGAGGAAGACCGCTTCCGGCCGCACCTGACGCTGGCGCGCAAGGCGGAGCCACCCGCCGGCGCCGGCCTGGCGGCGCCCATCGTCTGGCGCGCCGACCACGTGGTGCTGGCCGTCTCCCAAGGCGCCGGCCCCTAGCGCATCGTCGCCGAACGCCGCCTCGCTTAGTCGCCTTGCTTCCCTTGCCCGCTTATTTGCCCGCTTATTTGCCCGGCCTTGCCCGCTTGCTTGCCTTGCTCGCCAGACGGCGCTTGCTCGAGCTGCCCCGGCCCGGCGGCCAAGTGGCGCAAGGCATGCGCCGCCGCAACCATGCCGAAACTGGCCGTGACCACGGTGGTGGAACCGAAACCGGCGCAATTCAAGCCCGTCACGCCGTCGCGCGGCTCGGCGTCGATGGCGCAGACTTCCTCGGCGCCGGGAAATTGCAGCGGCTCCATCGAAAACACGGCGTCGACGTTGAACTTGTTCTTCACGCCGCGGGGAAAACCATGCTCGGTGCGCAAGAGCTTGCGCACTTTCTTGAGCAGCGGCTCCTGTTCCGTCTTCGACAGGTCGCGCACGGCGATCTGGGTCGGGTCGGTCTGGCCGCCGGCGCTACCGATAAGCAGCAGGGGAATCCCGTGCACGCGGCAATAGGCGACCAGGGCCGCCTTCGACCTGGCGCTGTCGATGGCATCGATCACGTAATCATAGCCGTGGCCGCCTATCATTTGCGGCAGATTGTCGGGCGTGATGAAGTCCTCGATCTGGTTGACGCGGCAAAAGGGATTGATCTGGGCGATGCGTTCGGCCAGTGCGGCGATCTTGGCTTGGCCGATGGTGGCGCTGAGCGCCTGGATCTGGCGGTTGATATTCGATTCGGCCACGTTGTCGAGGTCGATCAGGGTGAGCTGCCCGACGGCGCTGCGGGCCAGCGCCTCGACCACCCAGGAACCGACGCCGCCGACCCCGATCACGCACACGTGGGCGGCGCGGAAGCGCTCCAGCGCGCGCGCGCCATAGAGCCGGCCGATGCCGCCGAAACGCCGCGCGAAGTCGATATCGGTATCGGTATCGGCGCCGCCGGCCGGCGGCGGGGAAATGTCGTTGATGATTGTATGCATGCCGCCATTTTAACGGACGCGGCACTTCAGGATATTCTAAAATGATCTCCATGGGCAGCCTTGCCCGCCGTTGACAACCGCATCCATGAAAGCCGCCATGACCGCTCCTCTGTTCGACACCATCCCCGGCTTTGACCAGCCAATCGCCGTCCTCAAGCATTGCCACGACAAGATCCGCAAGCAAATTGCCACGCTGCGCAAATTGCTCCCCCATTTGGCGCGCGACGGCGTCACGTTTGACGCACAACAAGCCGCCGAAGCCGTACTGAAGTATTTTAACAAGGCGGCACACCTGCATCACGCGGACGAAGAAGAGGATTTGATGCCGATGCTGCAAGCGACTGCCGTCGGCGACGACGCCGCCCTGCTGAGTGCCTTGGTGCCGGAGATCAAGTCCGATCACCGGCAAATGGATGCGGCGTGGGAAAACCTGAAAACGCAGCTGGAAGCCATCGCCGCCGGTGGCGCGGCGCTCTTGTCGGCGGACGATGTAGCCCGCTTCGCCGACGCTTACCTGGCCCACATGGAGAAGGAAGAAACGCAGTTGGCACCGATGGCGAAACGGTTATTCAGCGGCGCCCAGATGGCGCAACTGGGCGCGGCGATGCAAAGGCGGCGCGGCATCGAGGCCGATGCGGATGTGGCCGGGGCCGCGACGCCGGCCGCGGCCACCGACGCGGGCGCGGGCGCCGCGCTGGCCGGCTTGCGCAAGGATTACAGCCAGTCCAGCCTGATGGAAACGGACGTGCTGGCCGATCCGGTCGCCCAGTTTGAAAAATGGTTCGGGGAAGCGCTCAAGGCCCAGGTGAACGAGCCCAACGCGATGACCCTGGCCACGGTGGACGGGGATGGCAAGCCGTCCGCGCGCATCGTGCTGATCAAGCAGTTCGACCAGCGCGGTTTCAGTTTTTTTACCAACTACGGCAGCGACAAGGGCCGCCAGTTGGCCGACAACGCGCAGGCGGCCCTGCTGTTTTTCTGGCCCGAGCTGGAGCGCCAGGTGCGCATCGAAGGCCGGGTGGTGAAGACGACGGAGGCCGAGAGCGATGCCTACTTCAATGTGCGGCCCTTGCAAAGCCGGCTGACGGCGATCGCCTCGAAACAGAGCGAGCCGATCGCCAACCGCGCCGAGCTGGAGGCGAACTACGCGGCGGTGGCGGCCGCCGCCGGGGAGCAGCCGCCGCGGCCGGCGCATTGGGGTGGATACCGCTTGCAGCCAGAGCGTATCGAATTTTGGCAGGGCCGCCGTTCGCGCTTCCACGACCGCATCGTCTTCACGCGGCAAGCCGATGGCACCTGGATGATGCAGCGCCTGCAGCCCTGAATCCGGATGGACGGGCCGGGCGCAGACATCGTTTCTGAACCCGGCGGCGGCGCCGCTTATCCGGAGGCTATCGTGTTCGTCCAAAACCGTTTGCATGCCTGGATAGGCGCCATGCGCAGCCAGATCTCCCTGCCCTTGCGCATCGAACTATGGAATGGCCAGCAGATCGACCTGTCCACCGATGCGCCGCGCGTGACGATACGCCTGCCGCGCGCCTCGGCCGCACGCTACCTGCTCACGCCCTCGCTGTCGAACCTGGGCGCGGCCTATGTGGAAGGGGCGATCGAGGTGCGCGGCGCGGCGCACGACATGATCGCCATCGTCAACGCGCTGGCGCGCACGACGCTCAAGGCCGAGGGCAAGTTCGCCCGGGTCGTGCGCGGCATGCGCCACAACAAGGGCGTCGACGCCGGGGCGATCCGCTACCACTACGACGTGTCCAATGATTTCTACGCTCGCTTCCTGGATCCCGAGCTGATCTATTCCTGCGCCTATTTTGAAAACGGCGATGAATCCCTGGCCGCCGCCCAGCTCAAGAAGATCGACCACATCCTCGACAAGATCCGGCTGCGGCCGGGCCAGCGCCTGCTCGACATCGGTTGCGGCTGGGGCGCCCTGGTGCTGCGCGCGGCGCGGCGTTACGAAGCCCGCTGCGTCGGCGTGACGCTGTCGGAAAACCAGTGCGCGCTGGCGCGCGAGCGCGTGGCGCGCGCCGGCCTGAGCCACCTTATCGAAATTCGCCTGCAAGATTACCGCGACGTGCGCGGCCAGTTCGACCGCGTCACCAGCGTCGGCATGTTCGAACACGTGGGCGTGAAGCACTTGCCTGAGTATTTCCGCACCATTTACGATCTGCTGGCGCCAGACGGCGTGGCGATGAACCACGGCATCACCTCGACCGACCCGGACAATGGCGAGGCACCCTACGGGGGCGGCGAGTTCATCGACCGTTACGTCTTTCCGCACGGCGAACTGGCGCATCTGGGACTGGTCTTGAGAGCGATGCAGCAGGGTGGGCTGGAAGCCTACGACGTGGAAAACCTGCGCCGCCATTACGCCCGCACCTGCGCCTTGTGGACCGACAATTTCGAGGCCAACGGGGCCGAGATCCGCCGCCTGGCCGGCGACAAGCGTTTCCGCATCTGGCATGTGTACCTGGCCGGCTCCAGCTATGCCTTCGAACAGGACTGGACCAGCCTGTACCAGATCGTGTGCGGCAAGGCTGGCCGCTCCCCGTCCGCGCTGCCCTGGTCGCGCAGGCACATGTATGAGAGGGTACCGGATGAGCTCCCGTAAGCCCGGCGGCCTTACTTCAGGCGTTCGCCGAAGGTTTTCCTGAACTTGGCCACCTTGGGTCCGACCACGAAGGCGCAATAGCCTTGCAACGGATGCTGGCGGAAGTAATCCTGGTGATAGTCTTCGGCCTTGTAGAAAGCCTGCGCCGGCTGTAACTGGGTGACGATGGGCGCGTCCCATACATTGGCCATCTCGGCCATGACCTGACGCGCGATCGCTTCCTGTTCCGGCGACTGGTAATAGATCGCCGAGCGGTACTGGGTGCCGACGTCATTGCCCTGTCGGTTCAGGGTGGTCGGATCGTGGATGGTGAAAAACACTTCCAGCAAATCCCGGTAAGTAATCGCGTCCGGATCGAATTCTATCCGCACCACTTCGGCGTGGCCGGTGGTGCCGGCGCACACTTGTTCGTAGGTGGGATCGGCTTGCTGGCCGCCCGTGTAACCGGACTCGACATGTTTGCTGCCGCGCATTTCCAGAAACACGGCTTCCGTGCACCAGAAACAGCCGCCACCGAATACGGCAACTTCCGTTTTTCCATTGATTGTCATTGCGTACCCCATGCGAGTTTATGCTGGTAATCATCCTAACGCAAAGCGCGGGCGCATGCACCCCATATCGCCAAAATAGTGCTGAAAAACAATATTCCAACAAATAAGGCTATCTAAAAAGCAAGATCCCTCCGACAGGGGCAAACTTTGGCATAATGGCAGAAATAGATTAGGCCCACCATGAACACTCGCTCCCCCCGCGCGACGGCGCGCGCATTCGACGCCGCGCATTTCCGCCTGGCCCTGTCGCAATTCGCCACCGGTGTGACGGTCATCACCACCCGCCTGGCCGACGGCAGCTTTCGCGGCCTGACGGCCAGCTCCTTCAATTCCGTTTCGCTGACGCCACCGCTGGTACTGTGGAGCCTGGGTTCCAGCGCCAACAGCATGCCCGTGTTCAGCGGCAATTCGCACTATGTGATCAATGTGCTGGGGGCCGGGCAAGACCATCTGGCGCAACTGTTTTCCCGGCGCACGCCCAACCCCTTCGACACCGTCGAATATGAATTGTCGCGCACCGGCCAGCCCATCCTGAAGGGCGTCTCGGCCTGGTTCGAGTGCCACAACCGCAGCCGCTACCCGGAAGGCGACCACGTGATTTTCGTCGGCGAGGTGGAGGAATGCGCGCTGACGCCACAAGCGCCGCTCATTTTTCACAATGGGCAATTCGGAACCACGCAAACGCGCTAAAATTCGTGCTTGGCCAAAGCGGTCTATACAAGACGCTTTTCGGCCACCCGATTTCCGTATTCCAACCATAACGAGACCAGGACCCACGATGACCCAAGCAGACACCGGCCGCAAGGCGCAATTTCACTGGGACGACCCTTTGCTGCTGTCGCAGCAACTGAGCGACGATGAACGCATGGTGCGCGACGCCGCCTTTGCTTACAGCCAGGACAAGTTGGCGCCCCGCGTGCTGGAAGCCTTCCGCCATGAAACGATGGATGTCGGCATTTTCCGTGAAATGGGCGAACTTGGTTTGCTGGGCCCCACCATCCCCACCGAATACGGGGGCTCGGGCCT
>DMYQ01000011.1 GCA_003482555.1 Janthinobacterium sp. | reverse complement strand
CTGGCGCCGTCGATTTTCTTGCCGGCTTCCTCGTCCGCCGTCATCACCAGCGTGCGCCGGTTGAGTATCACCCAGGCCGTCGGCGACTGCCCCGGCGAGGCCAGGGCCACGCCCTGCTTCGGGTCGGGCGCCGGATCGAATTCGTCGACGAAATAGGGGAAGCGCACCAGCCCGTCATCCTGGTCGTTCAGGGCCACGTAGAAATTGGCCGAATACATGATGCGCGCCAGGGCCGCGTGGACGGCTTGCAGGAATTCGCTGATATCGTTGCAACTGCTCGACCTTTGCCCAATTTCAAGCAATACGGTTTGGACGGCTTCCAGACGGCTGAGACGGCTTTCCATCGATTTTCCCAATTAACTAGTACGCATAGGAAATACTAGCATGCGCCAGCCCCGCCGCATGCAAGCTTGCAATCGTTTAAAATGAGCGCCTGATGAAAAAACTCGTGCTGATCCTGCTCTTGCTGATCTTGCCGCTGCAGATGTCCTGGGCCGCGGCCAGCGCCTATTGCCAGCACGAAGAAGGCAAGGCGGCGCAACACCTGGGCCACCACGGCCACCGCCACACGGACAAGGTCGAGAAACCATCTTCCAAACAGGGCGGCCAGTCCCACGCCGACTGTTGTTTTTGCCACGCGGCGGGCCAGGCATCCTTGCCGGCCGTGAATGCCGCCCTCCCCGTGCGAGCGGCCTCCGCCGCAGTCGCGCCCCTGCCGTTTTTCTACGCCTCCCACATCGCGGACGGCCCCTCGCGGCCGGACTGGTTGCCCGTCGCCTAGCCGACGGGACCGGTTTCCACAGCACACACAAACACACGAGCTGAGGTCTCGTCGAATCTTCCATCCTTCAGGAGAATTCGATGTACCGACTTATTTTGCCACTGAGCGTGGCGGCATTCGCCATGCCCGCCGCCTTGGCCGCGCCCATGTCCGCCGCCATGCCCGCGCCGGCTCTTGCTTCCACCATTCAAGCGGCGCCGCGCGGCGACGGCGGCGGCGCCATCGCCGCAGCCCCACCCCTGACCCTGGCGGCCGCCCTGGCCCTGGCCTTGCGCGCCAACCCCGCCCTGGCCGCCGCCCGGCATGAAATCGACGCCCGCGACGGCGCCGCGCAACAAGCCGCCCTGCGCCCGAACCCGCAACTGCAGGTGCTGGTCGAAGACGCGCGGGGCGACGCGCGCAGCGTCACCGTGCAGCTCAACCAAAGCCTGGAACTGGGCGGCAAGCGCGCCGCCCGCATGCTGGCGGCCGGGCGCGACCTCGACGTCGGCGCCGCCGAACTGCGCGCTCAGGAAGCCGACACGCGCGCCGCCGTGGTGCAAGCCTTCGTCGACGTCCTCGCCGCCCAGGAAGGCCTGCGCCTGGCCGGCGAGGCCGACGCCCTGGCGCGCGAGGCCAGCCGCATCGCCGCGCGCCGGGTGCGCGCCGGCCAGGTCTCGCCCGTCGAATCGAGCCGCGCCGGCGTCGCCGAAGCGGCCGTCCGCCTCGACGGGCAACTGGCCGTGAGCGCGCTGGCGGGCGCGAGGCTGCGCCTTGGCACCCTGTGCGGCGATCCGCAAGCACGCTTCGGACTCGCCGACGGCAGCCTGGAAGCGCTCCCCGCCCTGCCCGCCGACGCCGAGCTGGCGCGGCGCCTGGCCGGCGCGCCAGCCCTGCGCAAGGCGCGCGCCGAACTGGAACGGCGGCGCGCGCTGGCGCAAGTGGAAAGCCGGCGCCGCACGCCCGACCTGACCGTCAGCGTCGGCCTCAAGCGCGCGCCTGAAGACGGTCGCGCGCAAGCCATCGTCGGCTTGTCCATGCCCCTGCCCTGGTCCGACGCCAACCAGGGCAATCTGCTGGAAGCGCTGCGCCGCGTCGACAAGGCCGGCGACGAGCTGGCCGGGGCCGAGCTGCGTGCCGGCGCCGAGGTGGCCGCCGCGCGCGCGCGCCTGCGCGACGCGCTGCTGGAAGCGGCCACGCTGAAAGACGAGATCGTGCCGGGCGCCCGCGGCGCCTACGACGCCGCCGCCAAGGGCTTCGAGTTCGGCAAGTTCGCCTTCCTCGACGTGCTCGACGCCCAGCGCACCTTGCTGCAAGCACGCAGCCGATACCTGCGCGCGCTGTCCGACGCGCACCAAGCCGCCGCCGAGATCGACCGCGTTCTCGGCGCACCCGACCAGGCAACGGATCAGAAAACGGAACAAAAAACGACACCATGAAAAATACGACAAAACACCGCCTCGCCATCGCCGCCATTCTGGTCGCCGGCGCCTTGCTGGCCGCCCTGATCCTGGGCGCGAAACCGGCGATGCCAACTACGCCGGCGACGCCGACCGCGCCGGCCACAGCAACCGCCCCGCCGCCGGCCACGGCCACGCACCAGGAAGGCAAAATCATCCTGGATCAAGCCCGGATAACCGCCGCCGGCGTGACCCTGGCGCGCGCCGCCGCCGGCCGCATCGAAACGCGCGTCTCGCTGCCCGGCGAAATCCGCTACAACGAAGACCGCACCGCCCACGTCGTGCCGCGCGTGGCCGGCGTGGTCGAAAGCGTGCGCGCCGACCTCGGCCAGCACGTGAAGCGGGGGCAGGTGCTGGCCGTCGTCGCCAGCGGCGCCTTGTCGGAACTGCGCAGCGAATGGCTGGCGGCGCACAAGCGCGCCGCCCTGGCGCGCGCCACCTACGCGCGCGAGCGCAGCCTGTGGCAAGAAAAGATCTCGGCCGAGCAAGACTATCTGCAAGCCGCGCAAGCGCTGGCCGAGGCCGACATTGCCGTGCAAAACGCCGCCCAGAAACTGGCCGCGCTGGGCGTCGGCGCCAGTGTTGCTTTGACCGCTTCCGGGTCCCTGAACCGCTATGAAATCCGCGCCCCCTTCGATGGCACGGTACTGGAAAAACATATCGCGCCCGGCGAAGCGCTGCGCGAAGACAGCGCCATCTTCACCATTTCCGACCTGTCGACGGTGTGGGCCGAAATCGCGGTGCCGGCGAAAGACCTGGCCGCCGTCAGGGTGGGTGCGCCGGCCACCGTCAGGGCCAGCGCCTTCGACGCCAGCGCGGGCGGCGCCATCACCTTCGTCGGCGCCCTGATTGGCGCGCAAACCCGCACCGCCACGGCCAGGGTCGTGCTGGCCAATCCGGCGCTGGCGTGGCGCCCCGGCCTGTTCGTCAACGTCGACGTCGTGGCCGGCGCCGCCCAAGCGCCGGTGGCGGTGGCGGCGGAAGCCATCCAGGACCTCGAAGGGCAAGCGTCCGTCTTCCTGCGGGTGGCCGACGGCTTCCAGGCGCAAGCCGTGACGCTGGGTCGCGGCGACGGCAAGCTGGTCGAGATCGTCAAGGGACTGCCAGCCGGCGCGCACTACGCGGCCGGCGGCTCTTTCACCCTCAAGTCGGAACTGGGCAAGGACGGCGCCGACCATGAACACTGAAACGAAAGCCGATACCATGTTTGAACGATTGATACGCCTGGCCATATCGCAGCGCTGGCTGGTCATGCTCGCCGTCGCCGCCCTGGCGGCCCTGGGCGTCTACAACTACCTGCGCCTGCCGATCGACGCCGTGCCCGACATCACCAATGTCCAGGTGCAGATCAACACGGCGGCGCCCGGCTACTCGCCGCTGGAAACCGAGCAGCGCATCACCTTCGCGATTGAAACGGCGATGGCCGGTCTGCCCAATCTGGAGCAAACCCGTTCCCTGTCGCGCTACGGCCTGTCGCAGGTGACAGTGATTTTCAAGGATGGCAGCGACATCTATTTCGCGCGCCAGATGATCAACGAGCGTTTGCAGCAGGCGCGCGGGCAACTGCCGGCCGGAATCACGCCGGCGCTCGGCCCGGTCGCCACCGGCCTCGGTGAAATCTACCTGTGGACGGTGGAGGCCGGCGACGACGCCCGTAAGCCAGACGGCTCGCCCTACACCGGCACCGACTTGCGCGAGATCGAAGACTGGATCATCAAGCCGCAACTGCGCAACGTCGCCGGCGTCACCGACATCAATACCATCGGCGGCTACGCCAAGCAGTACCTGGTCGCGCCCGCGCCCGACAAGCTGGCCGCCCACGGCCTGACCCTGGCCGACCTGGCCGGCGCGCTCGAGCGCAACAACGGCAACGTCGGCGCCGGCTATATCGAGCGCCGCGGCGAGCAATTGCTGTTGCGGGCGCCGGGCCAGGTGGCCTCGATCGCGGACATCGCCAACATCGTCGTCGGCGCCGCCGGCGCTGCCGGTAACGCCCCGGTGCGCATCCGCGACGTGGCCGAGGTGGAAATCGGGCGCGAACTGCGCACCGGCGCGGCCACCGAAAACGGCCGCGAAGTGGTGCTCGGCACGGTCTTCATGCTGATCGGCCAGAACAGCCGCCAAGTGTCGCAAGCCGTCGACAAAAAAATGGCCGAGATCAACCGCGGCTTGCCGCCCGGCGTGCGCGCCGTCACCGTGTACGACCGCACCATCCTGGTCGACAAGGCTATCGCCACCGTCAGGAACAATCTGCTGGAAGGGGCGGCGCTGGTGGTCGCCATCCTCTTCCTTTTCCTCGGCAATCTGCGCGCCGCCCTGATCGCGGCCATGGTGATTCCCCTGGCCATGCTGATGACCTTCAGCGGCATGGTCGGCTACCGCGTCAGCGCCAATCTGATGAGCCTGGGCGCCCTGGACTTCGGCATCGTCATCGACGGCGCCGTCGTGATCGTGGAAAACTGCGTGCGCCGCCTGGCCCATGCGCAGGCCGCGCGCGGACGCGCGCTGACGCGCGCCGAACGCCACGAAGAAGTGTTCGCCGCCGCCCGCGAGGCGCGCCGCCCGCTGCTCTACGGTCAGCTCATCATCATGGTGGTCTACCTGCCCATCCTGGCGCTGGGCGGGGTCGAAGGACGCATGTTCACGCCCATGGCCGTCACCGTCGTGATGGCGCTGCTGGCCGCCATGCTCTTGTCGGTCACCTTCGTGCCGGCCGCCGTCGCCCTCTTCATCGGCGCCCGGGTGGCGGAAAAGGATAACTTTCTGATGCGCGCCGCCAAGCGCCACTACCAGGCCGCGCTGGCGTTCGCGCTGCGCCACACGCCCGTCGTGCTGACCCTGGCGGCCGTGACGGTGCTCCTGTCCGGTTTGCTGGCCACGCGCCTGGGCAGCGAATTCGTGCCCAGCCTGAACGAGGGCGACATCGCGATCCAGGCCCTGCGCGTGCCCGGCACCAGCTTGAGCCAATCGCTGGCCATGCAGCGCCGGCTGGAACTGAGCCTGAAGCAAAACCACCCGGAAATCGCGCGCGTCTTCGCCCGCACCGGCACGGCGGAAATCGCTTCCGACCCGATGCCGCCGAATATCTCGGACGGCTACATCATGCTCAAGCCCCAGGCCGAGTGGCCGCGTCCGCTCAAGTCGCGGGCCCAGTTGCTGGCCGCGATACAAGCCACGGCCGCCACCCAAGCCGGCAACGCCTACGAGTTTTCGCAACCCATCCAGCTGCGCTTCAATGAATTGATTTCAGGCGTGCGCAGCGACGTCGCCGTCAAGCTGTTCGGCGACGACATGGCCGTGCTCGACGCCACGGCGGCGCGCATCGCGGCGGTGCTGGGGCGGGTGCCCGGCGCGGCCGAAGTGCGG
>DMYQ01000315.1:4618-7234 GCA_003482555.1 Janthinobacterium sp. | reverse complement strand
CGCTGTCAAAGCTCGCCGGCGGCGTTGATCGCCCGCCTCGCCCACACAAGCAACTGCTCCTGGTCATCAAGAAGCGCTTCCGGTGCGGCATAGTACTTGCGAACCTGAACGACGCCTTTTTTTGTCGTGTAGAAAAAGGGCTTCGCCCCCTCCCTTTCATATTCCGGCCGCGTGACATCGTTCACCCGCAAATACAGGGTATTTCCCATCACCATGGCGAACTGGCTTCCCCTGTACTTGATCGAATGACCGCCAAAAAACTTCCCGTCGCTGAGTTGCCCCAGCGGCGCAAACAATTCCCGCACGAAGCTGACGAATTCGGAACTCGCACTCATATCGCCTCCAAAGTTTCACGCCGAGGCGACCGATCGTCAGCCGGAACCACGGCGCGCGGCGGCAAGGCCGCGACAGCCTTGCCGCCGCGTCCCACGTTTATTTCGCCGCGTCCTTGAACTCCTCGCCCAACCAGGTCTTGAAGGCGTCCATGTTCTGCGGACGGCCCATGAAATCCTTGACCAGTTGCGCGGCCGGCTTGGTCGCGCCGGGTTCGATCACCATCTTGCGGTAGCTGGCGGCAGCCGGGCCGTCGAGCGGGTGCTCGTGGTCGAAACGCGAGTAAAAATCGATCGCGATCACCTTGTCGAGCACATAGGTATAGTAATTCGACGCGTAACCGGTCAGATGGGTGAAGCTGGCGTAGGAACGGTTGCCGTCGACAAAGGTGTACGGGCTGTAACGCGCGGCCACATCGCGCAGTTGCGCGTCCAGGTCGACCTCGGCCACCGGACGGTCGTGCAGATTAAGCGACAAAGTGGCATAGATCAATTGCCGCTGCGCCCAGTTGCCGCGGCCGAAGGCGTTGGCCGCGTTCATGCGCTCCATCAGCGCGACGGGAATCGCGGCGCCGGTCTGATAATGCTTGGCGAACGGCGCCAGCACGCTGCGGCTGCGGAAAAACTCTTCCAGCATTTGCGACGGCGCTTCGACGAAGTCACCCTCGACGTTGAAGCCGCCCTGCCCCGACCAGCGGTTCTGACTGCCCAGGATGTGGTGCATCAAGTGACCGAATTCGTGGAAGTAAGTCACCACTTCGTTGTATTGCATCAAGCCCGGATCGCCCGCCACGCCACCCGAGAAATTACAAACCAGCATACCTTCCGGCACTTGTTTGCCGTGGATGCCGGGCACGACCGGCGAACTGGAGAACCATTTGTCCTTGCCTTCGCGGGGATGCATGTCGAGGTAGATGCGACCGACGCGTTGATTCCGGTCGATGACGTCGAACACCGTCACCGAAGGATGCCAGACCTTGGCGTCCTTCACTTGCTTAAATTCCACGTGGAAGATCTTGGCGGCCGTGGCCAGGATGCCCCTTTCCACCGCGTCATAGGCGAAATACGGCCGCACCGACTGGGCGTCGAAGGCGTAGCGTTCGCGCCGGAACTGGTCGACCCAATAATTGGCGTCCGATTGCGAGATCGCACTCAAGCCCGGTTGGCGGGTCTGCGCGAAAGCCAGCAGTTGCGCGTATTCCTTTTGCTTGGCCTCGCGCGAGGCCACGTCGACCTCGTCGAACAGCTTGCGCACGTTGGCGGCGCTGCCTATCATCTGGTCGGCGGTGGCGAAGTCGGCGTAGCTGGCGAAACCGAGCAGGCCGGCCAATTGCTGGCGCGCGGCCAGCAAGTCGAGCAGCACTTGCTTGTTGGCCGGATAGGCGCGCGTGGTATACGCGAGGTACATGCGACGGCGCAATTCCGGGCTCTTGGCGAAGTCGAAGACGGGCGCGGCGTCCGGCTCGTCCGTTGTGAGTGTGTACTTACCGTCGGCGTCCGGCTTGTGGCGCGCGATATAGTCTTCCGGCAAGCCGTCGAGTTCAGCCTTCGTGGCCGCCACTTTCAGCATGCCGTCCTGGATGTTGCGTCCGAAGGCCAGCGCCAGTTCGGTGATCTTGTCTTGCAGGCCGTGGATCTTGGCGCGGGTGGCGTCGTCCTTGTCGACGCCGGCCAGCCGGTATTCCAGCAAGGTATGTTCCAGATACCGGCGGGTCGGCGCGTCCTTGGCCGGCAGCGGCACGGCGGCGAGCGCCTTGTAGACGCCCTGGTTCAGGTTCAAGTCGGCGTTCACGCTGGCGATTTTCTGGTTCAAGGCTTGCGCCTTGTCGCGCAGGGGCGCCGTCTTGCCCACCGAATACAGCAAATACGCTTGATTGCTCGCCAGATTCAGCTGGTTTTCCGCGTCGTCGTAAGGCTGCACGGTATTGGCGACGGTGCGCGCCCCCTTCGCCGTCAGCAGTTTGTCGAGATTGCTCTGCGCGGCGGCGAGGCGGGCGTTGACCCAACTCTCCAGAACGGCGGGATCGTCGCCGCCGACCCAGGCGTGCAGGGGATCGGCCTTGGCGGGCGCCGCCTGGGCCGGGGTCAGCGCGGCGCAGCTCAGCGCCAGCGGCAGGAATAGCAAACGAATATGACGACGTTGAACGGACATTACTCACTCCATTGAAGGATAAAACGACAATACCGGCTTGTGGGGCGATCGCCGACAGGCCGGGGGAAGCGCAAGGCTATCACATGTCTAGTCAAATTTATATGGCTGTGATCGCCGCGCCATCCGCCCGCC
>DMYQ01000315.1:3509-4473 GCA_003482555.1 Janthinobacterium sp. | reverse complement strand
AACTTGTACACGTCGACGCCGATGGCGTAGCCGACGTAGTGGGGGCCGTCCGGCACGATGCGGATTTTGTTGACGGCGCGGCCCATCTGTACCCGTTGCCAGCTGGCGCCGCCGTCGCTGGTGGCGAAGCCGCTGGTGCTCGCGCCCACCCAGCCGGTGTTGTCGTCGGCGAAAGCGACGCCGAATTCCTGCACCGCGTGGTCGTTCGCCAGCGGCAGTTCGCGCCAGGCCTTGCCGCCGTCGACGGTCTTGGCCAGCACGCGTTGGCTCACGCTCTTGTCCTCGTTATAATTTTGCACGGTGACATAGCCGACGTTGCGGCTCGGGAAGGACAGCTTCCAGGCGATTTCAAACACGCGCGCCGAGGTGTAGACGCGCTGCCAGGTCTGGCCGCCGTCCCGGGTCGCCACCACCACGGCGTGCGAGCGTTCGATGTCGGCGTCGTCGCCGCCGATCACCATGCCGTTCATTTCATCGAAAAACTTGACGTCGGTGATGGCCGCCAGGTACGGGTTCATGTCGATCGATTTCCAGCTGGCGCCGCCGTCCAGGGAGCGCATCAGGAAGGCCGGCCCGCCCACGCGCCCGGCCGCGTGCACCAGGGTGCGCTGTTCCAGGTGGCCCGCGTTGATGAAACCGGTCTTCAGCACGTCGATCGCGCACAGGCCCTTGACTTCCGGCCCGCTGATGCCGCTCACGGGCGACCAGTTGTCGCCGCCGTCGCGCGTCACGTACAGCGGCGTGGTGTCGCTCACGCCGGGAAAGTATTCGGTGCCGATATTACCGGCAAAGCCGAGACGCTCGTCCACAAAACCCAGCGCGCGGATGTAGGTGCCGGGTTTGTGCAGCACCAGTTTCCAGGATAGGCCGCCATCGACGGTCTTGAAGATCTTACCCGCGCCATTGCCGTAATAGCCGGTCTGGGCATTGACGAAGTAAATATCGTCCTGCTTGCCCTTGTAGG
>DMYQ01000315.1:1646-3365 GCA_003482555.1 Janthinobacterium sp. | reverse complement strand
TCACATTCGCGTGTTTCGTGTTGCGCATAACGTTATTTGACATATTCTCTCATCGGCTGCGTTGATTAACTCACTGTGGAAAATTCATTCACGATGAACTTTATCCGACATGAATTCTAACCGGAATATGCGGGATTTTTACCAGATAAATTATTAAAATAACAGTATTCCCGGGCGCTCCCGCTGCCGCGTTTTTCATCCCTGGCGACGCGCCCGGCCGGCGCCGGCGCCCGCCCGCTTTCACCTCTTCTTCGGCTCCCGCGCGCCCCGGCCCCGCATTTTCGAACTGATACAAACTTGAATTAATCTGCCGCATGGCCGTGTCATGAGCGCCGCAAGCTTGGTATCATGTGCGGCGACCGGCCCCCCGCCGGCATTTTTCACGACAATATCGGAGATGAAACGAATGAGTATACGTCTATTGCTACTGGTAAGCGCGCTGGCCGCGTCGAGCGCGATCGCCGCGCCGCGCGGCTTCACCGTCGAGGATATGGTCAACATGGAAAGGGTCGGCAGCCCGGTACTGTCGCCGGACGCGACCCGCGTCGTCTACACCGTGCGCAGTACCAATATGGATAAAAACCGCGGCCATACCGAGTTGTGGATGGTCGACTTGCGCGCCGCCAAGCCAACGCCGCGGCAACTGACGCAAAGCGAGGCCAACAACAGCGATCCCGAATGGTCGCCGGCCGGCGACGCCATCTTCTTCCTGTCGGGCCGCTCCGGCAGCTCGCAAGTGTGGCGCCTGCCCCTGAGCGGCGGCGAAGCGGCCAAGGTCACCGACCTGCCGCTGGACGTCGACAATTTCCGCCTCTCGCCCAAGGGTGACCGCCTGGCCTTCAGTTCCGGCGTGTTCCGCGACTGCGCCGACCTGGCTTGCACCAAGAAGCGCCTCGACGAGCGAGCCAAGAACAAGGCCAGCGGCCGCGTCTACGAGCAACTGTTCGTGCGCCACTGGGACACCTGGGCCGACGGCCGCCGCGCCGTGCTGTACTCGGCGGCCCTGGACGCCAACGCGCGCGCCAGCGCGGCCCCGGTCAGCCTGACCGGCTCGCTCGACGGCGACGTGCCCTCGAAACCTTACGGCGACCACGAGGAATATCGTTTCAGTCCGGATGGCGCGTCCATCGTGTTTTCCGTGCGCATCGCCGGCAAGACGGAGTCCTGGTCCACCAACTTCGACGTCTACCAGGTGCCGGCCGCCGGCGGCCAGGCGCCGCGCAATTTGACGGCCGACAATCCGGCCTGGGACGCCAAGGCGGCTTATTCGCCGGACGGGCGCACCCTCGCTTACCTGGCCATGCGGCGGCCCGGCTTTGAGGCGGACCGTTTCCACATGGTCTTGATGGATGTCGCCAGCGGCAAGAAGCGCACCCTGGCCGACGGCTGGGATCGTTCCATCGCCGACTTCCGCTGGCGCCCGGACGGCAAGGCGCTGCTGGTGGGCGCCGACGACATCGGCCAGCACCGCCTGTTTTCGATGGATGCCGCCAGCGGCAAGGTCGCCCCGCTGACCGGCCCGGGCTCGGTCGGCGAGTTCGACGTGCAGGGCGATACCGTCGTCATGACGCAAGCCAATCTGGCCTCCGGCGCGCAATTGTTCAAGCTCAAGCTGGGCGCCGACAAACCGGTTCAGCTGACCTGGCAAAACGCGGCCGCGCTGGCCGACGTGCGCTTCGGCGAATACGAGCAGTTTTCCTTCCCCGGCGCCAAGGGCGA
>DMYQ01000315.1:963-1482 GCA_003482555.1 Janthinobacterium sp. | reverse complement strand
CCGCTGGAAGACTTGAAACTGGGGCTGGCGGCGGCCAGCAAGAAATTCCCGTGGCTCGATCGCGAACATAGTTGCGCCCTGGGCGCCTCGTATGGCGGCTACATGATGAACTGGATCGAAGGCAACTGGGCCGACGGCTTCCGCTGCATCGTCAACCACGACGGCGTCTTCGACAACCGCTCCATGTATTACTCGACCGAAGAACTCTGGTTCAACGAGTGGGAAAACGGCGGCCCCTATTACGCGGTGCCGGAGAAGCACGAGAAATTCAATCCCGTCAACTTCGTCAACAAATGGAAAACGCCGATGCTGGTGGTACAGGGCGAACTCGATTTCCGCATTCCCACCACTCAGGGCCTGGGCGCGTTCACGGCGCTGCAGCGGCAAGGCATCGAGAGCAAGCTGCTGGTGTTCCCCGACGAAAACCACTGGGTGCTCAAGCCGGCCAACTCCCTGCTATGGCACCACACCGTGCTGAACTGGCTGGATCATTACTTGAAGAACTAAGCTGAAGAACTA
>DMYQ01000315.1:0-792 GCA_003482555.1 Janthinobacterium sp. | reverse complement strand
CTGAAGAACTAAGCTGAAGAACTGAGCTGAAGAACCGAGGCGCCCGGCATGGCTGGCCGTGAAACGACAAAAGCCGCGGACATGTCCGCGGCTTTTTCGTTTCAGCGGATCGGCCGCGGCCCCGCCCTGTGTCAAGGCGCGCTGAGGATGCCGGTCAAATCAACGCGGCTACCCGCCACGGGCACGCCTTGCGCATCCTGCGATTCGAAGCGGATCAAGCCGAAGCCTTTGGCGATCCAATAGGTCGTCCTTTGATTGTCGAAGGACTCCAGCATCGACATTTTGCAGGTATTGGCAAACACCTGCCCGGCCAGCGTCACGTCTTCAAAGCCGACAAAGAGATAGTTGTCGGTCTGGCTGCTTGAGCCTTGCGGCACACGGGCCGGGTTGCTGTGGCTGGTGGAGTAGTTGATCGCAAAAGTCTGGCCGGGCGCCGTTGTGATGGAAAATTCCGCCGAAGCCGAGTCGACTTCGGTGTCGATGAGTACGCCAGTGTCGCTATATTGCTTGTTTCCAAGCTGATGGATAAAGCCCCCGCTGATGCTCTGATAGAAAGCAAGGAGACGACCGCCATCCGGGAGAATTCGCACTTGTGCGAACGCATCCGTGCCGTTGAACGCTTCGGCGACGTTGAGTATGGTTCTCTTGTCCGACAGGGTGTATTTGATTCCCGGCGTCAGCGTATAGCAGTCGCCCAGGGTCGGCGCCGTTGGCGTGACAGGCACGACAGGCACATTCGGGACGGGCGCGGGGCGCGTGCGCGGCATCGCCGCCACCGCCGCCGCAGGCGGC
>DMYQ01000066.1 GCA_003482555.1 Janthinobacterium sp. | reverse complement strand
GGCCCTGCGTTCCCTTGTCGCTTCGTCAAAAAAATCGGCGATTCGCGGTATAATCTCCGGTTCTGTCCGAAATACCGTTTCAAATACATTGAATTCAGGTGTACGCGGATTCTTTCTCTCTCAGGTTGTCGCACATATGAAGGGGGGTCGGGATGTCCGATCTGGCTAGTCACGCCAAGCTGGCGCGTTCGAACGCGCAACTTCCGGTCCACGTCTATTTTGACGAAGCGCTACTGCGGCGCGAAACGCAGCAATTGTTCCAGTCCGGCCCGCGCTACGTGGGCCATGAGCTGATGGTGCCCGAGGTCGGCGACTTTGCCACGCTCGCCTTTGAAAACGAGGGGCGCATGCTGGTGCGCAACGCCAACGGCATCGAAGTACTGTCCAACGTCTGCCGCCACCGCCAGGCGCTGATGTTCAACGGCCGCGGCAACGCCCCGCACATCGTTTGCCCGCTGCACCGCTGGACCTACGATTTGAAGGGGGAATTGATAGGCGCGCCGCATTTCCCCGAAACGCCTTGCCTGCACCTGTCGAGAACGCCGCTGCAAAACTGGAACGGCTTGCTGTTCGAGCAAAACGGCTACCATGTGATGGACAAGCTGAAGGAACTGTCGGTGGCGAAAGACCTCGACTTTTCCGGCTATATGTTCGACCACGTCGAGGTCCACGACTGCAATTACAACTGGAAGACTTTCATCGAAGTCTATCTGGAGGATTACCACGTCGAACCCTTCCACCCCGGCCTGGGCAGCTTCGTCAGTTGCGACGACTTGCGCTGGGAATTCGGGCGCGACTATAGCGTGCAAACGGTGGGCGTGCACCGCGGCTTGCTGCAATCGGGTTCGCCGGTCTACCAGCGCTGGCAGGAACAGGTGTTGAAGTTCCGTGGCGGCACCCCGCCACCCTACGGCGCCATCTGGCTCACCCTGTATCCGAACATCATGGTGGAATGGTATCCGCACGTGCTGGTCGTTTCCACCCTGTGGCCGGACGGCCCGCAAAAGACGCGCAACGTGGTGGAGTTTTATTATCCCGAGGAAATCGTGCTGTTCGAACGCGAATTCATCGAAGCGGAACGGGCCGCCTACATGGAAACCTGCATCGAGGACGATGAAATCGCGCAGCGCATGGATGCCGGACGCCAGGCCCTGCTGCGGCGCGGCGTCAGCGAAGTCGGCCCCTACCAGTCGCCGATGGAAGACGGCATGCGCCACTTCCACGAATGGTACCGCGGCAACGTGGAACTGTAAGCCCCCCACAAAGGATCAGATGCAATCGCTTTGGATGTTGTTTGCCAGTTTTATGTTCGCCATCATGGGCGTGTGCGTGAAACTGGCGTCAAGCCAGTACTCGACCTCGGAAATCGTCATGTACCGGGGCCTGGTCGGCGTCGTGGTGATGGGTTCCACCATCCTGTACCGGCGCGGCAGCTTCGCCACCCGCATGCCGGGCGCCCACCTGTGGCGCGGCGTGGTCGGCGTGGTCGCCCTGTGGCTGTGGTTTTACGCCATCGCCATCTTGCCGCTGGCGACCGCGATGACGCTCAATTACATGGCGCCGATCTGGATCGCCGTGATCCTGTTCTGCGCCGGCTGGTGGCAGGCGAAAAATCAGCTTGAATGGCCGCTGGTGGGCGCCATCGGCTTCAGCTTCGTCGGCGTCACCCTGCTGCTGCAGCCGGCCTTCCATTCCCAGCAAATGGGCGCCGCCATCACGGCCCTGATTTCGGGCATGCTGTCGGCCCTGGCCTATCTGCAGGTGCGCAAACTGGGCCTGCTGGGCGAGCCCGAGTACCGGGTCGTCTTCTACTTTTCCGTTGTCAATTTCCTGGCCGGCTTGCTGGGCAATATCGCGAGCGCCGGCCTGGGACCCGTCGTCTGGCACGCCCACACCGGCGTCCACGGCATCGCCCTGCTGCTGGGCATCGGCCTGTGCGCGACGATGGCGCAGATGGCGATGACGCGCGCCTACCGCCTCGGCAAGACCCTCGTCGTAGCCAATCTGCAATACACGGGCATTGTCTTTTCCAGCATATGGGGCGTGTTGATCTTCGGCGACCTGTTCGACTGGCACGGCTGGGTCGGCATCGGCGTGATTCTGGTGTCCGGCAGCGCCGCAAGCTATTACAATACTCGCAACACCAGCCGGGGCGCCGCGATTGCCCGCACCGATCCCATCGCAAGCGAAGTTTAAGCAGGAGCAAGCACCATGTACACGACCCTGATTTCCGCCGCCGACCTGGCGCCCCATTTGAGCGACCCGAACTGGGTCGTGCTCGACTGCCGCCATGACTTGATGAACCCGGACGCCGGGCGCGACGCCTTTATCGCCGGGCATATCCAGAACGCCCAGTTCGCCAACATCGACACCGAGCTGTCCGGCGCCAAGTACGACGCCGACGGCGTTTTCCGCGGCCGCCATCCGCTGCCCGAGCGCGCCGCGCTGATCGAATCCCTGCGCGCCTGGGGCGTCAACAAGGACACGCAAGTGATCGCTTACGACGCCCACGGCGGCATGTTCGCGGCGCGCCTGTGGTGGTTGCTGCGCTGGATAGGCCAGCCGGCCGTGGCGGTGCTGGACGGCGGCCTGGCCGCCTGGGCGGCGCAGGGCTTGCCGCTGGTGACGCCGACGACCGCCCGCGCCCGCGGTGACATAGTCGAAAGGCCGACCCTGACCAGCATGGCCAGCGTGGCCGAAGTGCTGGCCAACATCGACGAGGGCGGCCGCAGCGTGGTCGACGCGCGCGCGCCCGACCGCTTCCGCGGCGAAAACGAAACCATGGACCCGGTCGGCGGCCACATCCCTGGCGCCAGGAACCGTTTCTTCAAGGATAATTTGCAGGCGGATGGCCGCTTCAAGGACGCCGCCGAATTGAGGCGCGCGTTCGCGCCCCTGTTCGACACGCCGCAAACGGCCATCATGCAGTGCGGCTCGGGCGTGACGGCTTGCCACAATCTGCTGGCCCTGGAAGTGGCCGGCTTGCACGGCGCCGCCCTGTATCCGGGCTCGTGGAGCGAATGGTGCGCCGACCCGGCGCGGCCGGTGGCCACGGGCCCGCAATAAGCAGATAGGGAAACGGGCCGATATGTCGGCCCGTTTTTACATTGTCAGCGCGGCAAAGGCCGATGCCGATGCGATCGGCAGCGGGATCAGCCGTGGTGCCGCGTCAAGAACAGCACCATCAGCACGCCGACGGCGATCAACAGCACTTGGGGGATGGTTTCGCGCAAGGTGGCGCGGCGCTGCATCTGCGGCATCAAATCGCTCACCGCGATATAGATGAAGCCCGAGGAAGCGAACACCAGCACGTAGGGAATCAGATCGCTGGCCCGGTCCAGGGTGAAATAACCGAGCAAGCCGCCGGCCACCGCCATCAGACTGCACAGCAGATTGAAGACGTAGGCGCGGCTGCGCGAAAAGCCCGCGTTCAGCAAGACGATGAAGTCGCCGATTTCCTGCGGGATTTCATGGGCGATGATGGCCAGGCCGGTGACCAGGCCCAGTTTCGGGTCGGCCAGGAAGGCGGCCGCGATCAAGATGCCGTCGGTGAAATTGTGCAAGCCGTCGCCGACCAGTATCATCCAGCCCGACTTGCCCGCCTCGACCTTGTCGTGGCCGTGGGCGTGATGGTGGCCGTCGCCCTCGTGGTGGTGGGAGTGGCGCAGCACGGCGAATTTCTCCAGCAGGAAGAAGGCCAGCAAGCCGCCCAGCAGGGTGGCGAACAGATTGCGCGGCGCGGCGTGCGACTCGAACGCTTCCGGCAAGGCGTGCAGCAGGGAAGTCGACAGCATGATGCCGACCGACAGGCTGACCATGCGTTCAACCATCTTCGACAGTAGCGCGAAGGAAAAAATCGCCGCCGCGGTGATGCTGAAAACACCCGCGATGGTGGTCGCGAGCAAAATGGAGATGAGTATTGGATCGATTTGGAAGCCTCTTTACCGGCGCTGGCGCGGGCGCGCCCGTGCGCGGGCGCCCTCGCCCGCGACGCCGGCGTGTACTGCGGGCGCCGGAAGGGCGCCGCAAAGGGGACATTTTACAGCGCGCCGCCCACTTCCGTGAATTTAAGCAAGGCCATGCCCCTGGAGTCAAGCCAGGCAGCGGGCGTAGCCGTCCTTGGCGTCGGCCGCCACATGGCTGGCACGGTAGTCGGTGTTGAAGGCGTGGCCGGCATGCGGATACACGGCGGGGTTCAAACGAGGGTCGCGCGCGCCGCGTAGATTGTTACGGTTGAGCGCCAGGGTCCGGACCTTGCCGAGGCCGCAAGCCACCCGGTACGACTCCCGGATGATTAATATTCAATTGCTTTGCTGGAAATATTTCGTTCGCCTGTGTTACCTAAAATAGGTCTTTTTTTAACCACGTCCGATAGTTGATCGATATCGCGTTATAATTCCTCGCTGCAACAAAATAACATGCTCTGGCGGCCATTGTTATTCGGTCATCGCATGTTTGACAGCGACAAACTTGAAACCAATACTTACTCATCCCGTTGAATTTCCTGTCCTCGGCCCGTCATCGAATTACCTGGTTTGATTCACCATCGCTTTAGCTGGTGTATACGCTCTCTGATTTTGCAGATACATTCTCTGAGCAATGAATAACCTTGCCGTATCGGCAATGCGCCATTCCATATCAATTAATTAGGAAAGCATTATGCGCACTCCTCATTCACTTTCTACCCTGGTAGCCGGTTCCCTATTGCTTGGCGCATGCCACGGCGTGCTTGCGGCGGAAAACAACGAGGTCGCCGTGCCGTTCGGCCTATGGGGCATGGACTCGGCAATCTTGCCCTTGTCGGGATGGTATGGCCAGGTGCTCGTGCCGAGCTATCGCGCCGATCATGCCAAGGATACCAACGGCAATGACGTGACATTTAGCAAGACCGTCCCCGGCCTTCCAGGCGCCATCACGGGCACCGTTGACGCGCACATCAAGGTTGACGCGATCATTCCCAAGCTGGTCTATGTGAGTGGCGACCCGGTACTTCGCGGGCGCATCGGCGGTTACGTGGCACTGCCATTGCTCGACAAGAGCCGGGACATTAGCGTGACCATCGATCCGGCAATGCCGTTGCCATTGGCGACGCGCCAAGCCATCGGCCAAGCCGCATCCCAGGCCGCCAGTGGGAATAAGCGCGGCATGGGCGACGTCGAAGTGGCGGCCTTCATCGGCTGGAAATTCGAAAACCTTTCCGTGGTAACCGCGCTGAATGTCGATTTGCCAACCGGTAAATTCGATCGCAATAGCCAGGTCAATCTGGGCATGAATTCCTATTCCTTCCGTCCCCTGGTATCGGCCGCTTGGTCTACCGAGTCGGGATTCGACCTGGCCGCATCCTTGTGCTACAACTACAGCACCGCCAACCGCGATACGGATTACAAGTCGGGCCAGTATGTGCACCTGGAATACATCGGCACCTACCAGTTCCCAAGCAACCTGAAAGTGGGCGTGCAGGGTTATCTGTTGCACCAGACCACCGATGACCGCGATCCGGCCGGCAGCAGCGTTCTTCCCTTGATCAACGGCAACCGCGCGCATGTGGTCGCGCTCGGCCCGGTACTGAGTTATCAAACGGAAAACTTGAAGAACCAGGTCGAATTTAAGTACTTGCGTGAATTTTCGGCGCGTGGACGTCCGCAAGGCGGTTTGCTACTGCTCTCTTACGGTCGCCTGTTTTGAGCGTTGACGTAACAGCGCCGATACCTGTGGCGCGCTTATTGACGATGAATGGAGTGCATATGACTGCAGCAAAGAGAGCAGAAAACCGTCTTATCAGCGGCCTGAGAACAGCATGTGTTGCCTTTTCCTTGCTGCTGCTTGGCGGCGCGCCGGCGCTTGCCGACACGGCCACTCCAGCAGCCAATGAAGATACCGTCCAGGTTGATGGGCAGACGCTGCGGCTCAATGGATCGGGCATTCATGTGATCAATCGGGTCAAGATCTTCACCATCGGCTACTACCTGCCCAAGCTGAAAACGACGCAGGCGGAACTGCTCGCTTCGCCAGGTCCGATTCGTCTCAAGTTGGTCATGCTCAAGTCCGTTGAAGGAGACTTGATGGCGTCGCGGTTTCTGGCCGATATTCGCACCAGCACCACCAAGGAAGAGCGTAATCAGTTGCTGGTGCAACTGATGGGGATGGGCCAGGCGTTTTCCGAGGTGGGAGACTGGAAGGTGGGCCACGTGATGACCATCGACTGGGTCCACAACAAGGGCGTGACGTTTCATGAAAACGGCAAGCAAATCGGAGAAACCTTGAAAGATGATCTCACGATGCAGGCGATCTTGCGCATTTGGGTGGGCGATAACTCGAATGATCCCAAACTCAAGCGGCAACTTCTGGGCTCGAAGGAATAAGTCCCGTGGCCTGCCATGCATTGCTACATTGCAGTGCACTGACGGACTGCTGCAGCACAGTCGTGGGCCCGCTTCAGCCACGCCGAGCTTGAGTCGCGGGAGGCCGCAAGCCTCCCGGTACGACTCCCGGATGAGTTTCATTCTCCGGGGTCGTGATGTGCGCTGCCGCACGGAGCGTTAGTGTGCCTCGTCCCAGTTCTTGCCGATGCCGACTTCGGCCGTCAGCGGCACTTTCAGCTTGGCCACACCCGCCATCAGTTGCGGCAGCGTTTCGCGCACCAGTTCCAGTTCCGCCCGCGGCACTTCCAGCACCAGTTCGTCGTGCACTTGCATGATCATCTTCGTTTGCAAGCCCTCCGTTTCCAGCCAGCCTTGCACGGCGATCATGGCCAGCTTGATCAAGTCGGCGGCCGTGCCCTGCATGGGCGCGTTGATGGCGGCCCGTTCGGCGCCCTGGCGACGGGGGCCGTTCGGCGAATTGATCTCGGGCAGCCACAGGCGACGGCCAAACACGGTCTCGACGTAGCCGCGCGCCTTCGCCTGCAGGCGCGTCTCGTCCATGTATTGCTTGACGCCGGCAAAGCGCGCGAAATAGCGGTCGATATAACTTTGCGCGGCGGCCCGGTCCACGCCCAGGTTGCCAGCCAGGCCGAAGGCGCTCATGCCGTAGATCAAACCGAAATTGATGACCTTGGCGTAGCGGCGCTGCTCGCTTTGCACTTCCGCGGCCGCCACGCCGAAGATTTCGGCGGCCGTGGCGCGGTGAATGTCGATGCCCTCGGCGAAGGCGCGCAGCATCGCCTCGTCGCCGGAAATATGCGCCATGATGCGCAACTCGATCTGCGAATAGTCGGCCGAGACGATGACGCTGCCCGGCGGCGCGATGAAGGCTTCGCGGATGCGCCGCCCTTCCTTGCTGCGGATCGGGATGTTTTGCAGGTTCGGGTCGTTCGACGACAGGCGCCCCGTCACCGCCACCGCCTGCGCGTAATTGGTGTGAACGCGGCCGGTGGACAGGTTTATCATCTTCGGCAACTTGTCGGTATAGGTCGACTTCAGCTTGGCCATGCCGCGGTATTCCAGCAAGACCTTCGGCAGCGGATAGTCCTCGGCCAGCTTTTGCAGCACTTCCTCGTCCGTGGAAGGGGCGCCGCTGGGAGTCTTCTTCAGCACCGGCAGCTTGAGCTTTTCAAAGAAGATTTCGCCGATCTGCTTCGGCGAACCCAGGTTGAAAGGCTGGCCGGCCAATTCGTAAGCCGTGGTTTCCAGCTCCAGGATGCGGGCGCCCAGCTCGTTCGACTGGATGCCGAGCAGTTCGGCGTCGATCAGCACGCCGTTCCGCTCTATCTTTTGCAGCACGACGGCGGTCGGCATCTCGATCGTGCGGTAAATGTCCGTCAACTTGGCGTTGCCGTCCACGTGGCCCCACATCGCCTGGTGCAGGCACAGGGTCACGTCGGCATCCTCGGCCGCGTACTCGGCGGCCACCTCGATGGCGACCTGGTCGAAGCAGATCTGGCCCGCGCCCTTGCCGCACACCTCGGCCAGGGCGGTGGTCTTGCGGTCCAGGTGGCGCAGGGCCAGGCTGTCCGTATCGTGCGTCTTGTGCGACTCGAACACATACGATTCGAGCAGGGTATCGTGCAAGATGCCGCGCAGGGTGACGCCGTGGTTGGCGAACACGTGGCTGGCGAACTTCATGTTCTGGCCCAGCTTCGGGCGGTCGGCGTCTTCCAGCCACGGCTTGAGCTTGGCCAGCACTTCATCGCGCGCCAGTTGTTCGGGCGCGCCAGCATAGCGGTGCGCCAGCGGAATATAGGCCGCCGTGCCCGGCTCGCAGGCGAGCGACAGGCCCACCATCTGCGCCGTCATCGGTTCCGTCGAGGTGGTCTCGACGGCCAATGCGGTCAGGGCGGCGCCGGCCACGCGCGCCAGCCAGGCGTCTAGTTGGGCTTCGGTGAGCACGGTTTCATACAGGCGCGGCGCCGCTTCCGCCCCCGGCTTGCCGAACAGGTCGCCGGTCGGGGAATCGAGTTCCGCCGTGCCGGCCGCGCCCGCGCCCGACGCAGCGGCGCCCGCGCCTATTTCGCGCAGCAGGGTCTTGAAACCGTAACGCTCGTAAAACGCCAGCAGGGTCGGCTTGTCCTCTTCCAGGGCGCGCAGCGATTCGCCGATCGACACCATGTGGCCGGACAGGTCGCAGTCGGTCTTGACGGTGATCAAGGCGCGCGCCCGTGGCAGCCATTCCAGCGCCGTGCGCAAATTCTCGCCCACGGCGCCGCCTATGCTGGCAGCGTTTTCAATGATGCCGGCCAGGCTGTCGTACAGGGTCAGCCACTTCAAGGCCGTCTTCGGCCCGCACTTGGCCACGCCCGGCACATTGTCGACCGTGTCGCCGATCAGCGACAAATAATCGATGATGCGGTTCGGCGGCACCCCGAACTTGGCCAGCACGCCGGCCTCGTCGAGCTTTTCATTGCTCATCGTATTGATCAGGGTGACCTGGGCATTGACCAACTGGGCCAGATCCTTGTCGCCGGTCGACACCACCACGCTCATGCCGGCGGCGGCGGCTTGCACGGCCAGGGTGCCGATCACGTCGTCCGCCTCGACCCCCTCGACCATCAGGATGGGCCAGCCCATCGCTTTCACGGCCGCGTGTATCGGTTCGATCTGCAAGGCCAGGTCGGGCGGCATGGACGGCCGCTGCGCCTTGTACTGGTCATACATATCGTCGCGGAAAGTCTTGCCCTTGGCGTCGAAGACGCAGGCGATGAAGGCGGCCGGGTAATCGGCGCGCAGGCGGCGCAGCATATTGATCATGCCGTGCATGGCGCCGGTCGGCACGCCGCCGGGGCCGCGCAAGTCGGGCAAGGCGTGAAAAGCGCGGTACAGATAACTGGAACCGTCAACGAGGAGCAGGGTTTTTTGCATAATGCCAAATGAGGTGGTGTGCCGCGCAAGGTCGCGGGGATGTCTACGGAATGAAGACAAGTATATGATATGGCGCCCATTATCGCAGAGCCTGATGCCGCCGACTATCGCGCGCCTGGCGCCGCGCGCCAGGCCGGCGCAGGCGCCGGCGGCCCAACGCCCTGCAAACTCGCCTGCAAGCGCGCCTACTTTTGAGCGAATTCAACGCATTTAAAACAATCGGCGCGCGCGTTTGTTACAATGACTGCTACCATAGAAATCCATTGCGTTCCAACCGAAGCGATACCCTATCATGATGCGCACATCCAAATTCTGGCAAATTTCCGCCCTACTCCTGTTGGCGCACACGGCTGGCGCGCAAACGCCCGCGGCCACGCCGCCCAAGCTGGACAAGCTCGAAGAAGGCGATGGCGCGCCGATCACGGTGACGGCCAAGCCCAGCCACGAACAAAGCCAGCAACGCGAGCAGGGCAAGGTCACTTCCGTGAAAGTCACCAGCGGCGGCAGCACCTATTATGTGAAACCGAATTCCCAGGTCGGCACGGCGCAGCCGGGCGACGCCTTCGGCAGCGGCAACCGCGGCACCCAATGGCAAGTGATGGAATTCGACCTCGGCAAGAAGAAGCAAAAACAGACGGCAGAAGGAGCGGCGGCGACCACGCCCCCTCCCCCGGCCAAGTAAGCCAAGTGAGCCCAAGCCGGCCCGAACCCGGGCCGGAGCGCCGGCCTTGCCGTTTTTCCTACCGATTCACTTAACTTAGCTTCCCTCATGGCAGTTTTTACCCCGGTCAGCCTGGACGACATCAACCAGTGGATCACGCAATTCCCCCTAGGCAAAGCGCTGGCCGTCAAAGGCATCGCCTCCGGCATCGAGAACAGCAATTTTTTCATCACGACCGAGAGCGGCGAATACGTCTTGACGATCTTTGAAAATCTGACGTTCGAGCAATTGCCGTTTTACCTGAACCTGATGCGCCACCTGGCCGAACGGGGCGTGCTGGTGCCGGCGCCGATCGCCAACCGGGACGGGGCCTTGACCGTCGCCCTGCACGGCAAGCCCGCGGCCATCGTCAGCAAACTCGAAGGCGGTTCGCAAATGGCACCGGCGCCGGCGCACTGCGCCGCCGTCGGCGCCATGCTGGCCAAGATGCACCTGGCGGCCGTCGACTTCCCCCTGCGGCAGCCGAATTTGCGCGGCCTCGACTGGTGGAACGACACCACGCCGCAAGTGCTGCCCTTCCTGTCCGACAGCAATGCCCATTTGCTGCGCGCCGAAATGCACTTCCAGGAAACCTTCGCCAGTTGCGCCGCCTACAAGGCGATCCCGCGCGGCCCCGTGCACGCCGACCTGTTCCGCAATAACGTGATGTTCGTGGGCGAGCGCCTGACGGGCTTTTTCGACTTTTACTTTGCCGGCTGCGACACCTGGCTGTTCGACGTGGCCGTCACCGTCAACGACTGGTGCATCGACATCGGCAGCGGCGTGCTCGACCCCGCTCGCGTGCGCGCGCTGCTGGACGCTTACCACACCGTGCGTCCCTTCGACGCCCACGAACAAAGCGCCTGGCAAGCCATGCTGCGCGCCGCCGCGTTGCGCTTCTGGCTGTCGCGCCTGTACGATTTTTACTTGCCGCGCGAAGCTGAAATGCTGACGCCGCACGACCCCGGCCATTTCGAGCGCATCTTGCGCGAACGCATAAGCACCGCCGCGCCGGCGCTATTCTGATGGGAAAATTACCCGCAAGCACAGGCTGGGCCTGGGTCAAGCAGGGCTTCGGCCTGTTCCGCAAACAACCGGGCGGCCTGGCGACCCTGTTCCTCGCTTATTTTTTCCTGATGGTAGCCTTGGGCCAGATACCCGTGCTGGGGCAGATCTTGCCGGTGATCATGGTGCCAGCGTTCATGATCGCCTTCATGCAAGCTTGCTCCAACATCGAACAGGGCAAGCGGGTCTTGCCGAAGCTGTTGCTGAGTGGCTTTCGCATGCCCGCCTTCCCGGCGCTGTTTGCGCTGGGCGTCCTGTACGTGACGATGGCGGCGCTCGCCATCGGCGCCTCCACGCTGGTCGACGACGGCGTGTTCTGGAAAATGGTGAGCGGCCAGATCGACCAAAAGTCGCCGCTGCTCAAGGACGCCAATATCGGTGGCGCCCTGCTGCTGGCGATCGCCGTCTATATTCCCGCCGCCATGGCATTCTTCTTTGCCGCACCGCTGATCTACTGGCAAAAAATGGGCCTGGGCAAGGCGCTGTTCTTCAGCTTTTTCGCCGTGCTGCGCTCGGCCAAGGCCGTGATCGTGCTGCTGTCGGCCTGGTTCGGCATCAGCATCCTGGTCAGCCAGTTGCTGTTGATAATCTTCGGGCGCGGCGAACTGGCCATACAGGTGATGATACCGCTGTCGGTGATCATGACGGTGATTTTGCACTGCTCATGCTACGCCAGCTACCGGCAAATCTTTGGCGCGCCGGAAGCGCCTGTGTCGCTCGACAAGACGAACGCCGGCTGATCTTCGGGCGGATCGCGCGCGACGCGTGATTCGCCCGAGTCGCCCATCCCGTCAGGGCGACTCGCCGCCGGCCGGCGCGGCCGCCAGCGCCCTCCTTACCGCCCCAGCCGTTCCAGTTTGGCGATGCTCAGATCCAGCACTTTCATACCGTGCTGGCCGAAGTTGATCTGCGCCCGCGCATTGCCGCCGCCACCCTCGATGTTGACGATCACGCCTTCGCCGAACTTGCCGTGCGCGACGGATTCGCCGATGCGCCAGCCCGGCCCCGTCTTCAAGGCGATTTTTTGCGCGATGGCGTTATCGGAACCGGCGCTGGTCATCGGCGCCATGTCCCAGGACGACTTCTTGTTGCCGTACCAATTGGCCGGCGCCTTGGCCGACAACCACTTCAGCGATTCCTCCGGCAACTCGTCGAAAAAGCGCGATTTCACGTTGTAGCGGGTTTGGCCGTGCAACATGCGCGACTGCGAAAAGCTCATGTACAGGCGCGTGCGCGCGCGCGTGATGGCCACATACATCAGGCGCCGCTCTTCCTCGACCCCGTCATCTTCCCTGGAACTGCTTTCATGGGGGAACAAGCCCTCTTCCAGGCCGGTGATGAAGACATTGTCGAATTCCAAGCCCTTGGCCGAATGCACCGTCATCATTTGCAGCGCATCCTGGCCGGCCTGGGCCTGGTTGTCGCCCGCTTCCAGCGAGGCGTGCGACAAAAAGGCCGACAGCGGCGACATGACGGCCGGCAACGGCGCGTCGGCGTCGAAAATCTCGATACCGTCGGCCGTCGTCAGGGGCACGCCGGCCTGGGCCTGGGCCAGGGGGCCCTTGTAGGCGGGCGCGTCGACGCCAAAACCCTCTTCGGACACGAACTGGGTGGCCGCGTTGACCATCTGCTCCATGTTTTCGATGCGGTCGGCGCCTTCCTTTTCCTTCTCGAAGTGTTGCAGCAAGGTGCTGGCCTCGAGCACCGCGCGCACCATCTGCGGCAGCGGCATGTTCTGGGTCTCGAAGCGGGCGCCCTCGATCAGCCTGACGAAGGACGCCAGCGAAGAACCGGCCTTGCCGGCCACATGGGGCACGGCCGCGTACAGCGAAATGCCGTGTTGCTCGGCGGCCCCCTGCAATTGCTCGATCGAGCGCATGCCTATGCCCCGCGTGGGGAAATTGACGACGCGCAAGAAGGCCGAATCGTTGTGCGGATTATCCATCAGTTGCAAGTAGGCGATGACGTGCTTGACCTCGGCGCGCTGGAAATAACGCTGGCCGCCGTACACGTGGTAGGCGATGCCGGCCGAAAACAGCGCATGCTCGATCACGCGCGATTGCGCGTTCGAACGGTAGAGCACGGCGATCTCGCGGCGCGCGGCGCCCTCGGAAATCAGGCTCTTCGTTTCCTCGATGATCCACTGCGCTTCCTGCAAGTCGGAACTGGCTTCATAGATGCGCACCGGTTCGCCCTGCCCCGCGTCGGTGCGCAAATTCTTGCCCAGGCGCTTGCTGTTATTCGTGATCAACATGTTGGCGCTGTCCAGAATATGGCCGTGCGAGCGGTAATTCTGCTCCAGCTTGATCAAGTTTTGCACCTTGAACTCGTGTTCGAAGGAACTCATATTGCCCACATTGGCGCCGCGGAAGGCGTAAATGCTTTGGTCGTCGTCGCCGACGGCAAACAGGGCGCCGCCGTCGCGCCCGCCGTGCCCGGCCAGCAGTTTGAGCCAACTGTATTGCAGGTTGTTGGTATCCTGAAACTCATCGACCAGGATGTGGCGGAAGCGGGCTTGATAGTGTTCGCGCAAGGGTTGGTTGCGGCACAGCAGCTCGTAAGTGCGCAGCAACAATTCGGCGAAATCGACGACGCCTTCGCGCTGGCATTGATCGTCATACATCCGATACAGCTCGACCAGCATGCGCTCGATGGCGTCGTGGGCCTCGACCTCGTCCGCGCGCAAGCCCTGGTCTTTCGCGTTGTTGATGAAATACATCACCGTCTTGGGCGGAAATTTCTCGTCGTCGACGCTATTCGCCTTCAACAAACGCTTAATCACCGACAACTGGTCTTGCGAATCGAGAATCTGAAAGGTTTGCGGCAGCGCCGCGTCGCGGTAATGGGTGCGCAAGAGGCGGTTGCACAGACCGTGGAAAGTGCCTATCCACATGCCGCGCGCGCTCATCGGCAGCATCGCCGACAGGCGCGTCATCATTTCCTTGGCCGCCTTGTTGGTGAAGGTCACGGCCAGGATGCCGGCCGGCGACACTTGCCCGGTCTGTAACAGCCAGGCGATGCGGGTGGTCAACACGCGCGTCTTGCCGGAGCCGGCGCCCGCCAGAATCAGGGCGTGTTGCGCGGGCAAGGTGACGGCGGCCAGTTGTTCTGGATTAAGGTTGTGAAGAAGTTTTTGCATCCCGTGATTATACCGGCACGCCGCCCGCCGGACGCTGTTCGGAGCGGAAACGGCGGGCCGCCGGACCGGCCGCGCGCGGCGACCTGCCGGACCAGATTCAAGCCTCGATTCAAGCCTTGGTTTAAGCCTGAGTTTAAACTTTGCGCCGCAAAGACTTACGGCGTGCCACGCAGCCGACCAGGCCCAGGCCCAGCAGCAACATGCCGTAGGTGTCCGGTTCCGGCACGGCGGCCGCCACCGAATACTCGTAGGTGACGCGCACTTCGCCCGCCGCCGCCGTCGAGAACTGGGTGATCAGGTTGCCGGCGCCGGAAGCGTAGGACGAACCCAGGGCGTTCAAGCCGAGGGCGATGCTGCCGGGGCCGGAGAACAGGGCGAAGTCGCTGGCATTGGTGCTGGTAAAGGAATTGCTGCCGGTGGCCGAACGCAAGCCGGTGGAGCCGCCCGATGTGCCGCCAAAATCGATGCTGCCGTCAAAGGCGCTGAAGCCGAAATGTTGCGTAAACAGGGGATTGGCAACCAGCAGGGTCGAGGAATCGGGACGCAGCAGTGTCAGCATCGATGCCAGCGACATGATGACGTCGGACGCCGTGGCATCCAGGCTTTCACCCTTGCCGGTACCTTGCACGGAGCCGCTCAAATCGAATTTGATGCCGGTGAGCGTGCCCAGCTGGGTATCGAACTTGCTCAAGGAGAGAGAATCGGCCCAGTTTGTCGTCGACATGGCCTTGGTGGCGGTAAATGTTTCACTTGCAGCTTGCGCCTGGGAAACAACGCCAGCGCAAAACAGACTTGCGAGGGCGAAGGTGAGCAGGGATTTCTTCATCGGTAACTCCAATAAGTTAAGAAAATACTACTATTTGAGGCCGATGCATTTTATCCGAAAAAAACAGTGTGGTAATGATAATTACTTGTGCAATAAAAAATATTTTTTAAATGCCTCTTTCCAGCTTGACTGCCCTTGCGCGGGAATTTTTTACGCGCGCCCGCATCCAAGGAACAGGGCATTTAAATGGGACACACATGGATACGGGGGCGTGCTTGCTTGCCGTGGGGCTGCTTTTCATGTGGCCGAGAACGGCGCGCGCGGCGGATGAGCCGTCGGGGACGGCCACCAAGCCAGCCGGGGCCGCCGCCCAGGCTTCCGCCAGCCTCGATCGCAGCGGCAAGACGCGCCAGGGCGAGGCCTCGTACTACAGCCCCGCCCTGTATGGCAAGGAAATGGCGAACGGCGCGGCCATGAATCCGCGCGGCGACGGAGCCGCCAGCAAGACCTTGCCGATCGGGACGAAGGCGAAAGTCAGCAATCTGAAAACCGGCAAGAGCGCCCAAGTCGTCATCGAGGACAGGGGGCCATACAAGTAGGGCCGCATCATCGACCTGTCGCCGAAGACGGCCGCCAAGCTGGACATGAAGGACGGCGGCGTCGCCCCCGTCAAGGTTCAGCCGCTGGCCCTGCCCCGCAACGGGGCCAAGGCCAGGCCGGACAAGGCCGGGCCGGACAAGACGCCTAGTACAGCACCACCGAGCGGATAGACTCGCCGCTCTTCATCAGGTCGAAACCTTCGTTGATGCGTTCCAGCGGCAAGCGGTGGGTGATCAAGTCGTCGATGTTGAGCTTGCCCTCCATATACCAGTCGACGATCTTCGGCACGTCGGTGCGTCCGCGCGCGCCGCCGAAGGCCGAACCCTTCCACACCCGTCCCGTGACCAGCTGGAACGGCCGGGTCGAGATTTCCTCGCCGGCGGCGGCCACGCCGATGACGATGGACTGGCCCCAGCCCTTGTGGCAGCATTCCAGCGCCTGGCGCATGGTGGTGGTGTTGCCGATGCACTCGAAGCTGTAGTCGGCGCCGCCGTCGGTGATCTGGACGATGGTGTCGACCACGTTTTCCACTTCCTTCGGATTGACGAAGTGGGTCATGCCGAACTTGCGCGCCATGGCTTGGCGCGCCGGGTTGATGTCGACGCCGATGATCTTGTCGGCGCCAACCATGCGCGCGGCCTGGATCACGTTCAAACCGATGCCGCCCAGGCCGAACACGACCACGTTGGCGCCGGCCTCGACCTTGGCCGTGAACAGTACCGCGCCCACGCCCGTGGTGACGCCGCAACCGATGTAGCACACCTTGTCGAAAGGTGCGTCTTCGCGGATCTTGGCCAGGGCGATTTCCGGCACCACGATATAGTTGGAAAAGGTCGAGGTGCCCATGTAGTGGTAAATGGGCTGGCCGTCGATGGAAAAGCGCGAGGTCGCGTCCGGCATCAGGCCGCGACCCTGGGTCGGGCGGATGGCCTGGCACAGATTGGTCTTTTGCGACAGGCAGAACTTGCACTGGCGGCATTCCGGCGTGTACAGCGGAATCACGTGGTCGTCTTTTTTCAGGCTTTTCACGCCGGGGCCCACGTCGACGACGATGCCGGCGCCCTCATGGCCGAGGATGGCCGGGAAGATGCCCTCCGGGTCGGCGCCGGACAGGGTGTAGTAATCCGTGTGGCAAATGCCGGTGGCCTTGATTTCGACCAGCACTTCGCCCTCGCGCGGGCCGCCCAGTTCGACTTCTTCGATTGTCAGCGGCGCTCCCGCCTTCCATGCAACGGCTGCTTTGGTCTTCATTGTTGGTATCCTGTGGAGTGGTGGCTCGCGCCATCATAGCAAGAGCGCGCCCCGCTGGATACCCGTCGCCTGGCATTTTGCTGATATTACGATAACATTACACTGCCGGTTGGCGGCGCCGGGGCGCGCGTCCACAGCCGTCGCAACTGCTCCGTCACCCGCATCGGTTCGAGCGGCGCGGCGATCAAGCCGATCGCCCCCGCCTCCAGGAAGGGCTCGACGTCCCAACCGGCCGTGTGCGCCGTGACGAAGATGACGGGAGTGCGCTCCAGGTGCGGACAAAGGCGCAGGCGCTCCAGCGTGGCGATGCCGTCCGCCTCCGGCATGCTTGCGTCCAGCAAGATCAAGTCCGGATGGCAGGCGGCGCCGACGGCCACGGCGGCGGCGCCCGAATCGCAGTCGAGCACCTCGAAACGGCCGATCACTTCCAGCGCCATCTTCACCAGTACGCGCATGTGCACGTCGTGCTCCGCGTACAGGATGGTGTGCAGCGGGCCGCGGCTCATGGGTGGCGCTCGCCGGCGGCCAGCAATTGCGACACCTTGGTCCACAACTGGCGCGGCGAGGTGCTGCACTTGAGCAGCATGGCGCTGGTGGCGCCGGGCCAGACCGTGTCGCGTCCCGCGTACAGCAGCACGGGAGTGGGCTGGTCGACGAATTTGAGCACCTCGAGCAGCGCGGCGCCGTCACCGTCGGGCAGGTCGGGGTCGAGCACGAGCAGGTTGTAGCGCTGCGCGCGGATGGCGCGCGCGGCCGCTCCCAGCGTGGCCACATGGGTCACTTGCGCCTCCGGCACCAGCAGCGGGGCCAGCACCAGGGCGGCGTCGCCGTCGCCGTCCACATGCAGCACGCGCAGTCCGTCCCAGCCTTCGATCCAGGACGGTTCCACGCTGCCGGCCGTTGCGCTGTCGATATTCATGTCGATCATGGTGCCGCTCCCCAGTGCCCGCGCCGGCGCAAACCTTGGCGGCTCGCATGCTGGACGGGTGTTGTCAGTGCGCGTCGCAAGGAACAGGCCGGCGCGGGCTCATTACTGTGCTGGTCGGCGGAATTGGGCCGAAAAGTATGCGAGGCCGCTGGGAGGGGGCGGCTGGGAGAAAGCGGTTCGCGCGGCGGGTCGGGGCCCTGAACCTGGCCGGACGCCGCCGGGGATGTTTTCCCGGTAACGGCGCCGACGTTTTGAGTGTATCTTGTTTTTCCCGGAAGGCAACATCAATTACATCCCGGACAAGCGGCGGCCGCCTGTTTCATGCCTGCCGCACGCCTATTTTGCGACAGTCGCGCGCCTATTTCGGCCTTTGCTGGTTATTCGGGTGCTGGGAAAAGGCGCCGCGCAGGCTGTTCAGGGTTTCTTCCGCCGTCAGCAACTGGTTGGCGATTTCATTGATCTTGCGCCGGCTGGAACGGGCATGGTCGCGCAAGACTTCGAAGGCGGTGTTGCGGTCGCTCTGGAACTTGCCCATCAACAAGCCGACGGCCAGGCTGGTCTCGCGCCCGGCGGCCAGCGCCGCGTTCAAGTTCACTTCCGTGCGCCGCAATTGGCGGATATCGTCGGCCCGCGCCAGGCCCGCCTCGAAGGCCGGCATCAGGTGCGCCGCGTCGACCGGCTTGACGACATAGCCGACGGCGCCGTAGGCGGCCGCCTGCTTGCCCGATTCGCCGTCGCCGGTGCCGGACAGGAACATGAACGGCACCGTCGTTTCGGCGTGCAAATGCTTGGCCAGTTCCAGGCCCGACATGCCGGGCAGGTGGATGTCGAGCAGGGCCAGATCCGGCTCGCGCACGGCGACCTGGCGCAGCGCCTCTTCGGCCGACAGCGCCAGCGCCGTCTCGTAACCGGAGTGGCGCAGCAACTCGCCGAGGAATTCCAACAGCAACTGGTCGTCGTCGACTATCAGTATCAAACGTTTTGCGGCGCTGGCGAGGCTCATATTCAAAGGGGGTGGGGGCGGTGGCGAAGATTGATTATAAGCCGTTCACCCGCCCCCCGGCGGCCTCAGTGGGCCTCTTGTGACGTAAACAGCAACTGGAAGTTACGCACCGCCGCGCCCGGGTCTGGCGCCAGATAGACGCTGCTGATGGCGGCCACCATGTCGGCGCCGCGCGCGACCAGCGGCGCCGCGTTTTCCGGCGTCATGCCGCCGATGACGACGCAGGGCAGCGCGATGGCCAGTTTGGCTTCTTCGACGATGGCGGGGGCGGTCGTGACCGGATATTTTTTCACCAGCGAGGGATAGAAACCGCCGAAGGCGACATAGCTGGCGCCGTCCCGCAGCGCCGCCCGCGCCAGCGCCATGTCGCCGTAACAGGAGGCGCCGACGATTTTGTCCGGCCCCAGCGCGGCGCGCATCTGCGCCACCGAGGCGTCCGTGCCGCCCACGTGGACGCCGTCGGCGTCCAGGTTCAGGCACAGTTCGACGAAGTCGTTGATCACCAGCGGGCAGCCGTATTTGCGGCACAATTCGAGCAGGGCCGAGGCCTGTTCCCGGCGCAGCGCCGCGTCGGCGTTCTTGTGGCGGTATTGCAGCAGCGCCAGGCCGGCGTCCAGGGCTTGTTCGCTGACGTCGAGCAGCTTGTCGGTGTCGTCCCAGTTGGGGGTGACCAGATAAAGTCCGCGCATGTTTTTTCCTTTGAATGTGGGGGCGCCGTCAGCGGCGGCGCGGTATCAATTGGCCGGGCGCGATGGCGTAGGCGGCGGCCAGGGCGCGCTGGCAAAACGCCTGCGCGCCGTCCAGCGCCAGCAGCATCGGGTCGCCCTGCGCCAGGCGGGCGGCGACGGCCGCGGCCAGGGTGCAGCCGCTGCCGTGGAAGGCGCCTTCCAGGCGACTCCAGCGCCAGTCGCGGGATTCGCCCGGGCCGAACCAGCGGTTGACCAGCACGGCGCCGCTGTCGTGGCCGCCCGTGATCAGCACGTGGCGGCAGCCGCGCGCCTGCAAGGCCGCCGCTTGCGCCGCGGCCCCTTCGACGCCGCCCAGCGCCAGCGCTTCCGGCCCGTTGGGCAAAATCAGGGTCACCAGCGGCAGCAGGGGCGCCAGCGCCAGCGCCGCGTCGCCGCGCGACAGGGTGTCGCCGTGGCCGCTGGCCAGCACCGGGTCGAGCACCACCGGCAGATCCGGCTGGCGGCGGCGCAGGGCCACGATCACGTCGGCGATCGCTTGCGCGTTGGCGCGGCTGCCCGGGATGCCGATCTTCACGGCGCCGATCGCGATCTTTTCGCTCAGGGCGCGCGCCTGGCGTTCGACCAGGGCCGCGTCCACCGGCACCACCTCGTACACGCGGTCGTTGTCTTGCACCGTCAGGGTGGTGATCACCGGCAGCGCGTGCCCGCCCTGGGCCGCGATGGCCAGGATGTCGGCGGCGATGCCGGCCCCGCCGGACGGGTCGACGCCGGCGAACACCAGCACCGTCGCCGGCGCCGGCGCCGTACTCATGCCAGGCGTCCCGCCATCGGCGAGGACGGCGACGCCGCGAAACGCTTCGGCATGCGTCCGGCCAGGAAGGCTTCGCGCCCCGCCTGCACAGCCAGGCGCATGGCGCGCGCCATGCGCACCGGGTCGCGCGCGCCGGCGATGGCCGTGTTCATCAGCACGCCGTCGCAGCCCAGTTCCATGGCGATGGCGGCGTCCGAGGCGGTGCCGACGCCGGCGTCGACCAGCACCGGCACCGTGGCTTGTTCGATGATCAGCGACAGATTCCAGGGATTCAGGATCCCCATGCCGGAGCCGATCAGGGACGCCAGCGGCATCACGGCGACGCAGCCGATCTGCTCCAGCAGCTTGGCCTGGATCGGATCGTCGCTGCAGTACACCATCACCTCGAAGCCATCCTTGACCAGGGCTTCGGCCGCGATCAGGGTTTCCGGCATATGCGGGAAGAGCGTCTTTTCATCGCCCAGCACTTCCAGCTTGACCAGATTGCGCCCACCCAGCAGTTCACGCGCCATCTGCAGGGTGTAGATGGCGTCCTTGGCCGTGTAGCAGCCGGCCGTGTTGGGCAGGATCGTGTATTCCGACGGCGGCAGCACGTCCAGCAGGCTGGGCGCCTTCGGGTCCTGGCCGATGTTGACGCGCCGGATCGCCACCGTGATGATCTCGGCGCCGGCGGCGTCGGTCGCCTCGCGCGTCTGCGCCAGGTCGCGGTACTTGCCGCTGCCGACCAGCAGGCGCGAAGAATAGGTCTTGCCGGCGATGGTCAGCAAGTCTTGATTGTCAGTTGTGTTCATCTCTTTTCCTTTGATGTGGGGAGCCGGGGCTCAGCCGCCGCCGATGGCGCGCACGATGTCGACCTGGTCTTGCTCGCGCAAGAACTGTTCGTTCCACTTCTGCCGCGGCACCACGCCGCGGTTGACGGCCAGCGCCAGCGCCTGGCCGGACAGGCCGAGCGCCTCCACCAGCTCTTGCAGGCTGTGTTGCGGCGGCACCCGGCGCGGCGCCCCGTTGAGCAGGATGGCGATCATCGCGTTCAGACCTTGCGATACAGCTCGGCGCCGTTCTTGACGAATTCGATGGCCTTCACTTCCATCCCCTGCTTCAGGGCGGCGTCTTCGGAAATGCCGATCTTGGCCGCGTACTCGCGCACTTCCTGCGTGATCTTCATCGAGCAGAAATGCGGACCGCACATGGAACAGAAATGCGCCACCTTGGCCGAATCCTTGGGCAGGGTCTCGTCGTGGAATTCGCGCGCCTTGTCCGGGTCGAGGCCGATGTTGAACTGGTCGTCCCAGCGGAATTCGAAGCGCGCCTTGGACAGCGCGTTGTCGCGGATTTGCGCGCCCGGGTGGCCCTTGGCCAGGTCGGCCGCGTGCGCCGCGATCTTGTAGGTGATGATGCCATCCTTGACGTCGGCCTTGTTGGGCAGACCCAGATGCTCCTTCGGCGTCACGTAGCACAGCATGGCGGTGCCGTACCAGCCTATCATGGCGGCGCCGATGCCCGAGGTGATGTGGTCGTAGCCGGGCGCGATGTCGGTGGTCAAGGGTCCGAGAGTGTAGAACGGCGCTTCGCCGCACTGTTCCAGCTGCAGGTCCATGTTTTCCTTGATCAGCTGCATGGGCACATGGCCCGGGCCTTCGATCATCACTTGCACGTCGTGCTTCCACGCCACCTGGGTCAGTTCGCCCAGGGTCTTCAGCTCGCCCAACTGGGCTTCATCGTTGGCGTCGTAGATCGAGCCGGGGCGCAAGCCGTCGCCGAGGGAAAACGAGACATCGTATGCCTTCATGATTTCGCAAATCTCGTCGAAATGCGTGTACAGGAAGGATTCCTTGTGGTGGGCCAGGCACCATTTCGCCATGATGGAACCGCCGCGCGAGACGATGCCGGTGAGGCGCTTGGCCGTCAGTGGCACGTAGCGCAGCAGCACGCCGGCGTGGATGGTGAAATAGTCGACGCCCTGCTCGGCCTGTTCGATCAGGGTGTCGCGGAAAATCTCCCAGGTCAGATCTTCGGCCTTGCCGTTGACCTTTTCCAGGGCCTGGTAAATCGGCACCGTGCCGATGGGTACCGGGCTGTTGCGCACGATCCATTCGCGCGTCTCGTGGATATGCTTGCCGGTCGACAGATCCATGACATTGTCGCCGCCCCAGCGGATAGCCCAGGTCATTTTTTCGACTTCTTCGCCGATCGAGGAAGTGACGGCGGAATTGCCGATGTTGGCGTTGATCTTGACCAGGAAATTGCGGCCGATGATCATCGGCTCGACTTCCGGATGGTTGATATTGGCCGGGATGATGGCGCGGCCGCGGGCGATTTCCTCGCGCACGAATTCGGGGGTGATCTCGGCCGGGATGGCGGCGCCGAAGGACTGGCCCGGATGCTGGCGGCCCATCAGCTCGGACAGGCGCACGCCCATCGGGCCCGAGTTTTTCAATTCTTCCAGGTATTCGCGGCGGCGCATGTTTTCGCGGATGGCGACGAATTCCATCTCCGGCGTGATGATGCCGCGGCGGGCGTAATGCATTTGCGTGACGTTGGCGCCGGCGACGGCGCGGCGCGGTTTGCGCAGCAGGTTGAAGCGCAGCTCGGCCAGCTTGGGATCGGCCAGGCGGGCGATGCCGTAGTCGGACGTCGGGCCCGGCAGCTCTTCCGTATCGCCCCGTTCGAGTATCCACGGCAGGCGCGGCGTGTCCAGGCCGGAGCGGATGTCGATGACGGCGTCCGGGTCCGAGTACGGGCCGGACGTATCATAGACATAGATGGGTGGATTTTTCTCGCCGCCGAAGGACGCTTCCGTGTCGGACTGGCTGATCTGGCGCATCGGCACGCGGATGTCCGGGCGGCTGCCCTCGACATAGATCTTGCGGGAATTGGGCAGCGGCGCGATGGCGGCTTGGTCGACTGTCGCGGTGGCGGACAGGAATTTCACGTTGGCGTTCATTTTGGCTCCTTGGCTTGGCTTTTATACAGCCTGGAGCCAGCTAAGGAGGTTCGGCGACGCCGGTGGCCGGCGCTTCCTAAAGCTTCCCTTCGCTGGCATTATCCAGATCAGGTTCGGAGGGTATTTCTCACCCGCGCATCGCATTGCGACTTGCAGGACCCCTAGCGTTGCCGCCTTTCGGCAGCGGAGCAATTATACGCGTTTCGCGCGCGCGCCGACATCATTCGAATGAAATGGGTGGCATGCGGGGCCGCATGCGCCGGGCGCATGGGGAAGCCGATCGCGGGAAGCGGCCGCGCCTCTGGCGACGGCGGCGCGCGGAGCGACGATTCCGCCCCGCGACATGGCTTAACGATTTGCTACTGACAGTTTCTGTCAGCAGCGTACATGACAATGAGCGCATCGATCACCCACTCAAGGAGTCTGAACCATGCGTCTTTACTACCATCCCGCGTCAAGTTGCTCCCGCCGAGTCCTGATGACAGCACATCATCTCGGCAGCAAAGTCGATCTCGTGCTTGTCGATCTGTACAAAGGAGAGCAGAACGCGGCGGAATTTTTAAAGCTCAACCCAAACCACCAGGTTCCGGTACTCGAGCACGAGGGCTTCGTGCTCTGGGAATCGTACGCGATCATGCAGTATTTAGCGGACTTGGCCACCGGCCAGACACTCTATCCCAACGATGCCAAGGACCGCGCGGACGTCAATCGTTGGCTCTTTTGGTGTGGCCAGCGATTTATGCCGGGTGTCGCCATCCTCAACTGGGAAAACTCGATCAAGTCTTTGGCGGGAATCGGTCCGGCCGATCCTGTCGAGCTCGCCCGCGGCGAAGGCCTCGTGATCGACGCCGCGCGCGTTCTCGATGACCATCTCGCCAAACGGGAGTGGATGTGCGACACCGGCCTTTCACTTGCGGATTTCGCCATGGCCGCACCGCTCGCCGACCAGCACAGCGCCAAGCTCCCCATCGCCGCTATGGAAAACATTCAACGATGGTTAAAACGCATTCAGGCCCTGGACGCATGGAAGCGCGCCGAGCTTGGCGCGCATTGATTCGGATGGCCGGGCCGTACCTGTCGGGCACATCGCGCCACGGCGATCCATGATCGATGTTGCCGCTTGACCCAATATCGCGCATGATTCCCCGATCTTTCCACGATCGCCTCATCGAAAATGTCCAGAAGCCAACGCCTGTTCGATTTACTCCAGTTATTGCGCCGCCACAAGTATCCGCTGGCGGCGCGCCACATGGCGCAAGAACTCGGCGTGAGCGCGCGCACCATTTACCGCGATGTCGTCACACTGCAAGCCCAGGGAGCGGATATCGAAGGCGAGGCCGGGCTCGGCTACGTTTTGAAACCCAATTTCATGCTGCCTCCATTGATGTTTTCGATGGAAGAATTGGAAGTGTTGTTGCTCGGCGCCGAGTGGGCGGCGAAGCAGGCGGGTGGAGAATTCGGCGCCACCGCGAAAAACGCCATCGCGAAAATCGCCGCCGTGCTGCCCGCGGATCACCGCGCGAAAGTCGATGACGCGATCATGCGGGTCGGCCCCATGCCCGCCGCGCCGGAATCGACCATAGCGATCTCGGAGATCCGCGACGCCATCAAGCAGCAGTTGAAATGCGCCATCGACTACACCGACGCGCAAGGCAATCGCACGGCCCGCGTCGTTTGGCCCATCTTGATCGGATTTTTCCAGCAGTGCCATGTGCTAGTCGCCTGGTGCGAAAAAAGAGCGGGGTTTCGACACTTTCGACTCGATCGCATCCTCAGCTTTACGCCGGGCGCCGACCGCTACCCGGGATTTCGCAAGGCCTTGCTCAAGTCATGGCGACAAGAACAAGGTCTCGCTGAAGAACGGTTGGCCTACTGACAAAAACCGGCGCCCGGCCGGCATGGCGCCTCCGGCGCCTTGCGCGGCGCATGCGCCGAAGCCGCTCAGGCGCC
>DMYQ01000017.1:2454-2930 GCA_003482555.1 Janthinobacterium sp. | reverse complement strand
GAGCGCCAGGTGCGCCAGTCGGTGGCCCTGGCGGCCAAGCTGGGCTTGCCGGTCGTGGCCACCCACCCGGTGCAATTCATCGACCGCAACGAATTCATCGCCCACGAGGCGCGCACCTGCATCGCCGAGGGCGAGATGCTGGCCAACGCCAAGCGCGTCAAGCGCTTCAACAACGAACAGTGCTTCAAGACCCAGGCCGAGATGGCCGAGCTGTTCGCCGACCTGCCGGCCGCGCTGCGCAATTCGGTGGAAATCGCCAAGCGCTGCAACCTGACGCTGGTGCTGGGCAAGCCGCAACTGCCGAACTTCCCGACCCCGCCCGGCATGACGATCGACGAATTCCTGGTGGCCGAGTCGAAGGCCGGCCTGGAGCAGCGCCTGCTCCAGCTCTACCCGGACGCGGCCAAGCGCGAAGCGCAGCGCCAGCGCTATGAAGACCGGCTCAAGTTCGAGACCGATACCATCAGTAACATGGG
>DMYQ01000017.1:0-2337 GCA_003482555.1 Janthinobacterium sp. | reverse complement strand
CTGCTCATCACCGACCTCGATCCGCTCGCCTACAACCTGCTGTTCGAGCGCTTCCTCAATCCCGAGCGGGTCTCGATGCCCGACTTCGACATCGACTTTTGCCAGGAAGGGCGCGACCGCGTCATCCAGCACGTCAAGGACCTGTACGGCAAGGACGCCGTCTCGCAGATCGCCACCTTCGGCACCATGGCCGCCAAGGGCGCCATCCGCGACGTCGGCCGGGTGCTCGATTTCGGCTACAATTTTTGCGACGGCATTTCCAAGCTGATTCCCTTCAAGCCGGGCAAGCCGGTCTCGATCGCCGACGCCATCAAGGAAGAACCGCTGCTGGCCGAGCGCCTCGACAACGAGGAAGAGGTCAAGCAATTGCTCGACCTGGCGCAGCAAGTCGAGGGCATCGCCCGCAACATCGGCATGCACGCCGGCGGCGTCCTCATCGCGCCCGGCAAGCTGACCGATTTCTGCCCGCTCTACACCCAGGGCGGCGACTCCGGCGTCGTCTCGCAGTACGACAAGGACGACGTCGAGGCCGTGGGCCTGGTGAAGTTCGACTTTTTGGGCCTGACCACGCTCACCATCCTGGATCGCGCGGTGCGCTACATCAAGCAGCTCGACCCGGCCCAGGCCGACTTCGACCTGGCCAAGCTGCCGCTCAACGACAAGGCTTCCTACGATCTGTTGACCAAGGCGAAAACCGTGGCCGTGTTCCAGCTCGAGTCGCGCGGCATGCAGGGCATGCTGAAAGACGCCCGGCCCGACCGCTTCGAGGACATCATCGCCCTGGTGGCCCTGTACCGTCCCGGCCCGATGGACTTGATCCCCGACTTTTGCAAACGCAAGCACGGCGAACGCTTCGACTATCCCGACCCGCGCACCGAGTCCATCCTGTCCGAAACCTACGGCATCATGGTGTACCAGGAGCAGGTGATGCAGATGGCGCAGATCGTCGGCGGCTACTCGCTGGGCGGGGCCGACATGCTGCGCCGCGCGATGGGCAAGAAGAAGGCCGAGGAAATGGCCGAGCACCGCCAGATCTTCCGCGACGGCGCCGCCAAGGATGGCTTGACGGAGCAAAAGGCCGACGAAATCTTCGACTTGATGGAGAAGTTCGCCGGCTACGGCTTCAACAAGTCGCACGCGGCCGCCTATGCGCTGCTGTCCTACCACACGGCCTACCTGAAGGCGCACCACACGGCCGCCTTCATCGCCGCCAACTTGTCGCTGGCGATGGACGACACCGACAAGATCAAGATCCTGGTCGAGGACGCGATCGACGTCTGCGGCCTGACCCTGCTGCCGCCCGACATCAACCAGTCCGACTACCGTTTCACCCCGGACGGCCCGGCCCCTTCCGTGTCCGGCAAGCGCGTCACGCAGATCCGCTACGGCCTGGGCGCCGTCAAGGGTTCCGGCCAGAGCGCCATCGAAGCCATCGTGGCGGCGCGCCAGAGCGGCGGCCCGTTCACCGACCTGTTCGACTTTTGCAAGCGCGTCGACAAGCGCCAGATCAACCGCCGCACCATCGATTCGCTGATACGGGGCGGCGCCTTCGACTGCTTCGGCGTCGACCGCGCCGTGCTGCAAGCCTCGGTCGGCTTCGCCATGGAATGCGCCGACCAGAGCGCCAAGGCGGTCAACCAGGTCAGCCTGTTCGGTGGCGACGACAGCGACATGGTGGCCCCGCCCGAGTACGTGAAGGCGGCGCCGTGGAGCGACAAGCAGCGCCTGACCGAGGAAAAGATCGCGCTCGGCTTTTACCTGTCCGGCCACCTGTTCGACTCGTACGCGACGGAGGCGCGCCGCTTCGCGCGCACCAAGCTGTCCGACCTCGACCCCTCGCGCGAACCGCGCATGATGGCCGGCGTCATCAGCGGCATCCGCACCCAGATGACGCAGCGCGGCAAGATCATCATCGTCACCCTGGACGACAAGAGCGGCACCGTCGACGTCACCGTGTACAGCGAACTGTTCGACCAGAACAAGCGCATCTTCAAGGAAGACGAATTCCTGGCCGTGGTGGGCAAGGTCTCGGAAGACCGCTTTTCGGGCGGCTTGCGCATCACGGCTGAAAAGGCGTTCGACATCGTCTCGGCGCGGGTGCAGTACGGCCGCCAGCTGGGACTGGTCTTGCCGGCCGGCGTGGACGCCAAGCGCATGCGCGAGGTGCTGACCCCGCACCGCCTCGAGAGCGGCTTGCCGATCGCCGCCCGCGTCAGCCCGCAGGGCGTCGCTTGCACCCTGCAGTTCGGCGACGAGTGGCGGGTGGCGCCGTCGGACGACTTGCAACTGGCGCTGACCCAGTTGCTGGGCGCGCAAGAAGTGGCCGTTGAGTATTGA
>DMYQ01000005.1:433-8757 GCA_003482555.1 Janthinobacterium sp. | reverse complement strand
CTTGATCGCCAACCGCCAGGAAAATCGCTTGCTGCGCCTGTCCTTCCCGCAAAAAAATGGGCCGACGGCCATGATGGTTGCCAACCGACTCGACGCGTTCGAAGGCTTGTCGCGCGACTTTCGCTTCACCGTGGAAGTGATCAGCGACGATGCCCGCATCGAGCTCAAGGACATGCAAGGCAAGATGGTCACCGTCGAACTGGTGCGCGAAGACCGGAGCATTCGTTATTTTAACGGCAATGTTTTTGATTTTCGCATGCTGCGTACCGATGGTGGGCTGGCTTTCTACGAGATGGTCTTGGCGCCATGGATGGCCGACTTGAACTTGCGTCGCGACAATTACCTGTTTCACGGAAGAAGCGTGCTGGAACAAACCGATGACATCTTCCGCGACTATCTGGTGGACTGGAAATGCCTCGTCGGCGGCACGGACCCGGCCATGACCGACGCCCACCAATATGATGAATCGGACCACAACTACCTGCACCGGCGCTGGGAAGCGCGGGGATTTTTTTACTGGTACGAACATCGCAAGGACGGTCATACCCTGATCCTGTGCGACGACTCCACGCGGGTCAAGCCGATCGACGGCGCCGGCCCCGACATCGCGTTTCAACGCGCGGCCGGCGCCCAGGAAGACGACGCCATCGGCGAGTGGAGCGCGCTGCGGCGTATCGTGCCCAGCCGTGTCATGCTGACCAGCTTTGACTTCAAGAACCCCGTCAAGAACGCCAGTGTGCGCAGCGCGAACGCTCCCACCAAGAACAAGCAAGGCGACGTTCCCGCGCTTGAAGTCTACGAATACGCCGGCGCCTACGGCTTCAAGAACAAGGCCGACGGCCGGGCCCAAGCGGACTTGCGGATGGAGGAAATCGAAGCCGTCGGCAAACATTTCGAAGCGGCCGGCAACGACCGCACCGTCCAGCCGGGGCGTTGGTTCCGCCTCACCGGCCATTTCGACATCGGTCAACCGGGTAAGGACAGCAAGGACAGCGAATTTCTCGTCATCGAGGTGACCCATAGCGCCAGCAATAATTACCAGGTGGCTGCGGGCATCCCTGCGCACTATGAAAACCGGCTGAAATGCATCCGCAAGATGATACCCTGGCGTCCCGGTCGCGGCTTCAACAGCACCCAGCCCAAGATCTATGGTCTGACCACGGCGATCGTGGTCGGCCCGCCCGGTGAAGAGATTCACACCGATCAATACGGCCGCGTGCGGGTACAGTTTCACTGGGATCAGGTGGGGCAATACGACCAACAAAGTTCCGCCTGGGTGCGCGTGGCAACCGCCTCATCCGGCCCCAACTTCGGCATGAGCATGATTCCCCGCGTGGGCTCCGAATGCGTAGTTCAGTTTCTTGGCGGCAATCCCGATTTGCCCCTGATCACCGCCATGGTGCCCAACGCCGCCACCATGCCGGCCACGTTCAGCGGCATCGGTACTCTGCCGGGCAACCTTTCGCTCAGCGGCATCAAGTCAAACGGCTTGAAAAGCGGAGGGCACAATCAGCTCCGGCTGGATGACACGGCGGACCAGCTCAGCGCCCAACTCGCTTCCACGTCCGGCGCCACCCAGTTGAACCTGGGCCACTTGACCCATCCGCGCGACCAGGGCCAGGGCAAGGCGCGCGGCAATGGCATCGAGTTGGCGACCAACGAGTCGGGCGCCATCCGCACCGCCAAGTCGCTATTGTTGACGGCGTGGAAACGTCTGGACGTCAGCGGCAAGCAACTCAGCAGCGAAGAACACCTGGGGCTGATGCAAGACTGCTTGGATCTGTTCAAGACGCTGGGCCAGTACGCCTTCGATCACCAGGCGCTGGCCATCGACGACCAGCCGCAAACCGAACTCAAGGATGACGTCAAGGCCGCTGCTGCGGGCAGTAATACCGACCCGAGCGGCGTGGGCGGCAAACCGACGATCAGCGTGACGGCGCCGGACGGCATCGCCTTGAGCACGCCGCGCACCATCGTCAGCTATGCGGGGATCAACGTCGACACCGTGGCGCAGCGGCACATGCAGTTGACTTCGGGCCAGCGCTTCAATGTCAACGCGGGCAAAGGCATTTCCCTGTTTTCCCACAAGGACGGTATCAAACAAATCGCCCATTACGGCCGCTTCGAGATTCAAGCCCAGCATGACAGCATCGCCCTGGCCGCCCTCAAGGACGTCACCATCACCGCCAGCGAGGGCGTGGTGCGCATCGTCGCCGACAAGGGCATCGAATTGATTTCCGGCGGCAGCTACCTGAAACTCGGCGGCGGCCACATCGAAAACGGCTGTGAAGGCGACTTTATCGTCAAGGCCGGCGAACACGTCTGGTCCGGGCCGGCCAGCATGAAGGCGGAATTGCCCAAATTCGGCGGCGTCGCCACCGACCAGCGATTCCAGATATTTTACGATTTGCATTCCGAGATGCAACAAATCGCCGCCGACCAGCATTACCGCATCACGCTGGACGACGATTCGATCGTCGAAGGACAGGCCGACGCGCAGGGACGCACCGAGCTGCTGCAAAAGGACGCGATGCGCATCGCCCACATTGAAATCATCAAAAAACTGTAAACCGGAACGGCGCCATGTCAGATACCACAGCAAAAAAAGAAATCATCATCGGCAACAAGACCGGCGTCACGCAGCCCGTGGGCCGGGCCGCCGACGTCAAGGCCAATGCGCAACGGACGATGCCCTGCGTGACCATCCTGATCCACGGCGTCAACGACGTGGGCGAAGCCTACAGCGCCCAGGAAAAGGGCATATGCGAGGGGCTCAACGACCGTCTGGCGCGCGCCGATCTGCGCCCGGCCGCCTACAAGCTGCCACGGGCGGACCGCAAGGACGCGCTGCCGGTCAACCCCGATGTGATATTTTTCAGGCGTCTCAGCGACACCACTACCAATTCGCCGGTGGTGCCGTTTTACTGGGGTTTTCGGGAAGTCACCACGCTGATCCACAAGACCAATAAACATGGCGAATGGACCGACGCGCTGGATAACCGGCTCGACAAGGACGGCGCCAAGAACGGCGGCCCTTTCGCCAACGCCACCAACAATCTGCGCGCCATGTTCGGCGCCGGTTTCAACGGCAAGACGGAGTTCAAGATTTCGGCTGACGGGCTGTTGGGCCAGCCGGTACACCATATGGTGAAGGGGCCGGACCGGCACTACATGGTGCTCGCGGCCAAACGGCTGGCCATGGTGATCACCGTCATCCGTAAAAAATATCCAGACGACACCATCAACATAGTCGCCCACAGCCAAGGCACCATGGTCACCCTATTGGCGCACGTTTACCTGGAACAAGAAGGCACGCGCGGCGCCGACTGCGTCATCTTCAACAACAGTCCCTACAGCCTGGAAGTGCCGCCGCGCGAAGCCGACGGCACCGGCATCGGCAACGACGGGCGGCAAACGTTGCAGGCGCGTTTGAACACGCTGGCGCATATCGTGAAGTCGATTACCAGCGTCAAGCACGCGACACCGCCGCTGCCCAAGCCCGGCGACGCCAATCAGGGCTTGACCGGCAATAATTACGGAAAAAGGCCCGACCCCTCGGGAAAAGCCGGACCGTTGCCCTTCACGGATCGCGACAATCGTGGCAAGGTCTACTTGTATTTCAGCGAATATGACATGACCACTGCCCTTGATAACATGCGCTCCATCGGCTGGTGCGGCGTTCCCGATTACATCTTAATGCCCAACCCGTCGGGTACGGATGGGATCAAGACCCCGGCGCTCGGCGCCTTGGGACCGAACTTTCGTCAGCGTATTTTCACCTTGCGCGAGCGCAACGGCGAAGCCTTCAAGGTCGGCGTGCCGGACAAGGCCTATTGCATGGAAAAATGGAACGAGTGGTCCAGCCGCACGAGTGCGCTATTGATATTCTCGCGTGGCGACATCGCCGACCCCATACGCAATATCAATGGCGAGGCGTTGACACCGCCGGTCAAGGCGGAACTGCTTGCCGGTGAAGTCGACGGCAAACTGGCGGTGTCGCCGATCGACGCCGCCAACGCGATCGCCGCTGGCGGCATTCGGCCACTGCCGTGGAAATACATCAGCTACCAGCGGCCGAAGGGCGACGTTCTAAGCAATGAGGGGGCATTGGAAGGCAACGCGCTTAAGAACCTCGAGAAATTTCTCAACAAACCCGACACCAAGACCGAGGACTGGGTGACTGTGCGTAGGGCGCTGGTAGCCGGGGGCGACGACAGGTACAGCATCGAATGCATGGAAACCCCCAACGAAGCGCGCATGCGCTGGCAATCGCGGGAAATGGACGAAAACTCGCGCCACTCGGGGATTGTCTCGTCGGTATGGAACAGTCGGAATGTGACGGCGTATGATCTGGCGATCGGGCAGGGGCTATCGGTGATGGATCAACCGTTCATGACGTTTCTTTGTTTAATTTCGGATTGGAGGATGAAGAGGGACGACTTTGCAAGAACGCTTCAAAAAACGTCCCAATACCAGGCCACTGACGCCGCTACCAAAGCCATAATCGGGGTCAATGTGACTTATTACACTGACGGTTTCTTACCTCCCGAGATCTCCGCCGCCACACCGCCAAAACAAATCGTCGACCAAACGATGGATGAACAAAGCATGGCGGAGTACAAAGAGAGAGACAAATCTGCGCGCCCCCACGGCACACACCCTCATTAAGATAAGAATCTCCCATGGAAATCCCTACCCCAACCCATGCCGCTCTGCCGACCCGGTCACGTCGCTGGCGCTACCTGCTTCTGTTCATCGCTTTGGTAGTCGTATGGCAGGTCGTCATTGCGCTGCTGCCGCCCACTAACCATTTTTTAGAGGATACTTCGATGTCGAAAAAAATTGCCTATGCCATCGGCATGCCTTTGCTGGCATTGCTGGGTGTTTTTTGTTTTCAAACGGCGCATGCCACCGGCCTGCGGCAAAAGGCCGACGGCAAGCAGCAAGTGCTCGCGCAAACCGAGCAAAGCACGGCCGCGCAAGCCCGAACCGCCGATGACGCGAGACAGGCGTTCACGCTGGAAGTGCTGGGCATCGGGCTGTCGGTGCCGGGAATGCGCGACGTCACCGTGTGGGACGCGATCGAGAAGACGCCGCGCGCGCTGGTGCTGTCGACCGACTCCAAGGATTATCCGTCGGGCGCCAGAGAAAAACAGCTTGTCCTCATGAAATGGGAAGCCGACGCGGTGGAACACGCAGCGAGCTGGTTTGTCGAAAAATGGAGTATTCCGGTGTTGGCTGCGGGGCCGGTGAGCTCAGATCCGAAGGAGAAGGATTATTTGAATGATGCAGTAAGCAGCAGTACGCTTTCATCCGCCGGGATGCACTGGCATCAAGTCCAGACCGCCGGGACTTTGGCTGATGATGCGCCGGAAGCGTTATTGACGCGCGCGTTTGATTTTTTCGAGCAAAACCCGCAAGCGCCGGCTGTGATTTTGTACGCATCTGACACTTTGAGTATTCGTGGATACTTGCAAGCCCCCGGAAAACCCGACCTTATCACTGATGGCGACTTCAAGAAATCCGACCTCTTTGGTGCGGTCGCCGCGCTGGTGCTGGTTCGCCGCGATCGCGTCGATGCCCTGCGTCCTTACGCCATCGATGCCACGACGGGGCTGCCCGCCAAACAGGCCGGCCCCGCGCCCGCCCACCCGTTCCAGCCCTCGCCCTGGCTGCCCAAGCCGTGGACCACGCTGCAACTTGAACAATTCGACGCCTTGCCCACTCTCGGCTATCTGCACCGGCCGCAGACCGTTTCCACCCTGGACGCCGACAAGCACCCGCTGCCACCCAAAGCCAAGAACGAGGCTTTCCGTCAAGGCTGGCTCGACGCCCTGCGCGCCATGCCGCCGGCCACCAAGGTCAAGCGGGTGTTCTACGATGTCGGCGCGCCGGATCAGGGTGGGCGCATCGTTCCGCTTGCGCAAACGCTTGCCACCGAAACGGATCTTGACGCGCTGCAAGCGGGCCAGGGCTACAATCTCACCACCAACCTCGCTGACACCGGCGCGGCCTCGCCTTTCGTGCAAATTGCGCTGGGCCTGTATGCCAGTTACCGCCACAACGACGTCTCGGCGTCCGTCAATATCAAGAGGAACGACAGCGCCAGCATCATCCTGATCAGTCCGCCCTTGGTCAAGAAGGCCCACCCCGGTGGCGACCCGCTCGGCTTCGGGCTGGCACAGTAGGCATGGCGGCGAACCGGAAAATATGGACGGCTTCGGTTCGCGGCGTGGATGATCGCCGTTGCAGCGCCATCCGCCAACCATTTTTAGAGAATGCTTCGATGTCGAAAAAGCTTGTCCATATCCTCAGTATGCTTTTGCTGGCGTTGCTGGGTGTTTTTTGTTTTCAAACCGCGCATGCCGCCGGCCTGCGGCAAGAAGCCGGTGGCAAGCAGCAAGCGCTCGCGCAAACCGAGCGAAGCACTACCACGCAAGCCCGAACCGAGGATGACTCGAAACAGGCGTTCACGCTGGAAGTGCTGGGCATTGGCCTGTCGGTGCCGGGAATGCGCGACGTCACCGTGTGGGACGCTATCGAGAAGACGCCGCGCGCGCTGGTGCTGTCGACCGATCCCAAGGATTATCCGTGGGGCTCCAGCGAAAAATTGGATGTATACATGAAATGGGACGCCGACGCGGTGGAACACGCGGCGAGTTGGTTTGTCGAGAAATGGAGCATTCCGGTGCTGGCTGCGGGGCCGGCGTATCACGACCCCAGAAGGAAAGATTATTTAGATGATGCGGTAAGCGGTTCGCTTTCAACCGCCGGCATGCACTGGCACCAAGTCCAGGCAGCCGCGAATTTAGCTGACGATTACCCGGAAGCGTTGTTGACGCGCGTGTTCGATTTTTTCGAGCAAAATCCACAAGTGCCGGCCGTGATTCTATTTGGATCTGATACCTTGGCTACTCGAGGATATTTGCAAGGCCCCGGCAAACCCGCCCTCGTCACCAACGGCGAGTTCAAGAAATCCGATCTCTTCGGTGCTGTCTCCGCCTTGGTGCTGGTTCGCCGCGATCGCGTCGATGCCCTGCGTCCCTACGCCATCGACGCCACGACTGGCCGACCCGTCAAACAGGCCGGCCCCGCGCCCGCCCACCCGTTCCAGCCCTCGCCCTGGCTGCCCAAGCCGTGGACCACGCTGCAACTCGAACAATTTGACGCCTTGCCCACTCTCGGCTATCTGCACCGGCCGCAGACCGTTTCCATGCTTGACGCCGACAAGCACCCGCTGCCACCCAAAGCCAAGAACGAGGCCTTCCGTCAAGGCTGGCTCGACGCCCTGCGCGCCATGCCGCCGGCCACCAAGGTCAAGCGGGTGTTTTATGATGTCGGCGCGCCGGATCAGGGCGGCCGCATCGTCCCGCTTGCGCAAACGCTCGCCACCGAAACCGATCTTGACGCGATGCAAGCGGGCCAGGGCTTCAATCTCACCACCAACCTCGCTGACACCGGCGCGGCCTCGCCTTTCGTGCAAATTGCGCTGGGCCTGTATGCCAGTTACCGCCACAACGACGTCTCGGCGTCCGTCAATATCAAGAGGAACGACAGCGCCAGCATCATCCTGATTAGTCCGCCCTTGGTCAAGAAGGCCCACCCCGGTGGCGACCCGCTTGGCTTCGGGCTGGCGCAGTAGACCATGGCGGCGAATCGGAAACTGTATCCAATCCGCCTCAGTTTGCCGTGAACAATAAGGCATAATTGCAGCATCCACATCATCTTGGGACAATATTCATGCCAAACACAATGGGGAAAAAAATCGCCCTGTACCTCATCGCTCCCGCGTTGGTGGCGGCAGCGGTGGCGGGCGCGATTTACTGGTCACGCACCACCAGCAGCGTGCAAACGCAAGTGGCGTCCGATCCCGCGCGCGTGAAGGCTCGGCACGACTTCACGCTCGAAGTCATGGGCGTAGGGTTGGCGGTGTCGGACCTGCGTCAAATCAATATCTGGGACGCGATGGAAAAAAATCCGGGCGCCTTCGCCTTGCCCGTCGATTTCAGAAAACGTACGTATGACTGGCCCGCGAGTACGCAATGGGAAGAGGGCACGCTTGCGCCATCGGCCGCTTGGCTGGGCACGCAATGGGCCGTCCCCGCTTTCGTCGCCGGTCCCGCGATTCAGGACGCCAAGATCAAAGCGTATCAGGAATCCATATATACCAATGCCAAATGGCACGGATGGGGCATGCACTGGAGGCAATTCCCGGCGATTGGACATGTTTATGACAATCACACGGACACCTTGCTGGAACAGGCGTTCGCCTTCTTCGAAGCCAACCCGCTCGCGCCGGTCGCGGCGCTGTATGGCGGAGATAG
>DMYQ01000005.1:0-334 GCA_003482555.1 Janthinobacterium sp. | reverse complement strand
AAGCAGGTCGGCCCGGCGCCGGCGCGACCGTTCCAGTCCACCACCTGGCTGCCCAAGCCTTGGACCCAACAGCAATTCGAGCAATTCGACCGCATGCCCACCCTGGGCTTTTTGCACTGGCCGCAAAACGTGCCTTACCTGAACGATCACGGCTCTCCACTGCGCGGCGAGGCCAGAAGCGCCGTGTTCCGCCAGGGCTGGCAACAGGCGATGCGGGACTTGCCGCCGGACGCCAAAGTGGCGCGCGTGTTCTACACGGCCGGCGCGGAGGATAGGGAAACCATCGTCACCCCGCTGACGCAAACCCTGGCCAGCGAAAGCCATTTGAACGCGA
>DMYQ01000191.1:9807-17593 GCA_003482555.1 Janthinobacterium sp. | reverse complement strand
CCAGGTCGAGCATCTTGCGGATCGGCGCGATGCCGGAGGCGAGCCGCATGTTCGAGCACGGGCAGTGGGCGATGCCGGTGCCGGTGCGGCCGAACATGTGGATGCCGTCGTCGTCCAGCTGCACGCAGTGGGCGTGCCAGACGTCGTGGCCGACCCAACCGCAATCCTCCGCGTACTCGGCCGGCGTCATCTTGAATTTCTCGCGGCTGTAGGCGATGTCGTTGGCGTTTTCCGCCAGATGCGTATGCAGCGAGACGCCGAAGTTGCGCGCCATCGCCGCCGCCTCCTTCATCAAATCGCGCGACACGGAAAACGGCGAACAGGGCGCCACCACGATGCGCTGCATGGCGTAGCGATTGGCGTCGTGATAGGTCTCGATCAGCCGCTGCGTGTCGCGCAGGATGGCGCCCTCCTCTTCCACCACGCAATCGGGCGGCAAGCCGCCCTTCGACTGGCCCACGCTCATCGAGCCGCGCGCCGCGTGGAAGCGCATGCCGATCTTGCGCGCCGCCGCGATGCTGTCGTCCAGGGTGCAGTCGTTCGGATAAATGTACAGGTGGTCGCTGCTGGTGGTGCAGCCGGACAGTATCAGCTCCGACATCGCCGTCAGGGTCGACACCTGCACCATCTCGGCCGTCAGATTGGCCCAGATCGGATACAGATTTTGCAGCCAGTTGAACAGTTCGCCGTTCTGCGCGGCCGGAATCACCCGCGTCAGGCTCTGGTACATATGGTGGTGGGTGTTCACCAGCCCGGGCATGACGACGTGCTTGGCGGCGTCGATGACTTCGTCCGCCGTTTGCGGCAAGTCGGCCGAGGCGCCCACCTGGACGATCACATTGTCGCGGATGAAGACGGCGCCGTCGGCGATTTCGCGGCGCTCCTCGTCCATGGTGACGAGTACGCGCGCATGCTTGATCAAGAGAGTTTTAGTCATTTTTTTTAAAAATAAGAGGAATGAATAAACACTGCGGAAACAATGCGCGGGCACTGCGGAAACAATGTAAGGATTTGCCGGCCCGCTTAGGGACATGTCGGCTGGCCGACCGGCAAACTGTAGTTTAAGCCGCTTTTTGCTCCTTTGTCACGAAAGCTTGCGGCACCTCGCAGGCATCGTCCCCGTCTTCGTCGTGCTCGATCGGACGCTCGGGCAACACCAGGTTCAGCGTGACGGCGATCAGGGCGCCCACGGTGATGCCGGACCCGAAGATTTCCTTGACGAAGGCCGGCAGTTGCGACAGCAGTTCGTGGCGCACGGTGACGGCCAGGCCGCAACCGATGGCGACCGCCATGATCAAGCCATTGCGCTTGTTGTGCTCGACCTGGCTGAGCAACTGGATGCCGGCCGAGATAATCATCGCGAACATCATCAGGCCGGCGCCCCCCAGCACCGGTTTCGGTATCGTCACGACGACCGCGCCCAGCACGGGAAACAGGCCGGCCAGGAACAGCATCACGCCCGTCAGCGCCACCACGTGGCGGCTGGCCACGCCCGTCAGCGAGACCACGCCGACGTTTTGCGCGAAGGTGGAAACGGGCGGGCTCGACATCAGCGCGGCGAAGGCCGAGCCGAGGCCGTCGCACAGGATGCCGCGCGCCAGCGTCTTGCCGCGCATCTTGGTGTGGGTGGCCGCGCCCAGCGCCATGAAGGTGCCGGTCGTTTCCACCATCGTGACGAGGAAGGCGATACCCATGGCGACGATGCCGCCGACGGGGAAGCTCATGCCGTAATGCAGGGGCTGCGGCAGGGCGAAGATCTGCGCCGTGCGCACCGGGACGAAGTCGACCATGCCCAGACCGACGCACAGCAGGTAGCCGATGAACATGCCGATCACGACGGCGGCGGCGGAGATGATGCCTTTGCCGAACTGCACCAGGGCGATCACCGTCACCAGCACGAAGCCGGCCACGCCCAGATTGGCCGGCGCGCCGTAATTGACGCCGGGGCCGAAGCCGCCGGCGGCCCAGTCGATCGCCACCGGCACCAGGGACAGGCCGATCATCGTCACCACCACGCCGGTGACGGCGTGCGGGAAGAGCTTGCGGATCTGCGGCATGAAGCAACTGCCGACGATCATTACCAGGGAAGCGATCAGGGAAGAGCCGAGGATGCCCGGCACGCCGTGCTCGATGCCGACGCTGATGGCGGCGCCGACGAAGGCGAAGCTGGTGCCCATCACGCACGGCAGGCGGATGCCGACCGGGCCCACGCCCTTGCACTGGATGAAGGTGACGACGCCGGAGCCGAGCAGCGCGGCGTTGATCAGGGCGATGATCTGGTCGGCCGGCAGCTTGAGGGCGGCGCCCACCACCAGCGGCACGGCGATAATGCCGCCCAGGGCGGCCAGCATGTGCTGGGCCGCGAGCAGGATGGTGGTCAACAGCGGAGGTCTATCTTCTACCTGAAACAGCAAGTTATTCATGTGTTTGTCTCCATCTATTATTTTATAAAGTCGGCTACTTCTACTGAACTACCGGCCCGGCGTGCCGGGGCCGCGCGCGGATCGACTCTTTACGACGGACGGCAAGGGTAGCTTGCCGCGTGCTTGCGTGCGGGCGCGCGGCGGGTGGCCGGGTGCCGTACGGGATGGGTGAATTGGAATGCGTCGCTTCGGTGTCGACCTTGGGCACTGTGAATCAGAGATTGATTCCAATACGATGATGATGCCCATACGCGATTATATTGTCAACCGACTTTGTATACGATATTAGGGTATTAAAAGTATGGAATGGACTGCGGAAGAAAGCTGGACAGCGACGCTGGAAACCGCGATCAGTCGGGGACCGACCGCGGCGGCGTCGGCTTATTGCGGGAGGGTCAGCGCGCGCAGCGCCTTGAGGATCGCTTCGCCGGTGGCGGGCGCCTGCAGCGGCGGGCTGACCTTGTTGTCGGCGACGCTGGCGATGGCGTCGCGGATGGCGAAGAAGACCGAAAACGGCAGCAGCAACGGCGGCTCGCCCACGGCCTTGGAGCGGTGGATGCTGTCGGCCACGTTGCTGTTCTTGAACAGGCGCACGCGGAAGTCTTCCGGGCAGTCCGAGATGGCGGGGATCTTGTAAGTCGACGGCGCGTGCGTCATCAGCTTGCCGGCCTGGTTCCACCACAGTTCCTCGGTGGTCAGCCAGCCCATGCCCTGGATGAAGGCGCCCTCCACCTGGCCGATATCGATGGCCGGATTGAGCGAATTGCCGGCGTCGTAGAGCGCGTCGGCGCGCAGCAAGCGCCACTCGCCGGTGAGCGTATCGACGATCACTTCCGACACCGCCGCGCCGTAGGCGAAGTACGAGAAGGGATTGCCGGTCATGGTCTTGCTGTCCCAGTGCAGATGGGGGGTGGCGTAAAAGCCGTCCGACCACAGCTGCACCCGCGCCAGATACGCCTTCCCCACCAGGTCGGCGAAGCTGACGGTGTTGCCGTTCACCGCGACCCACTGGTTCTCGAAAACGACGTCGCCGGCGACGCCGCCGTACATCTTGGCGGCAAACGCGGCCAGGCGTTCGCGGATCTGGCGCGCCGCGTCCTGGGCCGCCTTGCCGTTCAAGTCGGCGCCGGTGGAAGCGGCCGTGGCCGAGGTATTGGCGACCTTGCTGGTGTCGGTGGCGGTGATGCGCACCGACGCCAGGGCGACGCCCAGTTCCTGCGCCACCACCTGCAACACCTTGGTGTTGATGCCCTGCCCCATCTCGGTGCCGCCGTGGTTGACCAGCACGGAGCCGTCGACGTAGACGTGCACCAGGGCGCCGGCCTGATTCAAATGGGTGACGTTGAAAGCGATGCCGAATTTGTGCGGCGTCAGCGCCAGCCCTTTCTTGAGCACGGGGCTGGCGGCGTTGAAGGCCGTCACGGCCGCGCGCCGGGCCCGGTATTCGCTGCTCTCTTCCAGCTCGGCGACCAGTTCGTGGATCACATTGTCGACCACCTTTTGCCCGTACTGCGTGACGTTGCGGCCTTCGGCGTCGTTGCGGCCGTAGAAATTGAGCTTGCGCACGTCGAGGGCGTCGCGCCCCACCTTGCGGGCGATTTCATCGACGATGTATTCGATCGCGATGGCGCCCTGTGGCCCGCCGAAGCCGCGGAAGGCGGTGTTCGACTGGGTGTTGGTCTTGCCGCACATGGCCTTGATCTCGACGTCGGACAGATAATAGGTATTGTCGAAGTGGCAGACGGCGCGCGTGGCGACGGGGCCCGACAAGTCGGCCGAAAAGCCGGCCCGCGACACCATTTCCACGCGCGCGCCCAGGATCAGGCCGTCGGCGTCGTGGCCCACTTCATACTCGTAATAGAATTCATGGCGCTTGCCGCTCACCATCATGTCGTCGTCGCGGTCGGCGCGCAGCTTGACCGGACGCTTGAGGGCGTTGGCGGCGATGGCAGCGCAGGCGGCCCAGATGCCGGACTGCGATTCCTTGCCGCCGAAGCCGCCGCCCATGCGCCGGCATTCGACGTGCACCTGGTGCGCGTGATAGCCCAGGGTGTGGGCGACGATGTGCTGCATCTCGCTCGGATGCTGGGTCGAGCACAGCACGTGCATGCCCTTGTTTTCCGTCGGGATGGCGTAAGAGATCTGCCCTTCCAGGTAAAACTGTTCCTGTCCGCCCACGTTCAATTCGCCCTTCACGCGGAACGGCGCCGCGTCCAGCGCCTGCTGCGCGTGGCCGCGCGCCAACGCCATCGGCGGCAGCACGAACGATTGCGCGGCGCGCGCCTCCTTCGGCGTCAGGATGGCCGGCAATTCCTCGTACACCACCTCGACCTTGCGCACGGCGCGCCGGGCCAGGTCGTGCGTTTCGGCGACCACGATGAAGATGGGCTGGCCGACGTATTGCGCCAGGCCGTCGCCGAGGATGGGGTCGTCGTGGATGATGGGCCCGCAATCGTTGGTGCCGGGGATGTCGGCGGCGGTGTAGGCCGCCACCACGCCGGGGGCGGCGCGCACGGCGTCCAGGTTGATCGTGACGATGCGCGCGTGCGCCTTTTGCGACAGGCCCAGGGCCGCGTGCAGGGTGCCGCGCAGTTCGGGGATGTCGTCCGTGTAAGCCGCTTCGCCGAGCACGTGCAGCACGGCCGATTCATGCGGATGCGACTGCCCCACTTCGGCCCATTTGATCGGCGCGGAGGTCAGGAAAGCTTCGGTTTGTTTGTTCATGGCGTGCTCCTGATCAGGCGTGGGCGTAGGCATTGACGGCGCTGGCCGGCAAGGGGGCGTCGGCGCGGGTTTCCAGCCAAAAGCGGCGCAGCAGGTTTTGCGCCGTCAGCATGCGGTATTCGCCCGAGGCGCGCATGTCCGACAGCGGCGCGTAGTCTTGCGTCATCAGGGCCATCGCCGCTTCCACGTGGGCCTCGTCCCATACCTGGCCTTCCAGCGCCGCTTCCGCGTTGGCGCCGCGCTTGGGCGTGGCGGCCATGCCGCCGAAGGCGATGCGCACGTCGCGCACGACCTGGCCGTCCAGGGTCGCGGAAAAGGCGGCGCAGACGGCGGAAATGTCCTGGTCGAAGCGCTTCGCCAATTTATAGGTGCGGAATATCAGTTGCGCGCGCGGCAGGGGCACGCGCACGGCTTCGACGATTTCCTCGGCCAGCATGTCTTTCTTTTGATAGGCGATATAGAGTTTTTCCAGCGGCATGACGCGGCGCCCGTGGACGCTGTTCAGCACCACTTCGGCGCCCAGGGCGATCAGCCAGGGCATCGAATCGCCGATCGGCGAGCCATTGGCGACGTTGCCGCCCAGGGTCCCGGCGTTGCGGATCGGCAGCGAGGCGAAGCGCTTCCACATTTCCGTCAACTGCCGCGGATACAGTTCGGCGATGGCGCCATAGGCGTCGTTCAGGCTGACGCCGGCGCCGATTTCCAGCATGCCGTCGATGCTCGCCATGTGTTTCAGCTCCGCCACCTGACCCAGGTAGACGACATCGCCCAGCTCGCGCATCTGCTTGGTGACCCACAGGCCGACATCGGTGGAGCCGGCCAGGATCACGGCCTGCGGTTTTTCCGCGCGCAAGGCCAGCAATTCGGCCAGGGTGCGCGGCGCGTGGAAGCTCTGCCCGTCGTGGGTATAGGAAAAGGATGCCTTGCGCTGCAGCGCTTGCAGCGCCCCGGTCAGCGCGGCGCGGTCGAAGCGCTGCCTGGGCAGTTCGCACATGCGCCGCGCCGCCTCGATGATGGGACGGTAGCCGGTGCAGCGGCACAGATTGCCGGACAGGGCTTCATCGATCTGCTTGCGCTGCGGTATTTGCTCGCTATCTTCATGCTTGAGGTACAAGTCCCACAGCGACATCACGAAGCCGGGCGTGCAAAAGCCGCACTGGGAACCGTGGCACTCGACCAGGGCTTGCTGCACCGGGTGCAGGATTTCCTGGTTTTTCAAGTCTTCCACCGTGAACAGGGCCTTGCCGTCCAGGGTGGGCAGCATCTGGATGCAGGCGTTGACCGACTTCATGCGCACTTCACCGTCCTGCAATTCGCCGATCACGACGGTGCAGGCGCCGCAATCGCCCTCGGCGCAGCCTTCCTTGGTGCCGGTGCAATGCAAGTCTTCGCGCAGATGCTGCAGGACGGTTTGCGTGGTCGAGGCGTCGCTGACGCTGTGCGTCTTGCCCTGGAAGAAAAAGCGGATTGGTTCTGACATGACATCTCCATCGTATATTTTTATAGAGACCGGGCCGCGCGAGGGGGAAATCATCGCGCATGGCCGGGAATGCTCCTGACATCAAAGATTACCACTCGAACCGGGCGCCGCTATATGCGAATCGTGATGCCAGGTATCAATCGCCGGGCAAGAGCGCCCCAACGCAAAAAGGGCGACCCTGACGGCCGCCCCCTGATTNNCCCAGATAAATGAACTTGAACAGGAAAACGCTGGAAATGATGGCCGCCAGCGCCGACACCTGCTTGATGCGGCCGGTCGTCACTTTCAAGACCACGTAGGTGATGAAACCGAAGGCGACGCCGTTGGCGATCGAATAGGTAAAGGGCATCATCAGGGCGGTGACGGCGGCGGGCACGCTTTCGGTGCTGTCTTCCCAGTCGATTTCGATCAGTTCGCGCAGCATCAGGCAGGCGACATAGAACAGCGCCGGCGCGGTGGCGTAGGCGGGCACGGTGCCGGCCAGCGGCGAAATGAACAGGCAGGCCAGGAACAGCACGGCGACGGCGACGGCGGTCAGGCCGGTGCGCCCACCCGCTTGCACGCCGGCGGCGCTTTCGATGTAGGCGGTGGTGCTCGAGGTGCCCAGGAAGGAACCGGCCACGATGGCGGTGCTGTCGGCCAGCAGGGACTTGTTGAGGCGATCCATCTTGCCGTCTTTCAGCAGGCCGGCGCGATTCGCCACGCCCATCAGGGTGCCGGTCGCGTCAAACAGTTCGACCAGGAAGAACACCAGCACGACGTTCAAGATACCGCCGGACAGGGCGCCGCGGATGTCGAGTTTGAACAGGGTCGGTTCCAGCGAAGGCGGGGCCGAGACGATGCCGTGGAACTGGTTACCGCCGAAGAAGAAGCTGGCCACCGTCACGACCAGGATGCCGACCAGGATGGCGCCCCGCACTTTCAGGCGGTCCAGGGTGACGATGATGAAAAAGCCGATGATGGCAAGCACCGGCGGCGCCTGGTGCAAATCGCCCAGGGTGATGAAGGTGGCGGGATTGGCCACCACGATGCCCGAGCTTTTCAGGGAAATGATGGCCAGGAACAAGCCGATGCCGACCGTGATCGCCGTGCGTAGCGATTGCGGGATGGCGTCGATGATCATTTCGCGGATCTTGAAGATACTCACGAAGATGAACAG
>DMYQ01000191.1:0-9749 GCA_003482555.1 Janthinobacterium sp. | reverse complement strand
GCGTCCTTCGGCATACCCGCATCGCCGAGGATGGTAGGGTTAACAAAGATGATGTAAGCCATCGTCAGGAAGGTGGTGAGACCGGCGAGCAGCTCGGTGCGAACGTCGGTCCCTGCAGCCTTCAGTTTAAAATACTTCTCCAGAAAGTCCATTTCTATCTCCTCGTTTTATTATCGACATTTTGTCCCACACGTCGGTTACAGATTTTCTGCGCGCAAGTCGGGTGATGTAATGTCGCTCACATCCGGCCGCAAAAGCTGCTGTCGGCCGACATAGACGGTATTGCGATTTGGTGATAGTGGTCGCCGGGGGCGCCGTCGCCGCCACGCCGCCACGCCATGGCCGCCACGCAAGCGCAGCATACCACCCTCGTCCCCACCCATGCCGTGCGATCCACGCCCTCAAAAGTTGTATACAATTTTAGAATACCATAATATAATTTATCGCAAACGAGGAGCGATCATGTCTGACACTAAAAATACGGCCCGCGGGGCGACGCCCCCCGGGGCGACGATCATGCGCTGGGCCGAGCAACTGGCCTGCCACAGCGAGTCGCCGGGTTTCTTGACACGCACTTATCTGAGCGCGGCCCACCGCAGCGCGGCGGCCCAGCTGAGCCGGTGGATGACGCAGGCCGGCATGCGCGTGCGCCAGGACGCGGCCGGCAACGTCGTCGGCCGCTACGAGGCCGCTACCCCGGACGCGCCCGCCCTGCTGACCGGATCGCATTTCGACAGCGTGCGCAACGCGGGAAAATACGACGGCAACCTGGGCATCCTGTTGCCGATCGCCTGCGTCGCCGACTGGCACGCCGAGGGGCGCCGCTTCCCCTTCGCCATCGAGGTCATCGCCTTCGCCGAAGAAGAAGGTGTGCGCTTCAAGGCCACCCTGCTGGGCAGCCGCGCCCTCGCCGGCACCTTCGACATGAGCGTGCTCGACAAGCGCGACGAGCAGGGCCTGAGCATGCGCGAAGTGATGGCGGCGGCCGGCTTGAACGCGCAAGACCTGGGCCGCGCCGCCTACCCGCGCGCGCGCGCCCTCGCCTATGTGGAAGTGCATATCGAACAGGGCCCCGTGCTGCTCGACGAAGACCTGGCCGTCGGCGTCGTCAGCGCCATTTCCGGCGCCTCGCGCTTCCTGGTCGAGGTCACCGGCCTGGCCGGACACGCAGGCACCGTGCCCATGAACCTGCGCCGCGACGCCGCCATGGCGGCCGCCGAAATCGGCCTGTATATCGAGCAGCGCTGCTCCGGGATCGAAGGCCTGGTCGGCACCGTCGGCCAGTTCGAGGTGCCCAACGGCGCCGCCAACGTGGTGCCCGGCAAGGCCGTGTTCTCCATCGACATGCGCGCCGAGAGCGACACCGTGCGCCACGCCGCCGTCGGCGACGTGCTGCGGCAGATGCCGCTGATCGCCGCCCGCCGCAAGGTCGGCCTGGCCATCACCCCGACCCACGAGGCGAACAGCGTGCCCTGCGCGCCCTGGTTGCAGCGGCAACTGGCGGGCGCCATCGCCGCCCGCGGTTTGCCGCTGCGCCAACTGCCGTCCGGCGCCGGCCACGACGCCATGGCGATCGCCGCCCTGACCGACGTCGCCATGCTCTTCGTGCGCTGCGGCAATGGCGGCATCAGCCACCATCCGGACGAAAGCATGACGGCGCAAGACGCGGCGACGGCGGCCGCCGTCTTCGCCGGCTTCGTTGAAAACTTCTCGCCCCGCTCATAAGGCCGATAAGGCCGAAAGCAACCATTCACCATCCGCGCCGCAGCCTGGCGCACTTGCCCACGACTGGAAAAACCATGACCACCACCACCACCCTGATCGACGGTTTCAACCTGAGCGCCGCCGAGGTGCTCGCCATCGCCCGCGACCCCGCCATCCAAGTCGGCCTGGCGCCATCCTCGCGCGCGGCGCTCAAGGAAAGCCGCGACTATATCGAAGCGACCTGGATGCACGACGAGGCGCCGATGATGTACAGCTTTAACACCGGCGTCGGCCTGCTGAAGGATACCCGCGTCAAGGTCGAGGACATCGTCCGCTTCCAGACCCAGTTGATACGGGCGCACGCGGCCGGCATGGGCGAACCGTTCCCGGAAGACGTCAGCCGCGCCACCATGCTGCTGCGCGCCAACGCCTTCGCCTCGAATTATTCCGCGCCCCGGGTCGAGGTGGTCGATCGCCTGCTGGCCTTCATCAACGCCGGCATCCACCCGATCATGCCGCAAAAGGGTTCCGTCGGCGCTTCCGGCGACTTGGCGCCGCTGGCCTACCTGGCCGCCGCCATCGCCGGCTTCGACGAGGCCGAAGTGATGTACCAGGGGCGCCGCATGTCGGCCCCGCAGGCGATCACGGCGGCCGATATCGGCCCCGTCAAGTTCGACCTGAAGGCCAAGGACGCCTCGGCCCTGATCAACGGCTGCACCGTGTCGCTGGCGGTGGCCCTGCTGGCCGCCCGCGACGCGCGCGACCTGCTGTCGGACGCCTGCCTGTCGCTGGGCCTGACCCTGGAAGCGATGCGCGCCGAAATGGCCGCCTTCGATCCGCGCATCCATCAGGCCCGGCCGCACGCCGGCCAGATCAAGACCGCCGCCATCATGCGCCATCTGCTGCAAGGCTCGACCCGCACCACGCACGAAGCCCGCGCCGTGCAATTCCCGGGCGAACCGCGGCGCACCGACATCGCCTACACGGCCCGCATCCAGGACGTGTATTCGCTGCGTTGCTCGCCGCAAGTGTACGGCCCGGTGTTCGACGCGCTCGACTACATCGACAACATCGTGCTCAAGGAAATCAATTCCGCCACCGATAATCCTTTAATCTTCGGCAAGGACGGCGGCGGCTTCGAGATCATTTCCGGCGGCAATTTCCACGGCCAATACCTGGCCCAGGCGATGGACTTGCTGGCCATGGCGGTGGCCGACCTGGGCAGCATCTGCGAGCGCCGCGTGGCGCGCCTGATCGACCCGACCCTGTCCTGGGGCTTGCCGCGCAATCTGATGAGTGGCACGGCCGGCGTCAACACCGGCTATCCCGTGGTGCAATGTTCGCTCAGTTCCCTGGTGATGGAAAACCGCACCCTGTGCATGCCGGGCAGCGTGGACAGCATTCCCGCGAAGGGTAATAGCGAAGACCATGTCTCGAATTCGACCTGGTGCGCGCGCAAGGCGGCCACGGTGGTGGCCAACACCCAGTACATCGTCGGCGTGGAAATGCTGCTGGCCGCGCAAGCCTTGACGATGACGGAGGATTTGCTGCCCGGTTTCGTGCTGGGCACGGGTACGCAAGCGGCGTATGAAGAAGTGCGGCGCCAGATTCCCGCCTGCCTGGATGGCGACCGCTGGTTCCACAACGATATCGTGGTGGCGCAATCCTTCGTCACCAGCGGTTCGGTGCGCAAGGCGGTCGAGGCGAAAATCGGCGCCTTCGTCTGACGACGCCGGGGCGCTCGCGGGCTGGCGCACGGCTGTCCACTATCGCAGGGCTCTTGTCGAGCGGTGAGCCCGATTCGCCGCCCCGAGACGCTGTCACGGGCGGCTGGCGCTATCGTAAAACTCATGGATCTCATGCAAGCCTCAGCGCGGCGGCGCCGGTCGCGATCAACACGATCGCGGCGACCCGCGCCGCGCTGATACGCTCCCTGAACCACAGCGCGGCGATGGCGGCGCCGAACAGGATGGCCGTCTCGCGCAGCGCCGCGACGACGGCGACCGGTGCGCTGGTCATCGCCCATAGTGCGATGCCGTACGAACCGAGCGTGCCGGCCCCGCCGATCAGGCCGAGGCGCCAGTTCAGACGGCGATAGCGGCCGAACGCCGCGCCGCGCGCGCCCGCCGCCATGCTCAGGACGCCCGCGCAGATCAAACCCAGGCCCAGCCACGCCACCGGCGACAAGGGTTCGCCGATCCACAGCACGCTGGCCAGCGCGACCAACAGCGGGGCGCTGCCGCGCATCAGCGGATACGCGAGGCTCATATCGGTCACACGATAGACGCGCGCCACCAACACAAAATAGAGCACCTGGAACAGCGCCGAGGCGGCGATATACGGCCGACTGGCCGGCGCCGGCGCTGGCAACAACGGCAGCGCGGCCAGCGCGATCAAGGCGGCGCAAGCCGTGACCAGCACCGTTGTCAGCAACTTGTCGCTGCCGCGCTTGACCACGGCGTTCCATGTGGCGTGCAGGGCGGCGGCGAACAGAACGAGGGCAAATACGGTCAGCGGCATGTGGTCGGAATCGATGTCAGTGCGCAGGTCGAATAAAGGTCAAATAACTGGTCGCGCATATCTCCACCCCGCTGTGAGGTGGGCATTAGACCGGATTGTGTATTTTATTGCAAGTAGAAACGCGGCGCCCTGTCCACGCCAAGGCTCAGCCTGAAACGCTGATCTGTAGGCGCAAAACAACAATCCGGCCGCGCGCGGCGGGCCTTGCCAGACGAAGCGTATACACTTCAAACATTGTTAATATTGTATTTTTTAAATTCGGCACTGGCGATGGCGAAAATGCGCCGGCAAACCCGCTAAGCAGGTCATGCAATGCACCTCAAGGAGAAGAAGTTGAAAATTTCCGTTTTCAGTAAAATGATGAGATATTCCCGCCGCATCGCGCTCTCGATATGGCTGGTGCAAAGCCTGGCCAGTCCGATACTCGCCCATGCCACCCCGGTATTCTCCCGTCAAACCGGGCAACAATGCATAACTTGCCACGCCGGCGGCCAATTTCCCGAGCTCACGCCGTTTGGCCGCACCTTCAAATTGACGGGCTATACGCTGGGCCAGCGGGTAGCCGTGCCCTTGGCGGTGATGGGCGTGGCCAGTTACACCAGCACTAAAAACACGGTCAGCGACCAGCCTTCGGTCGATTTCGCCAAGGATGCCGTCGCCCTGTTCCAGACCGGCAGTGTCCTGTTTGGCGGAAAGATCGCCGACAAGGTCGGCATGTTCGGGCAAATCACCTATGAAAACTATGCCAGCCAGGATCCCGACACGCTGGCCTGGAAAGGCCATACGCACGCCGACAATATCGATATACGCTACGCCACGCAATGGACGGGGGCGGGCTATGACTGGGTCAGCGGCGTGAGTTTGAATAACAATCCCTCGGTCTCGGACGTGTGGAATACGGCGCCCGCGTGGATGCAATATGTCCCGACCGGGTTTGGCTTTACCGGCCCCACCGCGCAACCGATGGTGGCGCAATTGGGGCAGCAAGCGGTCGGCCTGGGTGCCTATACCTTGTGGAACAATACCGTGTATGCCGAAGTGGCGGGCTATCAAAGCGCCAAGGGGGCCTTTTCCCTGCTCTCGGAAGGGGACGAGTTGGAGACGCGGTTGCGGGGCGTGAATCCTTACGTGCGCTTCGCGCTCACGCATGACTGGGGCAATCAGCATGCCATGCTGGGCGTCTTTGGCATGAACGCCAGCGTGTATCAAGATCCCAACGTGGCGGCCGGCCCGACCACGCAATACCGCGACCGCGGCGTTGACGCCCAGTATCAATTCCTGGCCGATCGCCACACGGCGACGGGGCAGTTGAGTTATATTTCGGAATCGATCAGCGGCGGCGACGTCACCGGCGTGAGCAGCAAGGCATCCGACACGCTGCGTCAATTGCGCCTCAAGGGCAGTTATATCCATGACGCCAAGTATGGCGCCAGCCTGACTTATTTCAATACCTGGGGTTCAAGCGACGAGACTTTGTATCCGGGCGCGCAAGACGATGGCAACGGCGGCACCAATGCCATCGCCATTTCAGGCAGCGCCGCGAACAAGCCCGATACGCGCGGCTGGATACCCGAGATATTCTGGATTCCCGGCCAGAACCTGCGACTGGGGGCGCAATACTACAAATTCGACCGCTACAATGGCGCGGCCAGCAATTACGATGGTGCCGGCCGCGGCGCGAAGGGCAACAATACCCTGTTTGTCTATCTGTGGGCGGCCTATTGAGCAAGGCGCTGCGGCCTTGTCGCATGAATCGAAGCAGGGGAAAAAATTCCCCTTTTTCGGTATGCCGAAGAGGCGCCGATAGCGCCGCACCGCACCGCACATGCGCCGTCTTGTGCGCCGAAATTACTTGACCACAGCAATTGCGCATCGGGCCGTTTTAAAACACCGCACACATTTCAGGAGTACCCATGTTTGATCACGTGAAATTTGGAGTCAGCGACTATGCGGCAAGCAAAGCATTCTTCCTCAAGGCACTCGAACCGCTCGGCGTAATTATTGCCTCGGAGGGGACGCCGACCTACGGTGTTGAGCTTTGTTCAAAAGGGAAGGCTTCATTATGCCTGTTCCAAACCGATGAGAAGCCGGCGCACCTTCACTTGGCATTCACGGCCGCGAATCGCCAGCAAGTCGAAGCCTTCCATCGCGCGGCTCTGGAGGCGGGCGGCAATGACAATGGTGCCCCTGGTCTGCGCCCACACTACCACGCGAACTACTATGCGGCTTTCGTCCTTGCTCCGGACGGACACAACATCGAAGTGGTTTGCCACGAACCCGAGGCCCAAGCCGGCCTACCGCCATCTTGAATCTTCAACGTCAGAAACCGGCTATGCGCATCGATCAAGAATCACCCGAGCCGCCAGACGTCATCGCGCACATCGCCGCGTTCGATACGTATCCAGACTCGCCGTACGCTGCATCGGCGCGTCATACCTTCGACCTCGCATCGAATTTTCAAAGACCCGGCCAGCGCGCCCCGCGTATTTTTTAAGCCAGCAGTTCGATGCTGAGCTTGGTCGCCGCGGCGACGACGTCATTGCGTGTCTTGGCGTCCTTCTCCGGCTGGGTGAAATACACGGCCAGGACGATGGGCTCCCTGCCCGGCGGCCACAGCAGGGCGACGTCGTTGGTCGTGCCAAAGGCGCCGCCGCCGCTCTTGTCGCCCACTTTCCAGTTGGCGGCGACGCCAGCCCGTATCTTTTCCGCGCCGGTGGTACAACCCAGCATCCATTGCTGCAAGCGCTCTTGCTGTGCCGGCCCCAGCGCCTCGCCCAGACCCAGCTTGCGCAGGCTCAGCATCATGGCCAGCGGCGTCGACGTGTCGCGCTCGTCGCCGGGGATGGCCGTGTTCAGCATGGTCTCGCGGCGGTCGAGGCGGAACACGCTGTCGCCGATGGTGCGCGCGTAGGCCGTCACGGCGGCCGGCCCGCCCAGCACTTTCAAGAGCAGATTGGTGGCCGTGTTGTCGCTGTATTGCATCGCTGCGGCGCACAATTCAGCCACCGTCATGCCCTTGTCATGGTTCTTTTCCGTCACGGGCGAGTTCGCCACCAGTTCGCTTTTCGGATACTTGAGGCGCCGCTGCAGCAGGGCTTCGTCGTTGGCGCTGTGCGACAGGATGGCCGACGTCACCATGATCTTGCACGTGCTGCACAAAGGAAAACGTTCACTCGAACGGTAGTCGATTTGCCGGCCGCTGCCCGTGTCGATGGCGGCGATGCCGAGGCGTCCACCGGTGCCACGCTCGAGCTCCGCGAAGCGCGACTGGCTCGTGACAGGCGCTTGAGCGGCAGCGATGGCGGAGCCGGCGAAAGGGGCGCTGGCAAGAGCCAGCAACAGGGAGCGGCGTTGGTGAAAAAGATTCATGTTGAAGGCAAGGGACTTTGAAGGAAGACGGACATTATAATTGCATGGCGCCAAATAGGTTTTTTTTGGCGTGGCATGCACGCAACCTTGGCGGACGCGCCAGGCAGGCGCGCGACCGTGCCGGCGATTGACAGCGGCCGCAGGGCAAAGGATACTTGAACGATCGAGGTCGGATTGCCTCCCCTGACAAGCCCACCGACGGCGCGACTCCCATGCAAGCAGCGGCATCCCCTCCGAGACGCAAGGAATGCCCACCCGGGCTGTGCGTGTGCGGGCGCGAAAACCTGGTCGACGCAGACGACGCCCGCATCCTGATGCTCACCCGCGAAGAAGAAAAAAAGCTGATCGAGCGCATAGGCGCCGTCGCCAGTTACGGGGAATTGAATAAACTGGTGCAGCGCATGCGCGCGCTGCTCGGCATCGAGTTGCGCATCACGCCCAGCGCGCGCGAAGTGCGTAGCGCGCGCGGCTTCAGCATCGAATTGCTGGAACGCCCCGGCCTGTGCCGCAAGACCCGGCAAGCCATTCCGGCGGCGCTGCGGCGCTGCATCGACCAGCATCCCGACATCGCTTTCGCCATCTTGAACGCCCACGATTTGCTGGGCCAGGACTGAGATCCTCCGGCGAGGTCCGCGCGCGCGCGCGAGGCCGGCGCGCTATGTGCCCTGGCGTACAGTAAAGCCGGGCGTTTCCCGTTATTGTGAGCGGGTCGCTTCGATCAATAGCTGTTTTGCCGCAGAGGAAAAAAATGAATCTCATCATCACCCTCATTGTCTACCTGGTGGTCTTCGGACTCATCTGGTGGCTGGTCGCCATGCTTCCCCTGCCGGCGCCGGTGGCGCAGATCGTCCGGGTTCTGTTCATCATCTTGCTGATATTGATCATTCTTTCAGTATTCGGCATCATTCCAGGCGGTTATCTTCCGCACCTGAACCTGTAGCCGCCCAGGTGGTCGCTCCGGCGTTCTCGATAAAAGCCCGGTTCGTGCCGGGCTTTTATCGTTTTGGGAGAGACTTAATCGCGAAACCAGTACAGGCCGGCGCACAGGCCGCCGCCCACCAGGTAGAGCAACCAGGTCTGCGAAATTGCGTAGGGGTAGACCATCAGGGCCATGCCCAGCCATTTGGCGGACGGGCTGGCCACGTTCTTGCCGTAACGAAAGGCGGCAAAACCTATCACGCCGAACAGGAAGGCGCCGGCCAGGTAGGCCGGTGTCGGCATGGTGAAGCCGAAAGCCGGGGCGGTGTCGATCTGATCCAAGTAGAAGTCTCCAACGAAGGCGGTTGCGGCACTTTCAATGCCATATGGTAACCGCGAACGTCGCGCCCGTGCGGGCCTTCTTTCCATGGTGGCTGGCGCGCGCACCCCGGCCCGGGATGGCGGCGCCAGCCTCAGTAATTCAGGGCCGAGGAACCGTCGGCAAAGCGGGCGTCGTAACAGCGCGTGCAATTGGCGCAAAACAGGTGGGCCAGCCGGACATCCTTTTGTCGCAACACGAGTTGCAAATGTTTTCCGATGCACATGGGACAAGTCTCGCGCATGGCGCCGTAGGTGCGCACATCTTCGGCGACGTAGACGTCGTCGTGGCGCTCGCCATTGACGACCACGGCCGGATCGATTTCCAGTAATACCAAGGCCGGCATCGCGGCGTCCGCTTGCCGGTTATCCAGCGGCACCGACGTTGTCGGTCGGCACTTTTCATCTTGCTCCATCGTCGTTCTCCTGTCGTTTCAGGTACCACTTCGATCGCGGCACATTTGATACCCCGGGAAGTTAACCTTAGTCAAACTATGACGCGATAGCAAGGAGTTTTGCGGAAAAAGTGGAATCAAATCGGCCGGGCTCGCTTGTCTCCGGCACGGCTCAGCGGCGCGAAGCGCTGGCATCGAGCATGGCCAGTGCCACCTTGTGCGCCTCCGCCTCGGCCGCTGCCTCGTCCTGGAATACGGCCCCAATGGAGACCCGCTGGCCCGGGAAAATGCTGTTTCTATGCATGGGGTTCGGTGAAGGACCGTAAATGGCCAGGTGGGCCGCCCAACCGTTCCCGATCGGCAAGCGCATGCCCGTATATTCGATTTCGTACTCGCCAATTTGCTCAGATGACATTACACGTCCCGTTACGACAAGTTCACTCAATCGAGTAGGGGGCGCAGTTG
>DMYQ01000104.1:21484-25416 GCA_003482555.1 Janthinobacterium sp. | reverse complement strand
GGGACTGATCCACCGGATGCCGGAAAACCGGGTCAAGCTGCTGCGTGGCGCGCGACTTCGCCTGGCTGCCCGACGGCCCCATCCGGCGTTTCTTCCAGGACCGCATACAGAACGATTTCTTGCACGGCCGCGTCGACCGTCCCGGCGAGCAGCTGCGTTTCCAGCATGCCATGCTGACGCCGGTGGCGAACGGGCGCCTGCAGCGGCGGCTGCGCGAATTCGCCGAGCTGCACGAGGACTGCGCCGCCGCGCCGGCCGAGGCCCGCTTCGGCACCAGTGTGCTGCTGGCCGTGCGGCCGTGGGAGCCGGCCGCGTTCGAGGCGCTGCGGCGCGCGCCCGATACGCGCGCCTTCCCGCGCGCGCATGCGCAAGGCAATGGACAAGGCAGGGAGTGGGGCGGCGCCAGTCTGGATTGATTCTTGCTAGTATGAAGGCAAGTACCTAACCGAAAAGTATTCATGACGTCCAGACGAACATTGACGGCGCCCCAGCGCAATTTGCGCATCGTGGTCGTCAATACCATCATCGGCCCGGAAGACGAGCGCGACGCCGCCCTCGGGGCGCAACTGCGGCGCGGCAATCTGCTGCGCATCGGCCTGCTCGAATCGGGCTACGACATCGTCGCCTCGCTGCCGGCCGACATCTACCTGCCCGAGCGCATCGCCCAGTTGCAACCCGACCTGATCATCGTCGACGCCGAATCGGACGCCCGCGACGTGCTCGAACATATCGTCATCGCCACCCGCGACGAGCGCCGCCCCATCGTGCTGTTTACCGACGACGACACTACCTCCAGCATGGATGCGGCCATGGTGGCCGGCGTCTCGGCCTATATCGTGTCGGGCCTGCAGGCCGAGCGCATCAAGCCGGTGCTCAACGTGGCGCTGGCCCGCTTCAAGCAGGAGCAAAAGCTGCTGGCCGAACTGTCCGACACCAAGCATAAACTGGCCGAGCGCAAGGTCATCGAACGGGCCAAGGGCTTGCTGATGACGCATCACCAATTGTCCGAAGACCAGGCTTACCAAAAACTGCGCAGCATGGCGATGAACAAGAATCTGAAGCTGGCCGACATCGCCCAGCGCATCCTCGACGTCGAAGACTTGCTGGGCTAAGAGCGGGCCATCCCGGTGCGGCGCACGGGTTTGGTGCGCTTTCCGCCCCGTCAAGCGGCACAGGAGTGCTTTCCACCGCGCAAGTCACGGCGGGAAAGCGTGGCACGCTCCTTGCTGAACTCACTGTAAGCGGCATCCACCAACGGCGGTGGGCACCACCAAGACAAAGGCGTCTTTTCAGCATGAAGGAATCGTGCCGGGAAGACGCTTTTGTCATTTTCAGAGTCTACAAGGAGTCCTATGTCAGCATTATGGAGCGCCGGCGCGGCCGGGTCGGGGCGGCCGGAATTGGACACGGTACGGATAGGTTTCCTGCCGCTGAGCGACTGCGCCTCGCTGGTGATGGCGTCGGTGCTCGGCTTCGACCTCAAATACGGCATCAAGATCGTGCTCGGCAAGGAAGCTTCCTGGGCCGGCGTGCGCGACAAGCTGACGAATGGCGAACTGGACGCGGCGCAACTGCTGTACGGCATGGTCTACGGCGTGCAAATGGGCATAGGCGGGAAGAAAACGGACATGGCGGTGCTGATGAACCTGAACCACAACGGTCAGGCCGTCACCCTCGCCAGCGGGCTGGCCGCCGAGGGCGCCCGCGACGGCGCGTCGCTGGCCGCCGTGATGCGGGCCAAGCCGCGCGCCTACACCTTCGCCCAGACCTTTCCGACCGGCACCCACGCGATGTACCTGTATTACTGGCTGGCGGCGCACGGCATCGACCCGTTCCGCGATGCCAAAGGCGTCACCCTGCCGCCGTCGCAGATGGTGGCCGCCCTGAGCGCCGGCCACATCGACGGCTTTTGCGCCGGCGAGCCCTGGGGCCACAAGGCCGTGCGTGACGGAGTCGGCGTGACGGTCGCCACCACCCAGCAGATCTGGCCCGACCATCCGGGCAAGGCGCTGGCCACCTCGCTCGCGTTTGCGCGGCGCTACCCGAACACCTGCCGCGCCCTCATCGCGGCCGTGCTCGACGCCGGCAAGTGGATCGACGCCTCGGCGGAAAATCGCGCCCAGATGGCGCGCGTGGTCGCGGCCGAGCAGTACGTGAATGTCGACGTGGAATTGATCGAGGCGCGCGTCCAGGGCCACTATCAAAACGGCGCCGGGCGCAGCTGGGAAGATCCGAACAGTTTGAAGTTTTGCCGGGATGGCGCGGTCAATTTTCCCTATCTGTCGGACGGCATGTGGTTCATGACCCAGCACCGGCGCTGGGGTTTGCTGGACGAGGAACCGGATTATCTGGCCGTGGCCACGGCCGTCAGCCAGATCGATTTGTACCGGGACGCGGCGGCGCTGACCGGTACGGCCTTGCCGGCGGGCGCGCTGCGCAGCTCGACCCTGCTTGGCGGCAAAGTGTGGGATGGCAGCGCGCCGGCCGCCTACGCCGCTTCGTTTGACATCGGCGCCGGCCGCTGAGGCGCATGCCGGCCCCGGTCGCGGTACACAATGCACACACGAGGAGATGGTATGTTGATGACCGAGCCTGTAAAGATAGGTAACAAGATGGCGGAGGCGATCACGCCCCTGTCGGGCGAGGTATTTGGCGCCCTGATCAATTTGTCGGGAAGGCGCCGCTTCACCTCGCAGCGCCTGGTGTTGTACGCGCTGCTGGCGGCGCAGGGCGAGGCGCAGGCGGCGGCTGTCGCGCACGAGGCGCTGGGCCTGTTTCGCGGCGCGCATATCGCGCTCGTCAACGGCGACGCCAAGCTGCCCGGCATCTTTTGCCCCGAGCTGCAGGATGCCTACTTCGGCTCCATGGAAGGTGACCGCAAGATCCTCGCCTTCATCGCCCTGGCCGAGCGCACCCTGCACGCGATCGAGGGCGGCTCGAGCGACGCCGCCACCCACCTGGCGCAACTGGTGCGCCTGACGACGCCGATTCTGGACGTGCTGAACCGGATCACGACCATCTATGAAGAACAGTCGAAGCGGCATGCCTTGCTGATGAAAAAGCAGTTGCGCGGCGTTATCAGCGACATCGAAACCATCGCCAAGCAAGCCAAGATGGTGGCGTTCAACGCGCGCATCGTGGCCGCCCGCGCCGGCCACGCGGGCCGGGAATTCGCGGTTGTCGCCGGCGTGCTTTCGACCATCACCGGCGAAATCGACGCGATGGTGAGCGCGGCCCTGAACGCCGCATGAGCGCGGCATGACAAGCAAGGAGAAAACGATGGACAAGCAAGGCAAAGTGACACTGGTGGGCGCCGGCCCCGGCGACCCTGAACTGTTGACCCTGAAGGCGATCAAGGCGATCGGCCTGGCCGACGTGCTGCTGATCGACGACCTGGTCAATCCCGAGATCCTGGCCTACGCACCGGCGGCGGCGCGGGTGATCGAGGTTGGCAAGCGCGGCGGCTGCGAGCAGACCCCGCAAGCCTTCATCGAGCGCCTGATGCTGGCCGAGGCGCGAGCCGGCAAGCATGTGGTGCGCCTGAAGGGCGGCGACCCCTATCTGTTCGGGCGCGGCGGCGAAGAAAGGGCCCATCTGCGGGCGCAGGGGATCGAGGTCGACGTGGTGCCCGGCATCAGCAGCGGGCTGGCGGCACCGGCCAGCCTGGGCGTGCCGCTGACGCACCGGCGCTGGAGCCAGGGCGCCATCTTCGTCACCGGCCACGGCAAGGACGCCGCCTCTGAGCCGAACTGGGCGGCGCTGGCGCAAAGCCGCCTGACCCTGGTGATCTACATGGGTGTGGCGCGCTGCGCGGCGATCCAGGCCGGGCTGCTGGCGGGCGGCGCGGCGGCCGACACACCGGTGGCCGTGGTGCAATCGGCCAGCCGGGCCGGGCAGCGCCAATTGCTGACCACCCTGGGCGACTTGCCGCG
>DMYQ01000104.1:0-21403 GCA_003482555.1 Janthinobacterium sp. | reverse complement strand
TCCCCGCGCGATCCGGCGTGGCATCTATTGTGATCGGGTAATAAGATTTCCTTTTGGCGCCTTAAAAGTTGCAATTTAATTTACAATATCGACTGTTAACGCCACCCTTCGCATATCCGTGAAACTCCCACTTTGCATCATCTTGTCGGCGCTGTTGTCGACCGCCGCCTTGGCCGACGAGCAGGATAAATTCTCCATTGGCGAGCCCGACTGCCGCGTCGTGAACAGCGTCCCCCGTGCGAACGAGCGCATTGCTTGGCGCGGTGGCTGCAAGGATGGGTTCGCGGATGGCAGCGGCGTGTTGTAGTGGTGTCTGGATGACAAGCCTTCGTCGCGCTTCGAGGGCGGCATGGCGCGCGGTCGGCCGCATGGCGAGGGCGTCTATGTGTATTTTACCAAGGCGCGCTACGAAGGCGGGTTTGTAAATGGAAAATACGAGGGGAAGGATGTTTTGACGAATTCAAACGGCCTCAAAGTGGTGGCCACATTTGCCGACGGCGACCCGGTGGGCGATGTTGAGATTTTTTATACAGATGGCGGCCGATATTCCGGCGGCTACAAGAATGGCGCGCGCGACGGCGAAGGCAAGATGCGCTACAACGACCACGCCGTCTACGAAGGGACGTGGAAAAATGGGCAGCGCGACGGTGATGGATATTTGCCGTATCCCGACGGCACCCGTTACGAGGGAGCGTTTGTCAGAAACCTGCCCGAGGGCAGGGGCATACGGATCAATCCAAACGGTAATCGCTACGAAGGTGATTTTAAAAGCAATCTCTTCGACGGACAGGGAATCATGGTCTACGCTTTGGGCGGATGCTACGAGGGTGGCTGGAAGGCCGGAAAGTATGATGGAAAAGGCGTCATTGTGTATGCCGGCGGCCGTCGCATCGAGGGGCAATTCAAGGATGGCGCCGAATTGACCGTGACAACGGCGACGGCGGCATCCTCAGCGGCGCCGACACCACGTCCAAGGTACGCCCTCAAGCCGAAGGACAACAACGCCGGCATCATGAAGCGGCCCGAACTGGTCAGCGGCAGCCTGCTACCATTTGACAAGACCTACCAACAGTTGTCGGCGGAACAAAAGCAGGCGTTCAAGTCATTCTATCCATTGATGGATGAGGCCGACGAACCCCCCTATCCTCTGGGCGGAATGCAGTCGATCGGCAAACCGATCGCGCTGGCGCAGCAGAATCTATCGTTTACCGGCATTATCAGAATGCAAGTGCATATCGACAGCGAAGGCAACGCCGAATCGGTCACCGTGCTCGGCTCGCCCGATGCGGATATGAGCAAGGTCGTGATGACGGTATTGATGAGGCAGAAATATAAACCGGCCCTCTGCGATGGCAAGCCCTGCGCGATGATTTTCCCCTACGCTTCGAGTTTCGACGTCCGTTGAACTGAAACGACGCCTGTCGCCCGGGCGACACGATGGGCATCTCCATCCATGTCGCGGGAATCAGGGCGGGCACAGCACCGCCCCGGCATCGATCATGCAGTGCACCATTTGCGTGCGGCGGCGCACCGCAATATCCCGCGCGCGGCGCGCCACGGCCCCGCGCCGCGCATCCTCCCCCTGAGACGCTTCTGGCACGACTCTTGCTGAAGTGGTAGACATCGGATCAATGGCGATCCCTTAAATCATAGTGCCGGTCCAACGATGGATCGACAAGGACAACGGCGTCCGCCCGGCTTGGTATCACTCCAGGTGGGGCGGACGCTTTTTTGTTTTTAAAGGGATAATAAAATGGCCAGCAAAGCAAACAGCATTTCACTCTTTTCCTTCAGCACGCCGCCGATGCGCGTCTTCCACCTGACCTGGATGGCCTTCTTCGTCTGCTTCTTCGCCTGGTTCGCCTGCGCCCCGTTGATGCCGGTGATCAAGACCGAATTCGGCCTGACCCTGGCGCAGATCGCCAACATCAACATCGCCGCCGTCGCCATCACGATCCTGGTGCGCCTGCTGGTCGGTCCCATGTGCGACCGCTTCGGCCCGCGCAAGACGTACACCGGCTTGCTGGCGCTGGGCGCCATCCCCGTGCTCGGCGTGGCCTTCTCGCACAGCTACGAAACCTTCCTCATGTTCCGCCTCGGCATAGGCGCCGTCGGCGCCAGCTTCGTCATCACCCAGTACCACACCTCGGTGATGTTCGCGCCCAAGGTGGTGGGCACCGCCAACGCGGCCGCGGCCGGCTGGGGCAACACGGGCGGCGGCGCGGCGCAGGCGCTGATGCCGATGCTGCTGGGCGCGCTGGTCATGCTGGGCGTGAGCGAGTCGCTGGGCTGGCGCCTGGCCCTGCTGGTGCCGGGCGTGCTGATGCTGGTGATGGCCGCCGTCTACTGGAAATTCACCCAGGATTGCCCGGACGGCAATTACAGCGAGATGCGCGCGGCCGGCATCGTCATCGAAGGCGGCAAGAAGGGCGGCTGGGACAGTTTCAAGGCGGCCAGCGCGAATTACCGCGTCTGGTTGCTGTTCGTCACCTACGGCGCCTGCTTCGGCATCGAGATTTTCATCCATAACATCGCCGCCGTGTATTACGTCGACCACTTCGGCCTGTCGCTGAAGTCGGCCGGCCTGGCCGCCGGCAGCTTCGGCCTGCTGGCCCTGTTCGCCCGCGCCCTGGGCGGCTGGTTGTCGGACAAGCTGGCCCTGCGCGGCAGCTTGAACAGCCGCGTCACCCTGCTCTTCATCATGATGATAGGCGAGGGCCTGGGCTTGCTGTGGTTCGCCCACGCCGACGGCGTCGTCGTCGCCGTGATCGCCATGCTGTGCTTCGGCCTGTTCACCCACATGGCTTGTGGCGCCACCTACGCCCTGGTGCCTTTCATCGACGCCAAGGCCCTGGGCGGCGTGGCCGGCATCATCGGCGCCGGCGGCAATGTCGGCGCGGTGGCGGCCGGTTTCCTGATGAAGGGTACCGGCGACATCCAGCGCACGCTGACCATTTTGAGCGCCCTGGTGATCGTGTCCGCCCTGTGCGCCATCGCCGTGCGTTTCAGCAACGCGGCCGAGCCCAAGCTGGCCGCCGTTTAAGGAGAATCGAACATGAAGATCATCGTCATCGGCCACGGCATGGTGGGCCATAAATTCCTCGAGCGCCTGGCCGATAGCGGCGCCCCGCACCTGGAGGTGACGGTGCTGTGCGAAGAACCCCGTCCCGCCTACGACCGGGTGCACCTGTCCGAATTCTTCGCCGGCAAATCGGCCGACGAGCTATCCCTGGTGCCGCCCGGCTTTTTCGAGCGCGGCAACATCTTGCTCAAGCTTAACGCCAAGGCCGCCGCCATCGACCGCGCCGCCAAGACCGTCACCGTGGCCACCGGCGAAGTGCTGTCCTACGACAAGCTGGTGCTGGCCACCGGTTCCTATCCCTTCGTGCCGCCGCTACCGGGCAAGGAGCGCAAGGATTGCTTCGTCTACCGCACCATCGAAGACTTGGAAGCGATGCTCGAATGCGGGCAGCGCTCGAAGACCGGGGTGGTGATCGGCGGCGGCCTGCTGGGCCTGGAGTGCGCCAAGGCCCTGCGCGACATGAAGCTGGCCACCCACGTGGTCGAATTCGCGCCGCGCCTGATGGCGGTACAGGTCGACGAGGGCGGCGCGCGCGTCTTGCGGCGCAAGATCGAGCAATTGGGCGTGACCGTGCACACGCAAAAAAACACCCTCGACATCGTCGACGGCGAAGAAGGCACGCACCGCATGCGCTTCGCCGACGGCAGCCACCTGGACGCCGACATGATCGTCTTTTCGGCCGGCATCCGCCCGCGCGACGAGCTGGCCCGCGCCAGCGGCTTGACGGTGGGTCCGCGCGGCGGCATCGCCATCGACGACAGTTGCCTGACGTCGGACGCCGACGTGTACGCGATCGGCGAATGCGCGCTGTGGGGCGGGCAAATCTTCGGCCTGGTCGCGCCCGGCTATGAAATGGCGCGCATCGCGGCCCGCCACCTGCTCGGCGAGCAGGGCGCCTTCACCGGCGCCGACATGAGCACCAAGCTCAAGTTGATGGGCGTGGACGTGGCCAGCATGGGCGATTCGCACGCCACCACGGCCGGCAGCCGCTCTTACCAGTTCACCGATGAGCGCAAGCAGATCTACAAGAAGATCGTCGTCTCCGAGTGCGGCAAGTTCCTGCTGGGCGGCGTGATGGTGGGCGACGCCAGCGAATACGGCACCCTGCTGCAAATGATGCTCAACAAGATAGAGTTGCCGGAATCGCCGGAATTTCTGATATTGCCTCAGTCCGACGGCAAGGCCAGGCCCGGCCTGGGCGTGGACGCCTTGCCGGACGGCGCCCAGATCTGCTCTTGCAACGACGTCTCGAAGGGAGTCCTGTGCGCCGCCGTGGGCGAGGGCGCCACCTCGATCGGCGCGCTGAAGACGTGCACCAAGGCTGGCACGGCTTGCGGCGGTTGCGTGCCGCTGGTGACGCAAATCATGAAGGCGGAGATGAAAAAGCTGGGCCTGGACGTCAACAACCACGTCTGCGAGCACTTCGCCCATTCGCGCCAGGAACTGTATCACCTGGTGCGGGTCGGAAAAATCACCAGCTTCGGCGACTTGCTGGCGCGGCATGGCCAGGGCCTCGGCTGCGACATTTGCAAACCGGTGGCGGCGAATATCCTCGCATCCTGCTGGAACGACTTCGTGCTCAAGCGCGAACACGCCAGCCTGCAAGACAGTAACGATTACTTCCTCGGCAATATACAAAAGGATGGCACGTATTCGGTGGTGCCGCGCATGGCCGGCGGCGAAGTCACGGCCGACGGCTTGATCGCGGTCGGCACGGTGGCCAAGAAATACGGCCTGTACACCAAGATCACGGGCGGCCAGCGGGTCGACCTGTTCGGCGCCCGCGTCGAGCAACTGCCCTTCATCTGGGAAGAGTTGATCGCGGCCGGCTTCGAGTCCGGCCACGCCTACGGCAAATCGCTGCGCACCGTGAAATCCTGCGTCGGCTCGACCTGGTGCCGCTACGGCGTGGCCGACAGCGTGGGTCTGGCGATCCAGCTGGAAAACCGCTACAAGGGTTTGCGCACGCCGCACAAGATCAAGTTCGGCGTTTCCGGCTGCACCCGCGAGTGCGCCGAGGCGCAGGGCAAGGACATCGGCTTGATCGCCACCGAAAAGGGCTGGAACCTGTACGTGTGCGGGAATGGCGGCATGAAGCCGCGCCACGCCGAACTGCTGGCCTCGGATCTCGATCAAGACACCCTGGTGCGCTATATCGACCGTTTCCTGATGTTTTACGTGCGCACGGCCGACCGCCTGCAACGCACCAGCGTCTGGCGCGACAATCTGGAGGGCGGCCTGGATTACCTGAAGGATGTCGTCATCCACGACAAGCTCGCCATCGCCATTGAGCTGGAAGCCGACATGCAACACGTGGTCGATACCTACGCCTGCGAGTGGAAGGCGGCGGTCGAAGATCCCGAGACGCGCAAGCGCTTCCGCCATTTCGTCAACAGCGACCAGGGCGACCAGAACGTGGTCTTCATGGAAGAGCGCGGCCAGATCCGTCCCGCCACCGTGGAAGAGCGCGCGCGCGTGACAATACCCATCATCGCCGCCCAGGCATGATCCTTGCGTTAGAAACCATCAGTCACCGTCATTCACCCAGGGAGATGATTATGCACCGCGACCCATTGCTTGAAAACTGGACTGCCGTCTGCGCCTTGAACGACATCGTCGCCAACACCGGCGTGTGCGCACTGCTCAACGGCGAACAAGTGGCCGTCTTCCACGTGAACGACGGCAGCGCGCGCGTCTTCGCGATCGGTAATTACGACCCGAACGCGGGCGCCGCCGTGCTTTCGCGCGGCCTGGTCGGCAGCCTGGGCGAGCGCATCGTCGTCGCTTCGCCCATCTACAAGCAGCATTTCGATTTGCAGACCGGCGAATGCCTGGAAGCGCCCGAGCATTCGGTGGCCAGTTATCCGGCCCGCATCGAGGGCGGCCGGGTCTGGGTGGGCGCGTGAACGCGCGCGCCGCGAGGCCGTCGCTGGTGGTCGTCGGCAACGGCATGGCCGGCATGCGCACGGTCGAGGAATTGCAAAAGCTGGCGCCCGAGTTGTACGACATCACGGTCTTCGGCGCCGAACCGCACGGCAATTACAACCGCATCCTGCTGTCGCCGCTGCTGGCCGGCGAAAAGAGCGTGGACGACATCATGCTCAACACGCGCGAGTGGTATGTGGAGCACGGCATCACCCTGCACGCGGGCGACCCGGTCGAGTCCATCGACCGCCGCCGCCGCGTGGTGCGCGCGCGCTCGGGCCTGGAAGTGCACTACGACCGCCTGTTGCTGGCGACGGGATCGAAGCCCTTCATCCTCCCGGTGCCGGGCCACCAGCTGGAAGGCGTGATCGCCTTCCGCGACATCCAGGACGTGGAAACGATGCTGGAAGCGGCCCGCAATCACCGCCACGCGGTGGTCATCGGCGGCGGTCTGCTGGGACTGGAAGCGGCCAACGGCTTGCTGCGCCAGGGCATGGACGTGACGGTGGTGCATGTCACCGACAGCTTGATGAACCAGCAGCTCGACAAGCCGGCCTCGCTGTTGCTGAAGACGGCGCTCGAGCGCAAGGGCTTGCGCTTCATGCTGGAGGCGCACACGGCCGAAATCGTCGGCCCCGGGCGGGTCACGGCGCTGCGCTTCAAGGATGGCAGCGAAATCCCGGCCGACCTGGTGGTGATGGCGGCCGGCGTGCGGCCCAACATCGAACTGGCCCAGCGCGCCGGCCTGCACTGCGAGCGCGCCATCGTTGTCGACGACACCCTGCAAACCTACGACCCGCGCATCTACTCGGTGGGCGAGTGCGTGCAGCACCGCAGCGCCACCTTCGGCCTGGTGGCGCCGATCTGGGATCAGGCGCGCGTGTGCGGCGCCCACCTGGCCGGCGCCGGGCACCGCCGCTATGTGCAGCAAGCCACGCCGACCAAGCTGAAGGTGACCGGCGTCGACCTGTACTCGGTGGGCGACTTCATCGGCGGCCCGGACAGCGAGGACCTGGTGCTGCGCGACCCCCGCCGCGGCGTCTACAAGCGCCTGGTCTTGCAGGGCGGCCGCCTGGCCGGCGCCGTGCTGTACGGCGACGTGCGGGACGGCCCCTGGTATTTCGACCTGATCCAGAAGCGCACCGACATTTCTTCCATGCGCAATCACCTCTTATTTGGCAAGGCGCTGTGCGGCCAGGCCGCCTGACCAGGAATCCATCGTGAACCTTTCTCCCATTCCCCTCGCGGTGCGCAGCACCTGTCCGTATTGCGGTGTCGGCTGCGGCGTGCAAGCGACGCCCATGCCGGACGGCAGCATCGCCATCGCCGGCGACCGCCAGCACGCCGCCAACCAGGGGCGCCTGTGCGTGAAGGGTTCGGCCCTGGGAGAAACGCTGGACTTGAAGGGGCGCTTGCTGCATCCGCAAGTGCGCGGGGAAGCCGGCCTGGAGCGGGTGTCCTGGGACGCGGCGCTGGACAAGGTGGCTGCGGGCTGGCGCGACATCATCGCCGAGCATGGCCCGGACGCCGTCGCCCTGTACGTCTCCGGCCAGATGCTGACCGAGGATTACTACGTCGCCAACAAGCTGATGAAGGGTTATATCGGCAGCGCCAACATCGACACCAACTCGCGCCTGTGCATGTCGTCGGCGGTGGCCGGCCACAAGCGCGCCTTCGGCGAAGACCTGGTGCCGGGCTGCTACGAAGACCTGGACCTGGCCGACATGGTGGTGCTGGTCGGCTCGAACACGGCCTGGTGCCACCCGATCCTATTCCAGCGCATCGTGCGCGCCAAGGAAGCCCGCCCCGACATGAAAGTGGTGGTGATCGACCCGCGCCGCACCGCCACCTGCGAACTGGCCGACCTGCACCTGCCCGTCAAGCCGGGCACCGACGTCTGGCTCTTCAACGGCCTGCTGTGCTACCTGGAACGGCACGGCGCGCTAGCCGCCGCTTTCCTCGCCGCCCACACCAACGGCCTCGAATCCGCGCTGGCGGCGGCCGGCGTCGATTGCGCCGACCCGCTCGCGGTGGCCAAGATTTGCCGCGTGGCGCCCAAGGATTTGCTCGAATTCTATGCCGCCTTCGCCGCCACGACCAAGGTCGTCACCGCCTTTTCGCAGGGCGTGAACCAGTCGTCGGCCGGGACCGACAAGGTCAACAGCATCATCAACTGCCACCTGGCGACGGGCCGCATCGGGCGCCCCGGCATGGGCCCGTTTTCCCTCACCGGCCAGCCGAACGCGATGGGCGGGCGCGAAGTGGGCGGCCTGGCCAATATGCTGGCCGCGCACATGGAGCTGGACAATCCGGCCCACTGCGACGCCGTGCAGACCTTCTGGGATTCGCCCCACATCGCTTCCAAGCCGGGCTTGAAGGCGGTCGAGCTGTTCCAGGCCATCGAGGCGGGGCGCGTCAAGGCCGTGTGGATCATCGCCACCAATCCCATGGTCAGCATGCCGGACGCGCACCAGGTGCAGCGCGCTTTGGCAAAATGCCAAATGGTGGTGGTCTCCGACATCAGCGAACACACCGACACCAACGCCTACGCCGACGTGCTGCTGCCGGCCCTGGGCTGGGGCGAAAAGGATGGCACGGTGAGCAATTCCGAGCGCCGCATATCGCGCCAGCGCGGCTTCCTGCCGGCGCCGGGCGAGGCGCGCGCCGACTGGCGCATACTCTGCCAGGTGGCGCGGCGCATGGGTTTTTCCGGTTTCGATTTCGGCGCCGTGCACGAAGTGTTCGACGAACACGCGCGCCTGAGCGCCTGGCGCAACGAGGGCGCCAGCGCGCGCGTGTTCAATCTGGACGCCCTGTGCGGCATGGACGGGCGCCAGTACGACCAGCTCGAGCCGGTGCAATGGCCGCTGGCGCGGCCGGCGTCCGGCCAACTGGAAGGGCGCGCCCGTCTGTTCGGCGACGGCCGCTACGCCCATGCCGACGGCAGGGCGCGCTTCATCGCCACCGCCCCGCGCGCGCCGGCGCACGCGCCCGATGCCGAGTATCCCCTGATCCTGAACACCGGCCGCGTGCGCGACCAGTGGCACAGCATGACGCGCACCGGCAAATCGGCCAAGCTGGCCGACCACGTGCCGGAATCCTTTGTCGACCTGCATCCCCAGGACGCCCTGCTGTACGGCGTGCGCGAGGGTGAACTGGCGCGCGTGTCGACCCAGTGGGGCGCCATGGTGGCGCGGGTCCAGCACGGCGGCGGCATCGCCCGCGGCGACATCTTCGTGCCGATCCACTGGAACGGCCAGTCGGCCTCCGACGCCCGCGTCGGCACCCTGGTCAACCCGGTCGTCGATCCGCTCTCGGGCGAACCGGAATTCAAGCACACGCCGGCCCGGGTCGAGCAATTTCGCGTCGCCTGGCACGGCTTCATCCTGAGCCGCGCCGAGCTGGCTTTGGCCGGCGTGGCGCACTGGACGCGCATTCAGGGGCGCGACTTCGCCCGTTACGAGCTGGCCGGGCGCAACGCCATCGCCGACTACAACGCCTGGGCGCGGCGCCTGCTGGCGGTCGACGACAAGCAGGCCGACTGGCTCGAATACGAAGACCGCAGCGCCGGCATGTACCGCGCCGCCCACCTGGTCGACGGCCGCATCGAGCAATGCCTGTTCCTGTCGCCGCGCCCGGATCTGCCCTCGCGCGCCTGGCTGGCCGGCCTGTTCGCTCACCCTGAACTGAGCGAGGCCGACCGGATCGGGCTGCTGCTCGGTCAGCCGATCGAAAAGGGCGTGGATGCCGGCGCGACCGTGTGTTCCTGCTTCGGCGTGGGCCGCAACACGATCTGCGGCGCTATCCGCGAGCGCGACCTGAAGAGCGTGGCCGAAGTCACCGCCTGCCTGAAGGCGGGCGGCAACTGCGGTTCTTGCGTGCCGGAGATCAAAAAGCTGCTGCTCGAGACGCGCGTCGAACTGGCCGCGTAAGCCGTCGCCCTGGCCCAGGCACAAATCCGGCCAAGGGCGCGGCAAGGCGCGGCGTCGGCGCCCGCGCGCGGCTAGTGTAGTGTTGCGCGTTGATTGCGACTTATAAAAATAGCCGATTTTTCGCCGAGACAAGGAAAAAACCGCAGCAATACCGAGGTATTGCGAGGATTTTTGACGCAGTATCGGCGGAAAAGACGCATTTTTATGTCGCAAGAAGAGCGCAACACTACACTAGCGCACCAGGCCGAAACGCTGGCGCACGTGGCTCAGGTAATCGGCTTCACCCATGCTGGCGCGCGCGGCCACCATGTCTTCGGCGTCGCGTCCGGCCAGATAGCAAACCCGCGGGCTGGCGTCGGTGGCGGCCTCGAAAATCACTTTGGCGATCACTTCCGGCTGCGAGTAGCCGCCGCTGCGCTGGGCCATCGCGGCCAGCGTGCTTGCCACCGTGTCGGCGTAGGGATGGTGCTCGTCGGTATAGGTGCGGGCCAGCGAGCGGCCGGCGAAGTCGGTGGCGACGCCGCCCGGGCAAACCACCTTGGCGCGGATGCCGAGCGGCGCCAGCTCATAGCTGATGCCTTCGGTGAAGCCGACCACGGCATACTTGGTGGCGTGGTAGATGGCGTTGAGCGGCATGGTCAGCAAGCCGCCCACGGAAGCGAGATTGACGAACACGCCGCTGCCCTGGGCGCGAAAGGCGGGCAGGGCGGCGCGCGTCATGTTGAAGACGCCCTCGACGTTGGTGGCCAACTGCCTTTCGATCAAGGCCCGGGGCGCCGTCTCGAAGGGGCCGAAGGCGCCGAAGCCGGCGTTATTGACGACGGCGTCGAGGCGGCCGAAGCGCTCCAGCGCGAAGGCGACGGCGGCGTCGGCGGCGGTCTGGTCGGCGACGTCGAGGGCGACGACGGCAACATCGGGCAAGTCGGCCAGCGCGCCGGCGTCGGCCGGATCGCGCATGGTGGCGGCGACCTGCCAGCCGCGTTCGGCAAACAGCAGGGCGGTGGCGCGGCCGATGCCGCTCGAGCTGCCCGTGATGAGGACGGTTTTTTGTGTTGCTGTATGCATATTATTCCTTGCCTTGACGAATATAAATTCGGTTAAAATTCACAATTCTGGAAACCCGGCGGGCTTCCAGGTCCGACTCGCCGCTAAGCCTTGATGGCGTCCCAGCACAACTGAAAACCGGTGGCGCGGCTGGCCTCGTCGTCCGGCACGGCGCCGGCCATGAGCAGGGCGGCCGTTTCCTTGATCGAACCGAGTATGAGCGCGAGCAGGAAGGGCAGGGCGACCGGCTTGAGCACTTCTGCGCGCTGGCCGCTCTCCAGCAAGGCGGTGAAATGGCCGGCCAGGCGGGCGCTGAGCGCGCGGTTGGCGGCGCTCATGAATGAGGAATGATAGTACTGCTCGATGAAAACCGTCTCGGCGTGGTGGCGCAGGCGATTTTCCAGCATGTTGAGCCAGATCCGCCGCAGGCGCGCGCGCACGGGCGCGGCGCCGTCGTCGTGCTCGACATAGCGACCGAAGGCGGCCGTCTTGGCTTGTTCATATAGCGCGTTGAGCAACTCTTCCTTGGCCGCGTAGTAGACATACAGCGTGCTGGTGGCGATCCCGGCCTCGCGCGCGATATCGGCCAGGGTGACGGCGCTCAAGCCGCGGCTGGCCACCAGGCGGTAAGCGGCGAGGGCGATCGCGGCCAGTTTTTTCTCGTCTTTTGGTTTCATTTGCGGATTATAAGCGAATTTTAATTCGTCTAAAACGCGCTATTGCGCTAGCGCAAATTGTCGTCACGATAAGGTCCGGGCCGGCACTTTTGTGACAATGCGTGTATTTTGCGCATCTGGCAAATGCTATTGTGAAACGACGTGTCGCGATTTCCAGATCGTTGAAGCACGTTGTCGAGCCGCCGGCCCCGGGCCAGGCCGGCGGTGTCGATTGCGCGGCCACTAGGAGACTGTATGAGTTCGACGCGTCCCCGTATCCTGATCGTCGACGACGAGGTTGCGCACATGCGTGCCCTGTGCGACACCCTGGACGCGCACGACTATGAAACCACCGGCCTGGTCTCGGGCGAGGCCGCGCTCACCCTGCTGGGCGCCGAAAAATTCGAATTGATGTTGACCGACCTGATGATGCCCGGCATCGACGGCATCGCCCTGGTGCAGGCGGCCCGGCAAATCGACCCCGATCTCAGTTGCATCATCATGACCGGCGAAGGCAGCATCGCCTCGGCGGTGCAGGCGATGCGGATCGGCGCGCTGGACTATATCGTCAAGCCCTTCAAGGTGTCGGCCCTGCAACCGATACTGGCGCGGGCGCTGGAGGCGCGCCTCTTGCGTATCGAAAACGCCAAGCTGGAGCGCCAGTTGCGCGAGCACGCCGCCGAACTGGACGTGATGAATCGCGAGCTGAAGCTGGCCAAGCACCAGGCCGAGGCCGCGAACCAGGCGAAATCGGTCTTCCTATCCAATATGAGCCACGAATTGCGCACGCCGCTGAACGCCATCCTCGGTTTCGGCCAGGTGCTGACCTCGGAAACCCTGCCCTCGACGCCCCAGGAAAAGAAAAAGTTCGCCTGGCACATCGTCGCCGCCGGGCGCCATCTGCTCACCTTGATCAACGAGATTCTCGACCTGGCCAAGGTGGAGGCGGGCGCCATGTCGCTGTCGCTGGAAACGGTGGCGCTGAGCGATATTTTCCTGGAATGCCGGGCCATGATCGAACCGCTGGCGCAAAAGCGCGGCATCGGCCTGACCTTCCCCGACGCCCTCGGACGGCACGTGGTGGCCGACCGCACGCGCCTCAAACAGGTGCTGGTGAACCTGCTCTCGAACGCCATCAAGTACAACCGCGAGCACGGCTCGGTGACCCTGGAATGCCCGCCGACGGGCTCGGGGCGGGTGCGCATCTGCGTGCGCGACACGGGCGCCGGCCTGGACGCGTCCCAGCTGGAGGCGATTTTTCAATCCTTCAACCGCCTGGGACGGGAAGGCTCGAACGAGGAGGGCACCGGCCTCGGGCTGGTGCTCTCCAAGCGCCTGGCCGAGGCCATGCACGCCGATATAGGCGTGAGCAGCGAAGTGGGTGTCGGCAGCGTCTTCTGGGTCGAATTCGCGCTGTGCGAGGCGGTCCAGGCGCGCGCGGAGAAGCCGCTGCCGCCGCCGCCGGCGGCGCCCCTGGCTCTGCTGCCGCGGGCGCGCGCGCGCCCGGCCCTGCTGTATGTGGAAGACAATCCGATGAACTTGCACCTGGTGGAAGAACTGATCCGCCTGCGCGCCGACCTGGACCTGGACTTGCTGGCGGCCATGGACGGTCACGCCGGCATCGAACTGGCGCGGCTGCACCATCCGCGGGTGATACTGATGGATATCAACCTGCCCGGCATGGATGGCTTTGAAACGCTGCGCATGTTGCGCAGCGACCCGAACACGGCCGATATACCCGTCATCGCCGTCACGGCCAGCGCCATGCCGAGCGACATACGGCGCGGTCTGGCGGCCGGATTTTTCGACTACCTGACGAAACCGATCGATATCGCGCGCTTTACAAAGGCCATCGACGGCGCCCTGGCGTGCGGCGCCGACCGCCACCGGGCTTGAAGGAGCATGAAGCATGGCTGACTCTAAAGGTGATTCTAAAGGTGATTCTAAAACTGATTCTTTGACAAACTCTTGTGAAAGGTGAGGAATATGGAAAACATGACAGGCGCGCAAGTGGCGAAGATAGACCGTTGGCAGGAAGGGCGGCAACTGGCGTTCAAGGCGGTGCCCGCCGGCGGCCAGACCATCACCTACCTGGGCAAGGAATTCTTCGTCTATCCGAACACCTTCTGGCCTTTCACGGACAGCGAACCGCTGGTGCAGAATTTCCGCATCCGCCCCGGCGACAGCGTGCTCGATGTCGGCACCGGCTCCGGCGTGATCGCCGTTTTCGCCTGCTACCAGGGCGCCGCCAGGGTGCTGGCCGTCGACATCAACCCGGCCGCCATCAAGAGCGCGCGCCAGAACGCCAAACTGCACGGTTTCGAGGAAGTGATGGAAGTGCGGCGCTCGAATCTGTTCCGCAATCTGGGACAGGAGCGCTTCGACGTGATCACGGCGAATCTGCCCTTCCGCAACAAGCCGGCCCACGACGTTGTCGCCAGCTCGCAATGGGACACCGATTTCAAGACCAACACGCGCTTTTTCAAGGAAGTGGCGGAATGCCTGAAACCGGGCGGGCGCATCTATTTTGCGCACGCGGACTTCGGCGCCGTCGACGAGGTCCGGCGCCTGGCCAAGGCGGCCGGCTTTTCCGTGCGCGCGCTCGGCAAGGCCTCGGCCAACGAGGGCGAGAAGAAGACTTTTTACGCCTTCTTGATCAAGCGCAGCGGCCGGGCGCACGCCGCATGAGGGCGCTGATCGAAGACGTCAAGCGGATCCGCAACGTCGGCCGTAGCGAGCTGTCCGGGCGGGTCAGGAACGTGCTCGTCATCCTGGGCAATTCCCGCTCCGGTTCCAGCCTGGTCAAGCGCATGCTGGCCGGGCACCCGGACATCGCCACCCTGGACGGTGAAATGGAAGCGCTGCTGGCCTTGACGGGCAACGGTTTCGGCGACAGCGGCGACAGCGACGCGATCGGGGTCTTGCACAATCGCCTGGAACTGGCCGACAATATCTTCGCCGAGCTGAGTGTGCCGGTCGCCACCCGGGCCGCCTCGCCGCTTTTGAAAAAGCAGTGGGAAAATCGCTTGCTGCTGCAATTTCCCGTCCTGTTTACGCAACCGGGCGCGCACGCGGCTCTGCTGCGCGCGCTCGACGAGGCGCTGCTGGAGGGGGCGGCGCGCGGCATCGCCGGCGAAGAGCAGTGGCAGGGTCTGATACTGGCCACGGTGTTCCGCGAGCAGCCCTGGCGCCTGCAATATTACGACGGCAAGGCGGCGCGCGACAGCGGGCGCTGTTTCGACGAAGCCTTGAAGATCGAAGAACCGCCCTTCGTGGTGCCGCGCCAATACGGGCGGGCATGCACGGCGGCCGACCTGGAATGCAAGATCCTGCTGTTCAAGGCGCCGGCCGATGTGTACCGGATCGGCATGTACGAGCAACTGTTTCCGCAAGCCCGCGTCGACTATCTGCACCTGAGCCGCGGCTACGCCCAATCGGTGAATGGTTTGATGGATGGCTGGCTCTCGCCGGTGGGATTTTTTTCACACGACTTGCGCCGCGTCGGCGTGCGGCTCGACATCAAGGGCTATTCCGAACTGCTGCCTTTCGGCCGCCACTGGTGGAAATTCGACTTGCCGCCGAACTGGCGCCAATTCACCGCCAGCGGCCTCGATGAAGTGTGCCTGAACCAGTGGCTGGCCAGCCATCAAGCCATACTCGGCGCCAGCGTGGCGGCGCTGCGCCTGCGCTTCGAGGATTTTCTGGCGGCGCCGCCGGCCTTCATGCGCGCCCTCGGCCTGCACCTGGGCCTGTCCCCCTTTGCCGTGCCGGCGGCGCTGCCCGTGACGATGGCGACCGAGGCGCCGCGGCCGATGCGCTGGAAAAAGCGCGAGGCGCAATTGCTGGCGCTGGGCGAGCGGCGCGAGGTGCGCGCCATGATGGAAACGCTGGGGTATGCGATGAATCCCGCGGGCTGGCAATGAAACAGCGCCTGCTGGTGCCCTATCTGATGGGACAAAGGCGCGATGGCTTGCGCCGCGTCGCCGAGCTCGACGGGCGCGACTGGGAAGTGGTCGAACGGGTCGAATTCAGCGACACTTGCTTAACGGATGCGAACGAAAAAATGCGCAGAATGGGAAAGATCTACGCCCGCCTGTCGGACAAGGTGAGGGAAGTGGCGGGCGCCGGCCGGGTGCCGATGAGCATTGCCGGCGACTGCATGTCGACCGTCGGCATGCTGGCCGGGCTGCAAAAGGCCGGCCGCGAACCGGAGCGCATCCTGTGGCTGGACGCGCACGGCGACTTCCACACCTGGGGCACGACCCAGACCCAATACCTGGGCGGCATGCCGCTGGCCGTGCTGGTGGGGCGGCGCGACCGCCGCACGCGCGAGCGCGACGCCATCGGCGCCTTTTGCGCCGAGGTGGGCGTGCGCGCCTACCCGGAGCGCCAGGTGCTGCTGTCGGACGCGCGCGACCTCGACCCGGGCGAGGCGGAGGCGATCCGCGCCTCCGGCATCGTCATCTGTCCGATCGACGATATCCTGGCGCGCCTGGCGCCGCGCGAGCGCCTGTACCTGCACTGGGACACCGACGTCGTCAGCGCCAGGATGGAAATGCCGGCCCTGAAATACCATGTGCAAAAGGGCCCGGACTGGTCCGACATGCGCTCCCTGTTCCGCGCCCTGGGCGGCATGAATATCGTCGCCGTCTCGGTCTCGGCCTGGCACGAGGAAGCCGACGCCGACAACCGCACGGCGCTGGCCTGCCTGTCCCTGCTCGACGAGCTGGACTGGGCGGCCGGGGGCGCGCCGTGAGCGTCCGGCCACGCCGCGCCACGGCCCGGGCTACCGTCATCGCGCTGACCGTGCTGGTCCTGCTGCTGCTGCTGGCGGGCGTCTACGGCTGGCGGCGCCAGGCGGCGCAAGCCGCGCGGGCCGGGCAAGTCGAGCGCGTCGTCATCGCCACCAACACGGAATACGTGGGCAGTTGCCCGGTCACGGAGGCGCGCCGGCAAGGCTATTTCAGCGACGAGGGCATCCAGGCGCAGATCCAGTCGCATTCGAGCGGCAAGGCGGCCATGGACGCCGTCCTGCAGGGCAAGGCCGACATGGGGACGGTGGCCGACATTCCCGTCATGTTCGCCGGCTTGAACAAGGACCCGGTGGCCGTCATCGCCACCATTTTCGACACCGAAAAGGATCACGGCATCGTCGGACGGCGCGATCGCGGGGTCGATGGCGCGGCCAGCCTGAAGGGCAAGCGGATCGGCGTCACCCTGAACACGTCGGGCCATTTCATGCTGGACGCCTTCCTCAACCGGCAGCGCCTGGCGCCCAGCGAGGTCAGCATGCGCAATTACCTGCCCGAGGAATTGCCGGACGCGCTGGCGCGCGGCGAAGTCGACGCCATCGCCACCTGGGAACCCTTCCTGGCCGCCAGCCTGCGCCAGCAGGGCGGCAACGGGGTCGCCTTCTATGGCCAGGACGTCTATGAAAGCATTTACAACGTGGCCGCCATGCGCGCCTACATCGCGGCCCATCCCGAGACCATCCGGAAAATCCTGCGCGCGCTGCGCCGCGGCGCCCAATACTGCGCCGCCGCGCCGGTGGCGCTGCCGACCTACCACTTCCGCGTCGTGCTCGACCAGGGCCTGATCCTGGCGCTGGAAGACGAGGCCCGGTGGGCCATCAAGAACCGCATGAGCGAACGCGCCGACATGCCGAACTACCTCGATTACATGTATCTCGATGGCCTGGAGACGGTGCGACCGTCGGCCGTGACCATCATCCATTGAAGAAGCCATCGTGAAAATTTCGACCCGTCTGAAGCTGACCGAATTGTTTTGCGTGGGCGTGGTCACACTCATCGTCGCGGTACTGCTGCAGACCACACAGCAGATGAAGCGCGAGCTGCTCAAGAACGAGAGCGCCGGCCAGGTGCTGGGGGCGGTCACGGCGCTGCGCTATCTGTCGCTGGAATACGCGCTGCAGCACGGCAGCCGCACCCGCATCCAGTGGCAGCAACGGCAAGCGTCGCTGGCCAAGTTGCTGGCCGCCGACAGCGGTCTCGATGGCGCCGAGGAAAAGGCCATCCTGGGCGAGCTGAAAAACAATCTGCGGCGCGTCGACGGCCTGTTCACCCTGCTCGTTGAAAACCGCCGCGACCTGGCCCTCGACCCGCACCGGGGCGCGGTGCTGGTAGAGCTGGAAACGCGGCTCTCGGGGCAGATCACCAACAAGACCCAGGCCATGATCTCGGCCGCGCTCAAGCTCTCCGAGCGCAGCCGCGCGGCGGTGCTGGTGGCGCAGCAGCGCGCCAACACCGCCGTCGCCACCTTCGGCGGCCTGGTGGTGCTGGTGGTGGCGGTCATCATCTTCATCACCCTGCGTAGCGTCACCCGGCCGCTCGACCGGCTGCGCGAGGGCACCCGCATCGTCGGCGCCGGCAACCTCGATTTCACGCTCGGCATGCGCAGCAGCGATGAAATCGGCGACCTGGCGCGGGCCTTCGACGAGATGACGGAAAAGCTCAAGCTCACCACTGTCTCGCGCGACGAGCTGGCCGGCGCGAACGCCGCCCTGCAGGATGAAATCGGGGTGCGCCAGGGCGCCGAGCACAAGGTGCGGGCGCAACTGGGGCGCTTGAACCTGCTGCACCAGATCACCCGCTCCATCGGCGAGCGGCAAGACTTGCGCAGCATTTTCCAGGTCGTCGTGCGCAGCCTGGAAGAGGAATTGCCGCTCGACTTCGGCTGCATCTGCCTGTATCAGCCGCTCAGCAAGAGCCTGGTGGTGACCAGCGTCGGTTTGCTCAGCGCCAGCCTGGCGCGGGAGTTTTCGATGACCGAGCATTCCACCATCCCGATCGATGAAAACGGCCTGTCGCGCTGCGTGCGCGGCGAACTGGTGTACGAGTCCGACATCGCCGCGGTCGACTTTCCCTTCCCGCGGCGGCTGGCGCGCGGCGACTTGCGCTCCCTGGTGATGGCGCCGCTGCTGGCCGAAAACACGGTGTTCGGCGTGTTGGTGGTGGCGCGCCACCGGGCCCACGGTTTCAGCAGCGGCGAATGCGAGTTCTTGCGCCAGTTGAGCGAACACGTGGCGCTGGCCGCCAACCAGTCGCAATTGTACGGCGCCCTGCAGGGCGCTTACGACGATTTGCGACAGACCCAGCAGTCGGTGATGCAGCAAGAACGCTTGCGCGCCCTGGGGCAGATGGCGAGCGGCATCGCGCACGACATCAACAACGCTATTTCGCCGGTGGCGCTGTACACGGAATCGCTGCTCGAGACGGAGCCGAATCTGAGCCCGCACGGGCGCAATTGCCTGGAAGTGATCGAGCGCGCCATCGACGACGTCGCCGCGACGGTGGCGCGGATGCGCGAATTCTACCGTCAGCGCGAGCCGCAGGCCAGCCTGGGGCCGGTCGACGCCAACCTCTTGCTGCGCCACGTGATCGACTTGACGCGGGCGCGCTGGAGCGACATGCCGCAAAAGCGCGGCATCGTCATCGAGCTGCGCACCGAGCTGCAAGCCGACCTGCCGGCCATCATGGGCGTCGAGGGCGAGATCCGCGAGGCGCTGACGAACCTGGTGTTCAACGCCGTCGACGCCATGCCCGAGGGCGGCATCCTGACCCTGCGCACCTGGCTGGCGCCCGAGCCGGCCTCGGCGCTGGCCATGACGGCGCGCCAGGTGCTGGTCGAAGTGAGCGACAGCGGCGTCGGCATGGATGAAAACACGCGCCGGCGCTGCCTGGAGCCTTTCTTCACCACCAAGGGGGAGCGCGGCACAGGGCTCGGTCTGGCCATGGTGTACGGCATGATGGAGCGGCACGCCGGCAACATCGACATCCGCACGGCGCCGCAGGAGGGCAGCACCGTGAGCCTGCGTTTTCCGCTGCCGGAGGTGGCCGTCCAGGTCGCCGCGCCGGCCGGCGCCCACGCGCTGGCCACGCGCCTGTCCATCCTGCTGGTGGACGACGACCCGATGGTGCTGAAAGCCTTGCGCGACATCCTCGAGATCGACGGTCACATGGTGGTCGCCGCCGACGGCGGCCAGGCCGGCATCGACCTGTTCGGCGCGGCGCTGGAGGGGGCGGCGCCGTTCCAGCTGGTGATCACCGACCTTGGCATGCCGTATGTCGACGGACGCAAGGTGGCGGCCGCCATCAAGCTGGCGGCGCCGCTGACGCCGCTCATCATGCTGACCGGCTGGGGCCAGCGCCTGGTGCCGGAGAGCGACAATTTGCAGCATGTCGATTGCGTGCTGAGCAAACCGCCCAAGCTGCGCGAGTTGCGTTACGCGCTGACCAAGATCTTCCCGGACGGCGCGCTGGCGGTATGAACGCGCCGTTTGTGTAAAAACAATCTTCAAGCGCGAAAATATCATAACCATATGCCTAAATCGCTATTACCGCGTTCGCGGTGACTATTGGTGAATATTGCCCTGAAATTTTTAGTGCAAAATGTCTGAAATAAGTTCCCGTAGGAAATCAATTCATCCATGGCGTCGCCCGTCGGCCGTCGCCAGTTGTTCCCCGCCGCGAGGCGTCGAGTCGGCCAAGGGTGCGTCGTTGCGGCCCTGACCGTTGCACAGCACGCTGGACGTCCGCAAGGCCCGTCCGGCGCATATTGTTTGGCGCGCGGATGACCATGAGCGAGGGTCGGGCGCGCGCCGCGCACCGATCGAATGTCGTTAACGGAGGAAGTAATGAATCTTGCACATATGAAAGTGGCGACACGGCTGGGCGTCGGTTTCGGCCTGGTCGCCACCTTGCTGGCCGTGGTGACCGGCCTCGGCCTCAATCGCATGGGGGTGATGCGCGAGCAGATGGATGAAATCATCAAGGTCAACAACGTCGAGACCAGGCTGGCCGCCATCATGGACTTGAGCATCACGGAGCGCGCGCTGGCGATGCGCAATCTGATCCTGCTGACGGACGACGCCGAAATTCAGCTTGAAAGGACGCGCATCGAGGCGCAGGCGAAAAAATACGCGGAAGCGCAAACTCGCCTCGCCAGGATGTTCGCCACCCTGGCCGGCACGGTGCCGGAAGAAAGCGCGCTGCTCGAACAGATCAAGCTGCAGGATGCGCTGGCCAGGCCGCTGATCGCCAAGGCCGCCGCGCTGGGCGTGGCGAAGAAGGGCGACGAAGCCTACAAGGTGTTGCGCAATGAAATGCGGCCCGTGCAAAAGAAATGGTGGGATTTGCTGCGTGAGCTGAGCGCGCTGGAAGAAAAGCAGAGCGCTGGTGCCGCCGCCGCCGCCGAAACCTCCTTCGCCGGCGCGCGCGCGATGATGCTGTCCTTCGGCGCGCTGGCGCTTTTGATCAGCGTCGGCGCCGCACTCTTGATCACGCGCAGCCTGGTGCGGCAACTGGGGGGCGAGCCGATTTACGCCGCCGAGATCGCCTGTCAGATCGCCGCCGGCGACTTGACGGTGCCGATCCGCACCCGGGCCGGGGACGATTCCAGCCTGCTGTTCGCCATGCAGGGCATGCGCGACAGCCTGGCCATCATCGTCGGCCAGGTGCATGCCAGCACGGCGACCATCGCCACCGCCTCCAGCCAGATCGCGAGCGGCAACCTGGACCTGTCTTCGCGCACGGAGCAGCAGGCCAGTTCCCTGCAGCAGACCGCCTCCTCGCTGGAAGAATTGACGTCGACCGTCAAACAGAACGCCGACAACGCGCGTCAGGCCAACGTGCTGGCGCAGTCGGCTTCGGAAGTGGCCGTCAAGGGCGGCGCCGTGGTGGCGCGCGTGGTCGACACCATGGGGTCGATCAACGCCTTTTCGATCAAGATCGTCGACATCATCGGCG
>DMYQ01000203.1:930-5314 GCA_003482555.1 Janthinobacterium sp. | reverse complement strand
CCGCGCCAGCCGCGCCAGCCGCGGCCGCGGCCGCCCCGCGTGCCGCCAGCATCGGGGCCGACGGCCTCGACTGGGAAGCGATGTATGTCGCGGTCGTGCCCGAGGGAACGTACACGCCCGCCGCGGCCGCGCCGCAAGCGCACGCGCCGGCCGCCGCTGCGGAAACGCAGGTGGCCGCGCAGGCGTCCGCCGCCGCCGACGCGGCCAAGCCGGGCGGCAAGAACTGGGATGGCGTCGACCGCCGCGACGAAAAGCCGGAAGCGCGCACCGCCGCGCCGGTCAAGGAAGACAGCATCCGCGTCGACGCCGTCAAGCTCGACGCCTTGCTGGAAGTGGCCGGCGAATCCGTGCAAGCGGCCAATCAGGCCGCCGTGCTGCTCGAGCGCTTGCTGCAATTCAAATTCGAAGGCCAGGCCGCCACCCTGATGGCCACCCTGGCGGAAACGCTGGAACGGGCTTCCCGCTACTCCACCGAGTTGCAGCGCGCCACCCTGGCGACGCGCATGCAACCGGTCGGCCGCCTGTTCCAGAAATTCCCGCGCCTGGTGCGCGAGCTGGCCAAGGACCTGGGCAAGGACGTCGAGCTGACCATCGAGGGCGCCGAGACGGAAGTCGACCGCGTCGTCGTCGACAGCCTGTACGACCCGCTGGTGCACATGTTGCGCAACGCGCTGGACCATGGCGTGGAAACGCCGGAAGAGCGCATGGCGGCCGGCAAACCGGCCAAGTCGTATATCTCGCTCAAAGCCTGGCAGGAAGCCAATAGCGTGATGATCGTGCTGCAAGATGACGGCAAGGGCATGGATCCGGCCAAGCTGCGCAAGAAAGCCACGGAAAAAGGCTTGATCAGCGAGTCGGCCCAGCTCAGCAACGACGAATCGTTCCAGCTGGTGTTCTTGCCGGGCTTTTCCACCAAGGACGTCGCTTCCAGCGTGTCCGGGCGCGGGGTCGGCATGGACGTGGTGAAGACGGCGGTCGAAAAAAACCGCGGCGCCATCCACATCGATTCCAAGCTCGGTCTCGGCACCAAGTTTTCCATCCGCTTGCCGATCGAACTGTCGATCGTGCCGACCATGCTGGTATCGACTTCGGGCGCCGCGCTGGCGCTGCCGATGGCGGTGGTGCAGCGGGTCGTCGAATTGCCCGAGACATTCATGGAAGTGGGCGGTTTCCCGGTGCTGAAAGACCAGGGCCGGCCGCTGCCGGTGCGCTCCCTGGCCGGTTCCCTCGGTTACGAGCCGTGCAACGAAAGGGTGGGTATTGTTGTCGCCGCGCCACAACCGTATATCCTGGCGGTGGAAGCCGTCGACGGCACGGCCGACCTGGTGATCAAGCCGATGACGGCCATCGCCGTCGAGGGCATCACCGGCACGGCGCGCTCGGCGGAAGGCGAGCTGGTGCTGGTGGTCGGCCTATCGTTCCTGATGGATGGCTGCAGGGGAAGCGCGCGCATGGCGGCCTGACAAACGTCCGCCAGACAAAGATGCCCGCCCGAAAGCGGGCATTTTTTTTGCGGGGCGCGCGCCCGCGCGCGAGGTCGGGGAGGGTCCCGGCAATGTTTCGGATGGATCGCGCCGCCAAACCGAATTTACTCTTGTCATCCGCCCCGGGGGCTGGCCTTGGTTTTGCCGGGGCCAAAATATGTCATAATCGATATGGATCATTCACTACAGGCTGTGGCTACGCCGCATAAATCATCATGAAGACGCTTTACGACAAACTTTGGGAATCCCACGTGGTGCGCGCCGAGGACGATGGCACGACCATTTTGTACATCGACCGCCACCTGGTGCATGAAGTGACCAGCCCGCAAGCCTTCGACGGCTTGCGCGACGCCGGCCGGCAACCGTGGCGCGTCTCGGCCAACCTGGCCGTGGCCGACCACAACGTGCCCACCACCGGCCGCGCCGAGGGCATCGTCGACCCGGTCTCGCGCCTGCAAGTGGAAACCCTGGACAAGAACGCCAAGAGTTACGGCTTGACGTATTTCAACATGAACGACAAGCGCCAGGGCATCGTCCACGTGATCGGGCCGGAGCAGGGCGCCACCCTGCCGGGCATGACGGTGGTGTGCGGCGATTCCCACACTTCCACCCACGGCGCCTTCGGCTGCCTGGCGCACGGCATCGGCACCTCGGAAGTGGAGCACGTGCTGGCCACCCAGACCCTGCTGGCGAAGAAATCCAAGGCCATGCTGGTGCAGGTCGACGGCGCGCTGCCGGCCGGCGTCACCGCCAAGGATATCGTGCTGGCCGTGATCGGCAAGATCGGCACGGCCGGCGGCACCGGTTATGCGATCGAGTTCGGCGGTTCCACCATCCGCTCGCTGTCGATGGAAGGCCGCATGACGGTGTGCAATATGGCGATCGAGGCGGGCGCGCGCGCCGGCATGATCGGGGTCGACGACACCACCATCGACTACGTCAAGGGACGGCCGTTTTCGCCGGCCGGCCCCCATTGGGAGCGCGCCGTGGCCTACTGGCGCACCCTGCATTCGGACGCCGGCGCCCGTTTCGACCTGGTCGTCACCTTGAACGCGGCCGACGTCAAGCCGCAGGTGACCTGGGGCACCTCGCCTGAAATGGTGGTGGCCGTGGATGGCCGCGTGCCGGACCCGGAAAACGAAAAAGACGCGGTGCGCCGCGACGCCATGGAAAAGGCGCTCATCTATATGGCGCTGGAACCGAACACGCCGATTCAAAACATCCGCATCGACAAGGTCTTCATCGGTTCCTGCACCAATTCGCGCATCGAAGACTTGCGCGCCGCCGCCGCCGTCGTGCGCGGCAAGTTCCGTGCCTCGAACGTGATCCTGGCGATGGTGGTGCCGGGTTCCGGCCTGGTCAAGGATCAGGCCGAGCGGGAAGGGCTGGACACGATTTTCAAGGATGCCGGCTTCGAGTGGCGCGATCCGGGTTGTTCGATGTGCCTGGCGATGAACGCCGACCGGCTCGAGCCGGGCGAGCGCTGCGCCTCCACCTCGAACCGCAATTTCGAGGGCCGGCAAGGGCAGGGCGGGCGTACCCATCTGGTGTCGCCGGCCATGGCGGCGGCGGCCGGGATCGCCGGCCATTTCGTCGACGTGCGCAGCCTGCGCTGAAGCATAAGCGGCATGAGCGCAGGGCCGGCGCAAGCGGCCCCGCCAGCGCGCGCCGAAGAAACGCTCCGCCCTTTGACTGGCTGGCCGTGCGCGACACCGGTTTCGGCAAAGACGTAAAAAGCCGACGGCCAGGCGGTGCAAGGCGCCGGCAACAAATAAACCCCGACAGGCGGGCCCGCGGGCTCCGTCCGTCAGCAAGGAAACAGCATGGACAAATTTACCATATACGAGGGCCTGGTGGCCCCGCTCGACCGGGCCAACGTCGACACCGACGCCATCATCCCGAAACAGTTTCTGAAGTCGATACACCGCAGCGGCTTCGGCCCGAATCTGTTCGACGAGTGGCGCTACCTCGACCACGGCGAACCGGGCCAGGACAATAGCCGCCGGCCCCTGAATCCCGAATTCGTGCTCAACGAGGCGCGCTACCAGGGCGCCTCGATCCTGTTGACGCGCAAGAACTTCGGCTGCGGCTCGTCGCGCGAGCACGCCCCGTGGGCGCTCGACCAGTATGGCTTCCGCGCCATCATCGCCTCCAGCTTCGCCGACATCTTTTTCAATAATTGCTATAAGAGCGGCTTGCTGCCGATCGTCTTGCCCGAAGCGCAGATCGACCATCTGTTTAACGAAGTCAAAGCCTTCCCCGGTTACAAGCTGGTGGTGGATCTTGAACAGCAGCGCGTGGCGACGTCGAATGGCGCCGTCTCCTACCCCTTTCAGATCGACGCCTTCCGCAAGTATTGCCTGATGAATGGATTGGACGATATCGGCTTGACCCTGCGCCACGCCGACGCCATCCACAGCTTCGAAGAGCGGCACCTGGCCGCGCAACCGTGGTTGGCGAACGTTATCTAACATTGAATCGAATCATATGAAAATTGCAATCCTGCCAGGCGATGGCATCGGCCCGGAAATCATGGAGCAGGCCGTCAAGGTCTTGAACGCGCTGGGCGAACCCTTCGAGATGGAAACGGCGGCCGTGGGCGGCGCCGGTTATGCGCAACACGGCCACCCGCTGCCGGAAGCCACGCTGGCCCTGGCCAAGGCGGCCGACGCGGTGCTGTTCGGCGCCGTCGGCGATTATCAATACGATAACCTGGAGCGGGCCCTGCGTCCCGAGCAAGCCATTCTCGGCTTGCGCAAGCAACTGGGCCTGTTCGCCAACTTCCGTCCCGCTATCCTGTATCCGGAACTGGCCAACGCTTCCACCCTGAAGCCGGAGATCGTTTCCGGCCTGGACATCCTGATCATCCGCGAATTGACGGGCGACATTTACTTCGGCCA
>DMYQ01000203.1:0-715 GCA_003482555.1 Janthinobacterium sp. | reverse complement strand
CCGCGCGGCGTGCGCGAATGTCCGGACGGCCCCTTCAAGGGCCAGCGCGAAGGCTATGACACGATGCGCTACGCGGAAGGCGAAATCCGCCGCATCGCCCACGTCGCCTTCCAGGCCGCGCAAAAGCGCGACAAGCGCCTGACCAGCGTCGACAAGGCGAATGTGCTGGAAACCTTCCAGTTCTGGCGCGACATCATGATCGATGTGGGTCGCGAGTATCCCGACGTGGCCCTCGATCACATGTACGTCGACAACGCCGCCATGCAACTGGTGCGGGCGCCGAAGAAATTCGACGTCATGGTGACCGGTAATATGTTCGGCGATATCCTGTCGGATTGCGCGGCCCAGTTGACCGGCTCGATCGGCATGTTGCCGTCCGCTTCGCTGGACGCGAACAACAAGGGTTTGTACGAGCCTTCACACGGTTCCGCGCCCGACATCGCCGGCAAGGGCATCGCCAATCCGCTGGCGACCATCCTGTCGGCGGCGATGATGCTGCGCTTTTCGCTGAATCGCGCCGAACAGGCCGGGCGCATCGAGGCGGCCGTCAAGCGCGTGCTGGCCCAGGGCTTGCGCACGGCCGACATTTACGAGGCCGGCACCACCCGCGTTGGCACGCTGGAAATGGGCGACGCCGTCGTCAAGGCCCTGGCGTAAACGGGTCGGCACCGTCCGGCGCCGGTACATCCGGCGCCAATACATCCGGCACCAATAC